>JBILUH010000007.1:0-60849 GCA_044371095.1 Cyanobium sp.
CTACGCCCCGGTGCGCTGGCCCGTGCCCGCTGGACTGCTGGCGGTGCTGCTGGGGATCGCCCTGGCCTGGGCCACTGGGCTGATCGACCTGGATCCCGTGCGCTGGCAGCGCAGCACGGCCCTGATCAGCCTGCATCTGCCCCAGCTGCAGCTCGCCGATCTGTGGCAGGCCCGCGGCCAGCTGCTGCCCTGGTTGGGGGTGATCGTGCCGATGGGACTGTTCAACGTGATCGGCTCCCTGCAGAACCTCGAAAGCGCCGAGGCGGCGGGGGATCGCTATCCGGTGCGCAGCGCGATGCTGATCAATGGCTTCGGCACCCTGGCCGCCGCCATCCTCGGCTCCTGCTTCCCCACCACGATCTACATCGGCCACCCGGGCTGGAAGGCGATGGGGGCCCGCATCGGCTACTCCTGGCTCAACGGTGTGGTGATGGGTGCCGGCTGCCTGCTGGGCCTGTTCGGGGTGATCGGCCAACTGGTGCCGATCGAAGCGGGCATGGCGATCGTGCTGTACATCGGTCTGGTGATCGCCGCCCAGGCCTTCCAGGTCACACCGGCGCGTCATGCTCCTGCGGTGGCACTCGGGTTGCTGCCGGGGCTGGCCGGCTGGGGGGCCCTGATGCTCAAGGCGGGGCTTCGGGCTGGTGGCAGCGGCACCGCCGCCAACCCCTTTGGCCCCCAGCTGCTGGCGCCGCTCGCCCAGGCCGATGTGTGGGCCGCCGGGGCCTTCGCCCTCGAACAGGGCCAGATCATCGCGGCGATGCTGCTGGCCGGGATGCTGGTGTATGTGATTGAGGCCCGGTTGCTGGCGGCGGCGGCCTGCGCCAGCATCGCGGCCGTGCTGGCCTGGTTCGGCGTCATCCACGCCTGGCAGTTCACCAGCTCCGACACCGTGCTGCAGCTGGGTTGGGGGGTGGGCCGCAACTGGGCCCTGGGCTACGGCGTGATGGCCCTGGTGTTCTTCACCGCCCACTGGGGGGTGCGGCCTCAGCGCTGATGCTGCAGCAGGCCGAGGGTGAGGTCGTCGGGATCCGTCTGCAGGTAGACGTAGCCTCCGCCATTGGCGAGCACCACCACCCGGTAGTTGTAGGTGGTGCCTGCCGCATCGCGTTGGGTCATGCGGCCCAGGCAGTCGCTGCCCAGCTGCAGGCTGCCGGTGTAGGTCACCTTGTCCTGGAGGCCGGCATAGCTCGACACCGCCAGGCCCTGCACTGCGCCTGCCCGCCACCACTCCCGCTGCACCACAGCATTGGGCTGCCAGCGACCGCCCATCCAACTCTGGCCCTGCTGCTGGCTGGTGACCAGGCCATCGAGCTGCCCCGGCCGGCACGCGCCCGGTGCCTGGGCGACATAGCGCAACGAGAGCACCTCGCTGGGTGCCCCCCAGGGAGACCCGCGGCCGACCCTGTTGATCCAGGGCCACGACTTCGCCCATGGCACCCGACTCACCCTTCACAGCGACTGAGCTCTGGCGCTCCACCACGGCCCAGCAGTTGGCGTCGGCCCTCACCTGGCCGCCGTAGCGATCTTCGCGAAAACGGCGCCCTTCACGCAGGTAGCGCACCCCCTCGATGCGTCCATCGGGCAACCAACGCTCCTGCATCAGCAAGGCAGTGGGCTCGTCCCGGTGCTGACCGTTACCCAGCACCACAAAGGTTCCCTGGGCCGGCGGCAGGCACTGACGCAGAGCGGCCGGGGCCGGAGGCGACGCCGCTGCAGCCGGTCGGGCCGCAGCCAACCCTGCCATCAGAGCCGACACCGCGAGCAGCGCACGACGCCGGTCCATTCATCCGAGGCGATCACCGATCCACTTTGCCGGCTACTTGCCGATGCAGAAGCGGGCGAACACCCGATCCAGCACCGCCTCGCTGACCTCCTCACCGGTGATCTCCCCCAGGGCCCGCACAGCAGCCCGCAGGTCGATCGTCCAGAAATCCCAGGGCAGCTGCTGGGCCGCAGCGTCAAGAGACGCCCCCAGGCTCAGGGCTGCTGCAGCGGCCAGGTCCCGTTGGCGGGCATTGAGGGCCACCTGCACCCCTTCGAGGGAGCCGGCTCCGCAGCGGCGCAGGAGCTCCGCCACCAGCTCGTCGCGCCCCTCTCCACTGAGGGCGCTGAAGGTCACATCCGCCGGAGCCCGCGCAACGTCGCCGGACGGCACCAGGCCCACCGGCAGTCCCGCGGCATCGGCCTTGTTGCCCGCCACCAGAAGCACGGCCCCGGCGGGAACCAGCTGGCGCAGTGCCCCGTCCGCCAAGGTCCAGCCCTCCTCCAGGTCAAACAGCAACAGCACCGCATCAGCAGCGACCAAGGCCTGGTGGGAGCGCTCAATGCCCAGCTGCTCGACGCGGTCGCTGGTGGGGCGGATGCCGGCGGTGTCGAGCAGGGTGAGCGGCACCCCATCGAGCACCAGCTCGCTTTCCAGCAGGTCACGGGTGGTGCCGGGCAGGTCGGTCACGATCGCCCGCTGGCGCCGGCTGAGCAGGTTGAGCAGGCTGGATTTGCCCACGTTGGGGCGACCCACGATCGCCACCCGCAGGCCCTGGCGCAGCAGCTCCCCCTGGCGCGCTTCGGCGACCAGCTGCTCCAGCACAGCCCGCACCGCCCCTAACTCCGCTGTGACCGCCGGACCATCAAGGGGGGGGAGGTCTTCCTCGAAGTCCACCCGCGCCTCCAGTTCCGCCAGCTGATCCAGCAGCCGCTCCCGCAGAGCGCCGATACGCAGCTGCAGGCCGCCATCAAGGCCCGCCATCGCCAGCTGGGCAGCCCGTCGGCTGCGGGCGGTGATCATCTCGCTGATCGCCTCGGCCCGGGTGAGGTCGAGCCTGCCGTTCAAAAAAGCACGCTGGCTGAATTCGCCGGGCAGGGCCCGCCGCGCGCCGGCCGCCAGCACCAGATCCAGCACCCGCTGCACCGCCACCAGGCCGCCATGGCAGTGCAACTCCACCACGGTTTCGCGGGTGAAGCTGCGCGGTGCCCGCATCAGCAGCAACAGGGCCTCATCGACACGCTCACCACCGATCGGATCCACCACGTGGCCGTAAAGCACCCGATGGCTGTCCCAGCTCTGCTGGCCAGGGGCAACAAACAGCTGCCGGCCGATGGCCTCGGACGCGGGCCCTGAAATCCGCACGATCGCCACACTGCCCTCGCCCGGGGCCACCGCTGTGGCGATGGCCGCGATGGTCTCAGTGGTTCCGGAGTCGTTGAGGCGCATCCATCCATTTCAACCCCCACCGCCCCTGGGCCGCCGCCTGCGGCCGGCACCAGGGTGAGCCGCACCTTCTTCGACCAGCCCCGATCAGGAACTGGCCAACCCCGGAAACACCATCAGGTCGATGTGGCCACCAACCGGGTGGCGCCACTCCCGGAACTCCTCGGCCAGGGCGTGCTGCTCCCGGGACAGGGCCTGGGACTGCAGATCCTGAAGCCGCTGATGCACCAGGTCGAGGGTCTCGTCGATCAGTTGAGCCGCTTGCTCGGAGGTCATGGCGTGGCACGCGGGGGATGGAATGGTTGTAAGGGGGCCCCAGCCGAGCCGCTGTAGCGGTCGTGACGGCTGTATCCGCCTGTGGTTAAACCCTTTCGCAGGAGCCTGGGGGTATCAAAGCCGCCAACCAATCCCGCAGCGCTGCCAGTCATCGCGCTGGTCAATAGCAGCGAGCGCGCGGACGCACCTGCGCACGATGCGGCTGCATCAGGCGCTGCAGGTGCGTCGCAATGGCTACAGATAGATTGCGCCGATACTGACAACCGAAGTGCCAGTGTTGCCGACATTAATGACGTTCGCCAAGCCATTCTGCGTGAAGCCTGACGTCTGCCCGCCTGCCCCTGTCAACCAGCCAAACAACTGCAACCCCGCAAATCGCGAGGGCGCCCTGCCCCCCGAAAGACACGCAGACTGACGATCATCAATCGAGACCAATGAATACATTGCAAACACCAGTTTTAAACTGGCAAGGTTGGACAAATCAGTCTATTCAGTCAGGCCATCCTTTCAAGAGTGGAGAGCCCTCACATCTGCCGCATATGCGGATCCAAACGCCGCAAACTAATGAGGAAGATCGTGGCATCAAGCGCAAGCCAATGCCTCAAGCAAAAAAGCCGCCCGCTTGCGCAGGCGGCTATCAAGATGGCTTTCCCGTCAGGAGGTGGTGGCATTCACTATGTAGCCACCCTGAACAGACAAGCCTGACTGATCACACCTGAGATTCAGAAGAATCGGAATGCACCAATACCCACAAAGGCTGTGCCGGTGTTACCGACAGCGACGCCCTGGAAGGCGCTGGCCGAAGACGTGCCAATGGAGAGGCTGCCAACCGAGCCAGACGTGGCAGTCTGATTCTGCTGGAAGTAGGTGGTGTTGAGGAAGCCACCGTTGATCGCTGCGGCCTTGTCGTCAGCGATGAAAGCAAGAGTTTTCATGGGATTTGGATGAAGAACACGTGTGGACATGGGACCGGTCCCATCGCTGGTTTATCCGCCCCTGCTGATTGAGAAGCCCCATTCAGCAGATCTGCTGGTGACGGGGTTCAATGACGTGGGGGATGACGGTGGATCAACATCAACAACGATCAGACAGGCGCTCACCTCTGAATGCCTGTGATTGCCTCGATCACCGACCGGATCGGCACCCCGGCGGATTCCAGCGCTGCAGGGTGAGGGCAACGGGTTCAGGGAGCTCGGTGGCCTCGATCGGGTCTGCCCCACCCGAGTGGTGCGACAGCTCGACAACCAAGCCCAAACGCCGCAGCAGCAGGCGCCGGTTGTGATGGGTGATGCCCGACCGGCATCCAGGCCAGGAACCCGGCAACCCTGGGGAGAGTCCTCACGTGTGGTGCGAGGATCAAACTCCATCAACGTGGGCCTGTGGCGGACGGCAAGGGATCCTCGCGGTCGGCACTGTCCGGCCTGCTGCTGGTTTTGGGCTCCATTGGCGGCCTCGCCCTGCTGGGATGGGTGACGCTGGTGATGCTCGATCTGAAGCACCTGAACACCGGCGGCTTCACCCTGCCGTAGGCGTTCAGCCAAGCCGTAGGCCGTCAGCCGATCCCTGTGCGGGCGATGTCGAGCACATCCGCCATCGAGCGGATCTGGTTGATGGTGTTGGCCAGCTGGCTGGCACTGTCGAGCTCCACCCGCAGATCGATGCGAGCGGGCTTACCGGGATTGGTGCGCACCCGCGCATCACTCACGTTGATGCGGTGGTCCGAGAGGCGGGTGAGGATGTCCTTGAGGACGCCAACCCGATCAAGTACCTCAATGCGCAACTGCACCGGATAGCGGCGCGGTCGGGCATCAGTGGCCGAATTCCAGCGCACCGGCAGACGCCGCTCGGCCGGCACCTGGTCCACATTGGAGCAATCCTGGCGGTGGATGGTGATGCCGTGGTTGCCAAGGGCCACAGCTCCGAGAATCGGCTCGCCGGGCAGGGGACTGCAGCAGCCTCCCAACCGGTAGTCCAGGCCCTCGAGGCCAAGGATCGGACTGGCGCCGCCCGTGCCGCTCCCCTGCCAGTCGGCATGGCCCGCATGGGCGGCCACCACACTGGCCGCCACCTGCTCGTTGCTGGGCACGGGGGCAGCGGCCGTACTGGCCAGGCGCAGTTCCTCGCGCAGGCGGTTGAGCGCCTGGTGCAGGGTGACCCCGCCGAACCCCAGGGACGCCAGGAGATCTTCGGTGCCGGTGAGGTTGCAGCGGCGAGCCACTTTGGCCATCGCCTCCCCATTGAGCAGGGCATCGAAGCCATCCCGGCCCAGCTCACGCTCCAGCAGTTCCGTGCCGCGCTGGATGTTCTCCTCGCGATGGCTCTGCTTGTACCAGTGACGGATGCGATTGCGGGCGGTGGGCGTGGCCACGAAGTTGAGCCAATCCAGGCTCGGGTGCGCCGTTTTCGCGGTGATCACCTGCACGAAGTCGCCGTTCTGCAGGGGGGTGGCGAGGGGACAGAGACGATCGTTGATGCGCACCCCCTGGCAGTGGTTGCCGATCTCCGAGTGGATCCGGTAAGCGAAATCCACCGCAGTGGAACCCTTGCGCAGGCCCACCACATCGCCATTGGGGGTGAACACGAACACCTCCTCATCGAAGAGGTCCTCCTTGATGGAGCGCAGGAAGTCGCTGCTGTCGGTACCGCCGTCGTCCTTTTGCCAGTCGACCAGCTGCCGCAACCAGTTGAACCGCTCCGCATCGGCACCGGATGCCGCGGGGGAGCCGCCCTCCTTGTATTTCCAGTGGGCCGCGATGCCGTACTCAGCCACCTGGTGCATGTCGGTGGTGCGGATCTGCACCTCGATCGGCCGATGACGGCCGATCACCGCGGTGTGCAGGGATTGGTAACCGTTGGGCTTGGGCAGGCCGATGTAGTCCTTGAAGCGCCCGGGGATCGGCCGGAAGGTGTCGTGCACCACCGCCAGAGCCCGGTAACAGCTCTCAAGATTCGGGCAGAGAATCCGCAGGGCAGCCACGTCGAAGATCTCGTGGAACGCCTTCTGCTGGCGCTGCATCTTGCTCCAGATGCCGTAGAGGTGCTTGGGCCTGCCGCTCACCTCGCAGGTCGCCAGGCCCACGGCCGCCAGGCGATCACGCAGGAGTTGCACCGTGACCGCAAGCCGCTCTTCGCGCTCGCTGCGCTTGGTGGCCACCTGCTGCTGCACATCCCGATAGGCCTCGGGCTCAAGGATCTTGAAGGCCAGATCCTCCAGCTCCCACTTGAGCCGGCCGATGCCGAGGCGATTGGCCAGGGGGGCGTAGATCTCCCGCGTCTCCCGGGCGATCCGCAGCTGCTTCTCGGGCTTGAGCGCACCAAGGGTGCGCATGTTGTGGAGACGATCCGCCAGCTTCACCAGCACCACGCGGATGTCGCTGGCCATCGCCAGAAACATGCGGCGCAGGTTCTCGGCCTGAGCCTCGGTGTGGTTGGTGAAGTGGATGCCGCCGAGCTTGGTGACCCCTTCCACCAGGGCCCGCACCTCAGCTCCGAAGTGCTGCTCGATCTCCTCCGGCGTCACGTCGGTGTCTTCCACCACGTCGTGAAGGAACCCGGCAGCGATCACACCGGCACTCGCGCCGATGTCGCGCAGCAGATCAGCAACAGCGACCGGGTGAATGATGTAGGGCTCACCGCTGGCCCGGTACTGGCCCTCGTGGAGCTGGTAAGCAAAGTCGAAGGCTGAGGCCAGCAGGGCCTCGGCATCGGTCGGGCAGCCCCCCCCCTGCCCCGGCGGCACGTGCTCGATGCAGCGCTGCAACCACTCGGGCAGGGGCACGCCGTAGTCGGCGGGGGTACGGATGGGACGGCGCCCCAGGGCTTGGCTCTCCGGCGCGGGCCCACGGGCAGGTGGAGCAGCCGCGACTGAAACAGCCACGGCGTTTGCGTCCAGATCAGGAACCGCCCTGAGCATTCCACCCTGCGGAGTTCCCTCATCGTATGCAGCGGCCGTCACCAAACCGCCGATGTGCTGGTCTGCGGATCCAACGGGATCCAAGCTGGTGGCCATGACCAGGCCGGTGCTCGCGATCGACAACCTGGTGGTGCGCTATCCCGGTGCGGAGCGCCCCACTCTCGATGGGCTGACGCTCCGCCTGAGCCCAGGCGAGCGGCTCGCCCTGGTGGGCCCCTCCGGCTGCGGCAAAAGCACCGTGGCCCGGGCGGTGCTGCAGCTGCTGCCCCCGGGCAGCCTGTGCAGCGGCGGGCTGCTGCTGGGGGGGCAGGACCCCAGCCGGCTGCGGCGGGCCGCCCTGCGGCAGCTGCGCGGCGAAGCGGTGGGCCTGGTGTTCCAGGACCCGATGACCCGGCTCAACCCGCTGCTCACGATCGGCGACCACCTGGGCGACACCCTGGCGGCCCACCGTCCCCAGTGGCAGCGTCGCCAGGTGCGGGAGCAAGCCGAACAGTTGCTGGAGCGGGTGGGCATCAGGGCGGACCGCTATGGCAGCTACCCCCATGAGTTCAGCGGCGGCATGCGCCAGCGGCTGGCGATCGCCCTGGCCATGGCCCTGCAACCGCCCCTGGTGATCGCCGACGAACCCACCACCAGCCTGGATGTGGCCGTGGCCGGTCAGGTGATGGCTGAGCTCAGCGAACTCTGCAGCGCTGCGGGCAGCGCCCTGCTGCTGATCAGCCACGACCTGGCGATGGCGGGCCGCTGGTGCGACCAGATCGCCGTGCTGGATCAGGGCCGGCTGATCGAGCAGGCCGCGGCTCAGCAGCTGCTCACCGCCCCGGCCTCCCCCCTGGCCCAGCGACTGGTGGCCAAGGCGCGGGAACGGGAAGGCGCCCAGAGTCCCCCGCCGCCGCCCGCCGCCACCTTGCTGGAGCTGGAGGAGCTGCGCAGCTGGCACGCCCTGCCGTCCCTGCCCTGGGAAGCCCGCTGGCTGAAGGCGGTCGACGGGGTGAGCCTGCGGCTGCAGCCGGGCGAGACCATCGGCCTGGTGGGGGCCTCCGGCTGCGGCAAGAGCACCCTCTGCCGGGCCCTGATGGGGCTGGCACCGGTGCGGGGCGGCAGCGTGCGCCTGGAGGGCCGCAACCTGCTGAGCCTGCGCGGCCGGGCCCTGCGGCAGGCGCGGCGCGGCATCCAGATGGTGTTTCAGGACCCCCTGGCCTGCCTCAACCCCCAGATGGCCGTGGGCGAGGCCATCGCCGATCCGCTGCTGATCCACGGTCTGGCCAGCCGCGGCCAGGCCCGCCAGCGGGCCCGCGACCTGCTCAGTGCCGTAGGGCTCACCCCTCCGGAAGCCTTCGAAAACCGCCTGCCCCGCCAGCTCTCGGGCGGCCAGCAGCAGCGGGTGGCCATCGCCCGGGCCCTGGTGCTCGACCCCAAGGTGCTGCTCTGCGACGAAAGCGTGAGCATGCTGGATGCCGAGGTGCAGGCCGACGTCCTGGCCCTGCTGCGCCAGCTGCAGGAGCGGCTGGGGCTGGGCATGCTGTTCGTCACCCACGACCTGTCGGTGGCCAGTGGTTTCTGCCACCGGGTGATCGTGCTGGAAGGCGGAAAGATCGTGGAGGAGGGTCCCGGCTCGAGGCTGCTGGCCGATCCCCAGGCCGCGATCACCCGCATGCTGGTGGAGGCGTGCCCGCGGCTGCCGAGCGTCGCCTGAGCACCGCCAGCAACCGCTCAAACACCTCCGGCAGCGGCGCCTCGCAAACCAGCCGCTCGCGGCTGATCGGGTGATCGAGGCCGAGCTGCACCGCATGCAACGCCTGTCCCGGCAGCTCGATCGGCAACTTGCGGCAGCGGGAATACACCGGATCGCCCACGATCGGATGACCCATGTGGGCGCAGTGCACCCGGATCTGGTGGGTGCGGCCGGTATCGAGCTTGAAGCGCAGCAGGGCGTAGTCGCCCAGTCGCTCCACCAGGCGCCAATGGGTGCAGGCATGGCGGCCGGTGTCGTCGTGCACCACGGCGTATTTCTTGCGATCGGCGGGATGGCGGCCGATCGCGCCCACGATCGTGCCGGAATCGGCCGACGGCTGGCCGTGCACCACCGCCAGATACTGACGGGAGGCGATCCGCTTCTGGATCTGCACCTGCAGCTTCACCAGGGCCTCCTGACTCTTGGCCACGACGATGCAGCCGGTCGTGTCCTTGTCGAGGCGGTGCACGATGCCAGGCCGCAGCTCACCGCCGATGCCCGGCAGGTCGGGGCAGTGGTGCAACAGACCGTTCACCAAGGTGCCGTCCCTGTTGCCCGGCGCCGGATGCACCGTGAGGCCGGCGGGCTTGTTGAGCACGATCAGGTGCGCGTCTTCAAACAGCACATCCAGCGGCATCTCCTGGGCCACCAGGTAGGGGAGCGGCTCGGGCGGCGGCATCCACAGCTCCACCGTGTCGGCCTCCCGCAGCGGCGTCTTGGCCCGGCCGGTCACGCCGTTCACCCGCACATAGCCAGCCTCGATGAACTTCTGAATCCGGGCGCGGCTCTGCTCCGGCCGCTCGGCCACCAACCAACGGTCCAGCCGCATCGGCAGCGGCTTGGGGTAGGTGAGTGTCAGCAGCTCGCCATCGCCGACCCCGAAGCCTGATGCGTCCGGCGCCCTATTCATGCCAGCCACCATCCAGGCGGACAAAGAGTCGCATCTCCTGCCTGAAAATCTCCTGCCTGAAAATCGCCTGTCCGAATTGTGACCACAATTGTGGTCTCATTGCGCAGCGGGCAATTCCAGGGCAATGGCCCCCAGACGGGCGCAGCGGAAATCGTCGAGCAACTTGGTGGCCATGCGCAGGCTGTCGCCACTGGTGTGGCGCGCCGCGGCGGCGGCCAGCCAACCCTCCACGTCGGGGCCGCCGCCGGCCAGCGGGCCAAGGGGAATGCCGTAGCGCTTCTCCACCACGGCAGGTGGCACCCCGGCAGCCGGCAACGCTTCCAGCAGGGTGAGCAGCTGCAGGAAGGCCAGGGCGGCAGCCTCGTTGTCGTAGGCGGCCTGGCCGATGTCGTCGCAGAGGGCCAGCCGCAGGGCGGCCTGCTGATCATCGAGGCGAGGCGGCAGCACGCCGGGGGCATCGAGCAGGTCGAGGTCCTGGCCGAGGCGCACCCAGCGCAGGCTGCGGGTGACGCCGGCGCGGCGAGCACTGTCCACCACCTTCTGACGCACCAGCCGGTTGATCAGGGCCGATTTGCCCACATTGGGGAAGCCCAACATCAGGGCCCGCACCGGCCGTGGCTTCATGCCCCGCCCGGTGCGGCGGGCATTGAGGGCCGCGCCGGCCCGGATCGCTGCCTGCTGCAGCTGTTTCACACCGGTGCCGGCCTTGGCGTCGCACCACCAGCAGGTCTGCTCCTGGGCCCGGAACCAGGCGGTCCAGGCCTGCCGCACCGGCGGCGGGATCATGTCGACCCGGTTGAGCACCAGCAGATGCTGCTTGCCGCTGATCCAGCGCTGGAGCCGCGGGTGGGACGTGGCCAGGGGAATGCGGGCATCCCGCACCTCGATCACGAGGTCCACCTTGGCCAGGTTGGCGTTGAGGGCCTTCTCCGCCTTGGCGATGTGGCCGGGGTACCACTGAATTGCCGGAGCATTGACGCTGAGCTGGGTCACCTAAGGCACCACCAGCACCGGACATGGGGCCAGCTGAATCACCCGCGCGGCGGTGCTCTGCTGGTCGCTCTCGATCGCGATGCCACGGGTGCCCATCACGATCACATCGGCATTGATCTCATCCGCCACATCGCCGATCACAAAGGCCGGCTTGCCCTCCCGCTCGATCACCTGACAGGTGACTCCGGCCTCTTCAAAGCGGGCCCGCGCCTGCTGCAGCAGCTCCGCCACCGCCGCGGGGTCGTCCTGGCCGGGCTCCACCACCGACAACAGCACCAGGGTGCTGGCGTGCTGCCGGGCCAGTTTCAGGGCCACCGCCGCCGTGTCCATCGCCTGGCGGCTCTGGTCGATGGGAAAGAGAACGGTGTCAAACATGGAGCGATGACCGAAGGCTGGGCCCAGGCAGGGGGTGGTTTCAGTCTGGAGGGCGGTTTGGGATCCGGCCAGGGCGGTCGGTTGGCGGAAATCCGACATCCGGGGGCTGGAGGAGCGGCAGGGGGGCTAACCTCCCCCGGCAATTGCGCAATTCCAATACACCCATGGCGAAGCGATCCCTGGCCAGCCTTTCGGCCGATGAGCTCCGCGGCAAGCGCGTGCTGGTGCGGGTCGACTTCAACGTACCGCTCGACGACGCCGGCGCCATCACCGATGACACCCGGATCCGCGCCGCCCTGCCCACCATCAACGATCTGGCCGGCAAAGGCGCCAAGGTGATCCTGGCCGCCCACTTCGGCCGTCCCAAGGGCCAGGTGAACGAGGGCATGCGCCTCACCCCCGTGGCCGCCCGTCTGGCTGAACTGCTAGGCAAGCCCGTGGTCAAGACCGACAGCTGCATCGGCCCCGATGCCGAAGCCAAGGTGGCCGCCATGGCCGAGGGCGATGTGGTGCTGCTCGAGAACGTGCGCTTCTTCGCCGAGGAGGAGAAGAATGATCCCGGCTTTGCCGCCCAGCTGGCGGCCCTCGCCGATGTGTACGTGAATGACGCCTTCGGCGCAGCCCACCGCGCCCACGCCTCCACCGAGGGCGTGACCAAGGCCCTGCACCCCAGCGTGGCCGGCTACCTGATGGAGAAGGAGCTGCAGTACCTGCAGGGCGCCATCGATGAGCCCAAGCGTCCGCTGGCGGCGATCGTGGGCGGCTCAAAGGTGAGCTCCAAGATCGGCGTGCTCGAGGCCCTGATCGACAAGTGCGACAAGGTGCTGATCGGCGGCGGCATGATCTTCACCTTCTACAAGGCCCGCGGCCTGGCGGTGGGCAAGAGCCTGGTGGAAGAGGACAAGCTGGAGCTGGCCAAGGAGCTCGAGGCCAAGGCGGCCGCCAAGGGCGTGCAACTGCTGCTGCCCACCGATGTTGTGCTGGCTGACAACTTCGCCCCCGACGCCAACAGCCAGACCGTGTCCATCAACGCCATCCCTGACGGCTGGATGGGCCTGGACATCGGACCCGACTCGATCAAGGCCTTCCAGGAGGCCCTGGCCGACTGCCAGACAGTGATCTGGAACGGCCCCATGGGCGTGTTCGAGTTCGACAAGTTTGCGGCCGGCACCAACGGCATCGCCCACACCCTGGCCGACCTCAGCGCCAAGGGCTGCTGCACGATCATCGGCGGCGGCGACTCCGTGGCCGCCGTGGAGAAGGTGGGTGTGGCCGACAAGATGTCGCACATCTCCACCGGCGGCGGAGCCAGCCTGGAGCTGCTGGAAGGCAAGGTGCTCCCCGGCGTGGCGGCACTTGATGAAGCCTGATCCGAGCAGGATCTGATCAGGCCAAGCAGGGGGCCCAGGCCCCCTGCTTTTTTATGGAGCTGGCCTTGTCATGGGGCTGGTTTTGGTTGTCCGCCTTCCTTGCCCCAGCCGGGCAGGCCGAAACGGCGCCGCAGCTCAGCCAGATCCGCCATCTGTTGGCGCCGCTGCTGCATGGCCTGTTGCTGCTGGCTGCGCTGGCAGCTCTCCACGGCAGCCCGGTCACGGGCAGGCACGATGCAGCGTTCCGCCTGGCTGAGTTGCTCCAGGCGCTGGCTGGCGCTGCGCTGCTCCAGGGCGCGGCGGGCAGCGAAATACTGCTGCCGCTGGCTGGTGCTGAGGCGGCTCATCGCTTCGGCCTGCTGGCGCTGCATCGCTTCGCGGCGCTCCGGGTTGGCCAGAGCCGCACCGCCGCCAGCCTGGCTGGCCCCCAGGATCAGCAAGGCGCCCGCCAGCGGAATGGAGAAAGGGCGTCTCTTGAGGTTGTTGAACATGACGTTTAACAGGGGGATGGTTATGGGAATGAGGGGGTGGGAGTGGCACCTTTTGGGATGGGTTGGCAGGACGTGTTCCGCGCGATCACGTTCGGTGCAATCACGTTCGGTGCGATCAATCAACACAAAACACCTCTGAAAACGGCTCTGGAAACAGCTGAGAGAACTGCTCAGAACACAGCTCCAGGCCTCAGCAACCGGACATCACACCGCCCAGGATGCCACCCATGGCAGCACCAATGGGCAGGCTCCAGAGGCGGTTGCGGGAGTTGGTCGCCAAGATGGCCCCCAGTCCACCGCCAATGGCAGCGCCGGTCAGCACGGTGCCGCGATTGCAGCTGCGCACAGGCGCCGGGGCATAAGGGGTCGGTTCTGAGGCAATCGGGTAGCCGTAGCTATTGGGATAGCGACCTGCGTTGTTGTTGTAGCTGCCGTAGGCGTTGTTGTAGCCATAGGGATTCACCGGCAGGGGCGCATAGGTCGGGCTGGGAGGCGGCCCATAACTGTCGTAGCTGTAACGGGGGCCAGCGTTGGGGTAGGCCAGGGCGGCAGCGGGAGCGAGGCCGGCGCTGCCGAGCAGGCCAGCCAGGACGAGGGGAAGGGATAAGAAGCGCATGGGACGGGTTGCGAGGGGGAAGGGAGAAGCGATCAAATGCCGAGGCCGGGACGCCAGTGCAACTGGGCGGTGGCGTCCTCGCGGCGCATCAGGGCCTGCCACTCCTGCTGGTCGCGCTGCCACTGGCGCTCTCGGGCCTGCGCATCGCGGCGCAGGCACTGGTCGTTGTCCCAGCGCTGGCGAGCCCGGCCGAGGCACTGCTCCAACTGATCCAGCCGCCGCTGGGTCTGCCGGTACGACTGGTCGGCCCAGGCCCGCTGGGCCTCAACCCAGCCCAGTTGAAGACCCGGATTGGGGCGCCAGGGGCTGACGACGCCCCCAGGCCACGTGGGGTTGGCCAGGGCGGTACCGGCACTGACGGCGCCGACGCCCAGCAGTCCCAGCATCAGGGCCAGGCGAGGAAAGGGGAGAGAGGTCATGGATCTGCGGTGGGTGAGGTGTGGCAGAGGTGGGTGAGGAATGGCAGCCGTGGCTGTCACTCCCGCACTGTGCGGCGGGCGAACAAGCGATCTGCGACCGAACTGCCGCCAACCTGTGACCAAATCCGACAGACGCCCAGCGCGACCCGGCCGATTCAGGGCTCCACCTGGCTTCTGGAGCGCCCCCAGAGGGCGATGCCGAAGCCGTCGCCATTGCTCTCCACGCGCTCCAGCCCCCCGCCATGGGCCTGCGCCACCCGGTTGGCGATCGCCAGCCCCAAACCGCTGTGGCCGCTACCGCCGCGGGCGGCATCCAGCCGCTGAAAGGGCATCAGCGCCTGCTGCCAGTGCGCGGCATCGATGCCTCCGCCCTGATCCCGGAGCACGATGCGAAACCCCTGTCCCAGGGGCTCTGCTTCGCGCAGCTCCAGCCGCAACGGCGGCGCCCCGTACTGGCGGGCGTTGTCGATCAGGTTGGCCACGGCCCGGGCCAGCGCCACCGGCTGCACCACCCGCACCAGGGGCTGCAGATCCAGTGCCAGCGTGTCGGCATCGAGGCCCGCGGCCGACTCCGCCAGCAGCTGCTCCAAGGGCACCGCCACGGCCGGCTCGTGGTCGCCGCCACCGGCAAACAGCAGAAACTGGCTGGTGATCCGCTCCAGGGCCACCAGATCCGCTTCGGCCTGCTGCAGATCAGTTACCGCCAGGCCGGCCAGACCGAGCCGGAGGCGCAACCGGGTGATCGGACTGTTGAGGTCGTGGGCAACGCCGGCCAGCATCACCGCCCGCTCCTGCTCGGCGCCCTCCAGCCGCCGCACCATGGCGTTGAAGCGACCGGTGAGCCGGCGCACCGCCGTGGTGCCCTGCTCCGCCAGCGGGGCCGCTGGCCAGGCAGCGGACCCCACGCCGGCCAAGGCCCGCTGCAGCCGTTGCAGCGGGCCTTGCACCTCCAGCCCGAAAAACAGCAGCAGGGCCACGCCGCCGCCCAGTCCCAAGCCCACCAGCAGCAGCCAGGGATCGGGCGGCCAGGGTCGGACGGGCGGGATCGGCGCCAACAGCCACACCGGCTCCAGGGGCGCCAGCAGTTGCACCCACACCCCCCGCCGCGGCCCGGCCGCCGGCAGCACGGTGGGGCAAGGCTGCAACGCGCGGCAGAGCTCCTGGCGCAGCAGCTGCGCCTGGGCCGCCAGGGCATGGTCGTCGCGGGTGGGCGGCCCGGCCCCCACCCGCAGCGGCAGGCCGCTGAGCCGCGCCAGGGCCTCCGGCGGCAACCGATCGAGGGCCAGCTCGCCCAGGCGCACCTGAAACAGCACCTCCGGCCCCAGCTGGGTGATGCGGTCGCGCTGCAGACGCTCGGCCAGCAGCACCTGCAACTGCACGGTGCTGAGCAGGGCCACCCCCAGCCCCGCCAGCCCGTAGCGCAGGGCGACCCTAACGGCTGCGAGGCTGGCCATCGGGCACAAACACGTAGCCGTAGCCCCACACCGTTTGCAGATAGCGGGGGCGGCCGGGATCGGGTTCCACCAGCTTGCGCAGCCGCGACACCTGCACATCCATGCTGCGGCTGTCGGTGACCGACTCGGGACCGCGGGCCAGCTCCACCAGCCGCTCGCGCGAGAGGGGGCGGTGAGGATGGCGCACGAAGGCGGCCAGCAACGCAAATTCACCGGAGGTGAGCACGGTGAGGCACGCCGCCTGGTCCAGGCTGGGGCGTTCCAAGGTGCGGGCCGCCAGGTCGAGCACCTGTTCGCCGATCGACACCCGTTCGCCTTCGGCCAGGGGTGTGCCGGCCGGCAGGACCACCCGGCGGCGCAGCACCGCCTCGATGCGGGCGGTGAGCTCCCGCGGCAAAAACGGCTTGGCGAGGTAATCGTCGGCGCCCTGCTCCAGGCCGATGATGCGGTCCACCGCGTCCCCCTTGGCGGTGAGCATCACCACCGGCAGATCGTCACCGCCGTCGCGCAGCCGCCGCAGCAGGGTGAGGCCATCGTCGCCGGGGAGCATCAGATCCAGCACCACCAGATCAGGGCGCTGAGAGCCCAGCCTCGCCATCAGCTGGGCCCCATCGGCCAGGCAGCGCACGTCGTAGCCCTGGTCGATCAGGTAGGTGCCCACCATCCGCCGCAGCTCGGGGTCGTCGTCGACCACCCAGATGCTCTGCCCCGGAGCCATGGCCTGCCCGCTCGGAAAGATCTGGTCACAGCTTGCACGGGATCTGGCCACAACGGGCCGGGTGGGGCTGCATAGCCTGCACCCATGTGCATCCCCGTTCCCACCTCAGCGCCCCCCATCCCACGCATCCCACGGTGCGAGCGTGCTGCGGGGGCCCTGGCTGGTGCCTTGCTGCTGGCCCTCATGGGCAGTGCCAGCTTGCCGAGCCAGGCGGCGGATGAAGTGCAGCAGTACCAACAGCGACTGGGCCAGCTGTTCCTGCAACTCGATCGCAACGCGGATGGGCGGCTGGAGCGCGATGAAGTGCGCACCAACGCCTACCTGCAGCGTCATTTCGATCGGCTGGATCGCGGCGGCAAGGGCTACCTGGTGCCCAGCGACCTGCGCTGACGGGTACCTGAGCGGACGGGCCCTGATACGGGCGGGATCAGGGATTCAGCTGGGTCTTGTCGACCACCACCAGCACCCGTTTGGTGGCACTGACGATGCCCTTGGGATGCACCAACAGAATCGCCCAGGTCTGGGAACCAGGGGTGAAGGGGGCCTGGACCGACTTGAACAGGCCGCCGCCGCCCAGGGCCCCCAGTTGCAATTCGGGGCTCTCGAGGGCAGTCACCTGCTGGCCGGTGAGGGCCACCAGACCGCCAGCAGCGATGGCGCCCTCCAGGGGCTCATCGAACAGCACGTCCACGTCGTAGCGCTGGCCTGTGAGCACCGCATCGGGAATCTGCAGGCTGACCGGCAGGTTGGCCTCACCGCTGCGTAGCAGGGTCTGCTCACGGATCACGGACTGACCATTGATGCGGCCACCGGGGCCATCACTGCTGCTGAGAACCAGCTGCTGCTGGGCCACGAGCCGGTACTGCGTGGGCCCGTCCTGGCGGCTGCCCGTGACCTGAAGCTGCACGGTGCTGCGACCATCGCGCAGCGTCTGACCAGGGCTGAGCTGCCAGCGGGCATCGGGGAACTGACGCACCAGGCTGCGACGGCGCAACTCCACCAGGGTGACATCGAGGCCCGGACCGTTCTCCAGCACGGCCGCGAGCTCGCCGGTGCCATTCAGGGCAGCCTCCAGGGCCTGCAACTGGACCGCGCTGGGCCCGGCCGCCGCCGCGCCCGGCAGGACTCCGCCCAACAGGGCGGCCAGGCCAACCGCCCCGCAGGCCAGCGCACGGCGTCCGGACAGGGAGCAGGGCAAGATTCGGCTCGACGGCTGGGGGCGCAGCATCAGGGCGGCGGAAACCGCTTATAAGTTAGGCGCGCTCCACAAGACGCGCTCCAATGGGTGCGCTCCTGCCGCCCATGCCCAGGCTCCTGATCGCTGCCAGCGGCACCGGCGGCCACCTGTTCCCCGCCCTGGCGGTGGCCGATGCCATGCCCCCCGGCTGGAGCGTGCAGTGGCTGGGGGTACCCGACCGGCTGGAGCGCCAGCTGGTGCCCAGCCGCTATCCACTGCACACCGTGCGGGCCGGCGGGCTGCAGGGCCAGGGGCTGCGGCGGCTGCTCAACCTGCTGCAGCTGCTGCAGGCCACCCGATCGGTGCGGCGGCTGATCCGCCGCGAACAGATCGACGCGGTGTTCACCAGCGGCGGCTACATCGCCGCCCCAGCGATCCTGGCGGCCCGGTGGTGCGGCGTGCCGGTGGTGCTGCACGAGAGCAATGCCGTGCCCGGCAAGGTGACCCGCCTGCTCGGCCGTCTCTGCAGCCAGGTAGCGGTGGGACTGCCCCAGGCCGCCGCCCGCCTGCCCCGCTGCAGGCCGGTGGTGACGGGCACGCCGGTGCGACAAGCCTTCCTGGATGCCGCCCCCCTGCCCGCCTGGGTGCCGCCGGGCCCTGGCCCCCTGCTGCTGGTGATGGGAGGCAGCCAGGGGGCCGTCGGGCTCAACCAGATGGTGCGTCCCCTGCTGCCCAAGCTCACGGCTGCAGGGGTGCGGATTGTGCACCTCACCGGCCGCAACGATCCCGACACCGGCCAGCCGCTGCCCGCTGGCGCGGTGGAACGCCCCTTCAGCGACGACATCCCCGGCCTGCTGCAGCACGCGGACCTGGCCATCAGCCGCAGCGGCGCCGGCGCCCTCAGTGAGCTGGCCGTGTGCGGCACTCCGGCAGTCCTGGTGCCCTATCCGGCCGCCGCCGACCGCCACCAGGACGTCAACGCCGCTGCCGCTGCCGAAATCGGGGCCGCCGTGATCGTGTGGCAGCACCCCCCCGGCGAGCCGGCCCTCGAGCGCACCCTCTGGCGCCTGCTGGGCCCACGCCTACGGGCGACGGCGGCCGCCAGTGATCCCCTGGTCGGCATGGGCGCCGCCATGGAGCGGCTGGCCGTGCACGATGCCGATCAACGGGTGGCCGCGATGCTCAGCCAACCCTGAACAACGAACCCCGTCAGCGGCCTCAACCTGCCCAATGGGTCTGTCCAGCCGACCTCCCCCAAAGGTATGCGGAGGCGATGCCCATCGAGACCACCCGCAGCCGCCGAGAGGGCTGCCGAATTGTGTGCTCAAGGCCTGGCTTCGGCTGTGGTCACTCCGCCCAACGCGAGCATCCCTTGGATGTCGTAGGCGAACTCCCGGAGCCCCTGGCGGATCGAGCGATAGCCGGCGCGGCGCAGCAGGTTCATCACTACGGTGCGCAGGAAGGTAAACACCAGCGCCCCGATCTGGTTGGCGCAGGGATGAGCGTCCTCACCCAGCTGGGCGTCGCGGCCGCAGATCAGGCCATCCGTTGCGGCCTGATCGACGACAGCAGAGAGGGTAGTGGGCATTTGGAGCGGTGAAAGACACCGACCAAACCCAATGCTGACAGACCCTCAAAGAGCTACTGGGACAGACTTTTAGGCGGCCCTGTAGCCGCCGATGAGCCAGCTGACTACGGAAAACAATTGCTAGCGAAAGCGTCTGACCAAGGGCTCCGCCCGCCAGGCACTCCCAATCATAATCAGAAAGGAATCGATAATTCCAACGCGTTTTAACTTATGAAACCAGACATGTTCGTTGTAAAGCAGATGGATCAGGGCCGCCTCCTGCTCCGTTGATAGCGGTAGGAAGCCAAGGCGTAGCACTGAATAACCCTTATGGCGTCTCTGCCCTAAAACCTTAGAGGGTAGTGTCAGCTTTCCCTGGGGCAGCTCCACCACTGCATCTTTGCCATCCGAAGTAATCATGGAGTCGATCAGAACCATAGACAGGCCACCTTCCGAAAGATCCCGGGTCACTCCCCAAGCGACTTGAGAGCCGATCCGAAGGCAGGCAATCGTTTCCAGCGGAAAACGATCGTGCTTGCGCCGCACGGGTAGATCGATACAAGCCATTACACAGACAAAAACAACAGTCGCGTTGTAAACATTCCAGGCAAGCATTACTTCTTCCCCCTCGAAGGAGGAGCGCATCCAGCTCGGATCAATCAATGGCAAGCCGTAGCGCACGACCAATGTCACAGCGAAGATCGGCAGATAGACCAGCAGTGGCCAAGCCAGCCCTAAATCTATGCTTTGACGATTTCTTACGGTATCTTTGTTGGTCACCAGGCTGCCGATGTGGCCCATCGGATTCCGGATCATGCGAGCCAGGCGACCAAAGGCAGGGACGCAAAATAGAGATTCATAGATCTCGGTCCAGATCTGTGAATAGTGGTTCTTGCTCTGCCACGACAAAATGCCATGCAGGATGATCGTGAATGGAAGCCCATAGAAAAGATACTCGGATGGCGGGGCCACAATCAGGCTGAAGCCGAGTACAAAGCTTGACAAGGGAAGCACGATATAGCCGGTTCGGAAAAGTGGCATGAAGCAGTAAATCGCCTGACTTACGTAAAAAGATTTCTGCCAGATCCCCAACCTGGTCCAAATCGGCAAATCTCTCCAACAGAAGTAGATTTGCACATTGCCCTGCAGCCAACGCAGTCGCTGATCGATATAATCACGGAAAGTGCGTGGAACTTCGCCGAGACTAAGAATCTCGTCCAGGTAGAGGATGCGCCATCCCTTGGTCATCAGACTTGTGCCAGTCTGGTAGTCCTCCACAATGCACTTGCTGAAGTAACCACCCACCGAATCCAGTGCCTCCCGTCTGGCCACATAGGATGTCCCACAGCAGATCACCGCATTGAAGTGGTCACGAATAACTTGATTGTAATGGAAAAAACTATCTAGATCGCTTGGCATTAATGCATTAAGCCCAAGATTTCGGATGTGGAAATCAGGATTGAAGTAATGCTGAGGGGTTTGAACCAAGGCCACCCCTGGATCACTGAAAAATCCAACAGTTCGATTTAGAAAATTCCTGAATGGAATAAAATCACAATCAAAAACAGCGATGAGCTCGCCTTGAGTGCGCTCAAGAGCATAGTTCAGATTTCCGGCTTTGCGGTTGAGGTTGTCAGGCCTACGGATATAGTTAACTCCCAACTCAGATGCGAGATTGACCATTGCATCTCGGCTGCCATCATCGAGAACGTAGACATTTTTATTCGGATAATTAATACTGCGGCACGCTAGCACTGTTCTTCGCACCATCTTCACCGACTCATTATAGGTTGGAATGAAAATATCTACCAAGGGGGGATTTTCGATTCCGGATTGACAGTATTGATCAGCTTGGCGGATTCTGGATTTAGGATCAAAGAAAAGCGAGGGATAAAATTGAAGGCCAATACTCAGGAGGCAAATAATCTCTATCAAAAACAGTGAAAGGCTTAGTGCATAGCTAAGTGGATGGGCTGTGTTCAGGGTCGTTGATCGCCAGACGAAATAGCGCAAGCCAAATCCGCTCAGCAGGATTGATCCAAGCAAGTATGTCAAAGGGCGCCGGGGAGCCATGCTCATGCCCAGCAGAATTGCCAGAGCTAGCACGGATGGTTGAACAGTATGTTTCCAGTCGTTTGGTATCGCCCAGGGCTCCGGAAGTTGACGCGTTTCAAGCGGATTGAGTAGCTCTGGTGCCAACAGTCCTGGCTGCAAATTCGCCAGCACCAGGGCCAGGAACAGGCACGCCATGGAGATCACCAAAAATCCCCATACCCAAGGGGAGATGCGGCGCGGTCTATCCGCCTCGGGAAAAAGGTTGAGAATCTTCATGGCTAGAAGATCACACGCCCCGTATATCCCACGTAGCAGAACTGCAGTGGCGGAGCTGGAGCATCATCGAGGATTCGCACCCGCACCTCACTTTCCCTTGCCAGATTGATTGGAATCGGCACCAGCGGGGTCTCACCAAGCCGCAAGCGCCCGATGCCGGAGCGGATCGACTGCACTTCACCCCGCAGGGTCAATCGCCTTCCCACTAACTCGACCCTGGCGGCAGAGCCGATGCGCAGCCGGTTCAGATCGTTTTCCGCCACGTAGGTGGTGACCCACCGGTTACCGCAATCGATCAGTTTGATGACAGGCTGCATGGCCTGCAGGAGATCGCCGGCCTGCGCATGCAGTTCCCAGACCACGGCGTGACGTGGGCTTCGCAGCACGCTGAAATGCAGCTTCTCCCATGCCTGGTTGGCCGCGGCCAGCTGCCGCTCCAGGCCCTCCACCAGCTGATTCTGCGTGTTTAAGTTGCCCTGTAGAGACTGGAGGCTGCGCTTGGTTTCCTGCAGGCGCACTGCGGGATCGGAGCCACTGCGGTTGGTACGCAGCACCAGGTTGTTGGCCGCGGCCTCCATGTCGGTGCGTCCGCTGCGCAGCTTGGCTTCCAGGCCCGCTACCTCACTGCGGCGTGCCTGCTCGCTGGTACGGGCGCGGTCGTAGACGTTGGCGGCAAGCACGCCGGCACGGGACAGGGCCTCGATGCGTTTTGTTTCCCGTCTAGCGAAGGCCAGCTCAGCCTGGGCGCGTCGCAGGTCGGCCGTGGTTTGAAGGAGATCCTGGCGATTGCGCCGGATTTCCAGGGCCCGCTGCCGTTCGGCATCGACCCGAATCGCAGCCAGCAGCTGTCTCTGGGCT
Source organism: Cyanobium sp. (assembly GCA_044371095.1). Taxonomy (GTDB): domain Bacteria; phylum Cyanobacteriota; class Cyanobacteriia; order PCC-6307; family Cyanobiaceae; genus Cyanobium_A. Next base: position 22,415 of record JBILUH010000007.1, read on the forward strand.
AATTCCTGGCCGCGCAGATCGGCTTGGCGGCTCCGGGCCCCCAGCAGCGCGGTGCGCAGCTGTTCGAGTTGGTCGCGGTTGGTGCTGGTGTTACGGATCACGGCAAGATCCTGGCCCTGGTGAACCTCCAGGCCTACTGCTTTGGGCAGCGATTGCAGCGTGCCGGTGATCGGGGTTCGGATGGTAATTGGGTTGGCATTAATCACGGCATCACGTGATCGCGCCTTCAGGAAAGTGGGCACGAGGATTCCAGCGAGAACCAGCAGCGTGGATCCAATCAGAATGATCATGATTTCAGCTCTACGGCTCCTGGGAGAGCGGTCATCGTCGTTTGCGACCGGGTCGTTTGGGACCGGAACAGACGAGATCGGCCTCCCTGCGATGGTCGATTCGGGGCTCGGCAGTTCTGTCACCTGGGAATTACGCTCCCGGGAATTGTGCTCCAGGTGGTGGAGCTCCAGCCAATCATTGAATCAGCGCTAAACTCCATGCAATCAAGAGATAGTTTTGATCATTGATTACAAGGATAATGCGCTCATTGGGCTATGAATGCTTGCTGCTGTTTAATGCGGCTAGAATGCTGCGCGCTGCTGGCTTGGCTGCATTGACCGGGTCGAAAGGTAGGGGTCGCTGCGGCAATCCGTCCTGGCGAGGGAAGTACTGATTCAGCCAGGTGTAACGATCGCTGAGGCCCCAGCTTGTAATGCTTTTCAGGCGGGGCTGCTGCAGAACAGTCGTCAGGAAGTCGCCGTAAATCGCAGCGATGCGAGCATCCCGTTCGGGAATGGCAGCCGGCAACATCCTGTCATTAACATCCAGTTCGGTTACCTGAATGTCAAGGTTGAGGTCGGCCAGAGACTGCAGGAAGGCAGGCAGCCGCCGAAAGGTTGGTCCTGTCGGTGTGGCATAGAGATGGGCCTGCAGGCCGATGGCCTGAATGGGGGCCTGGCGTTGGCGCAGTTCACGTAGCAATCCCAGCATCTGCTGGCGCTTTTGTTCACTCACCGGATCATCGCCTTCCAGCCCGAACTCGTTGATGAGCAGGGGAACGGTTGGGTCGGCCTGGTGGGCCCAGTTCAGCGCCTGATCGATGTAGTTTGGACCGAGCCGCTCCAGCCAGAGACTGCGCCGCAATCCGCTGCCATCTTCAGCGATTGGTTCATTCACTACATCCCATGAATGCAAGCTATTTTGGTAGTGCTTTACCACTGTAGTGATGTAGGTTTCAAGCGCCTGCTTGGTCTGCGCTAGCGGCAGTGTCATCACCCAATCGGGTAGCTGTTGATGCCACACCAGGGCGTGGCCGCGCATCTGCAATCCCTGGCGACGGGCGAGCTGGAGCAGCCGATCCGGCGCACTGAAATTGAAGCAGCCCGGCACCGGTTCAAGCCCATCCCATTTCATCTCCCACTCCGGCACGATCATTGCCGCCTGGGCGAGGACCAGGGCGCGGAAAGCAGGGTCCTGCAGCTGGGCCTCGGTGATCGCTACTCCCCAGGGTCGATGGCTGCGCGCCGCCGCCGCTTTGAGGCTGGCGCCAGCCCCTGGCTGGGCGGCCCGGGCCAGCCCCCAGCTGGCCAGTCCCAATGCAGCCCCGAGGATCAACTGCCTGCGTCGCATCTCCGGCTCCGGGCTGTCCCGCAGTTGATATTGTTCATGGCGCAAGCAACTCCCGGAAGTAGGCAATGGTGGGCTGCAGGCCACGCTCCAGGGGGACCACTGGAGCCCAGCCCAATTCTGCGCTGGCTAAATCGATCACCGGTTGCCGCTGCAGAGGATCGTCCTGGGGCAGGGGCTGATCCACAAACACCAGCGAAGGGTTGATGCGATCGCGCACTAACTCCGCCAATTGTTTGATCGTGAACTCCGCTGGATTGCCGATGTTGACCGGGCCGGTGTGGGAGCCATTCATCAGCCGGATCAGCCCCTCCACTAGATCATCGATGAAGCAAAAACTGCGGGTTTGCCTGCCACCGCCATAAAGGGTTAGGGGCTCACCTCGCAGGGCCTGCATGATGAAGTTGCTCACCACCCGGCCATCGTCGGGCAGCATGCGGGGCCCGTAGGTGTTGAAGATACGCGCCACTCGGATCTCGCTGTCGTGCATGCGCCGGTAGTCGAAACAGAGGGTTTCGGCGATGCGTTTGCCCTCGTCGTAACAACTGCGGATGCCGATCGTGTTGACGCTGCCCCGGTAGCTCTCGGGCTGGGGATGCTGCTCCGGATCGCCATATACCTCGCTTGTACTGGCCAGCAGGAGTCGTGCCCCCACTCGTCTAGCCATACCCAACATGTTGTAGGTGCCCAGGAAGCTGGTTTTAGCCGTCTTGATCGGGTTGCATTGATAGTGAACCGGTGAGGCCGGGCAAGCCAGATGCCAAATGCGATCCACCTCGAGCTTGATGGACTCGGTTACGTCGTGGCGGATCAACTCAAAGCGGGGATGGCCGATCCACTGGGCGATATTGACCTTACGGCCGGTGTAGTAGTTGTCGAGGCAGATCACCTCCTCACCGGCCTGCATCAGCCGGTCCACCAGATGGGAGCCCACAAAGCCGGCACCTCCAGTGATCAGGTTGCGCGTTAGGGAAGCGGGCATTGACTCAACCCTCCCCCAGACGCCACACCTTGAGCCCCGCTGCCCGAGTAGCTCTGGCATCGGCCTTGGCACGGGCATCAAACAGCCAGGCTGGCTTCCGCATCAACGCCGCGATCCCTCCCCAATCCAGGATCCCAAACTCCGCCCACTCGGTAAGAAGCAACACCCCATCCGCCCCTGATGCCGCCTCCAAGGCGGTGCTTGCCATGTGCCAACCGCCCCCTGCATCGGAGCCCTTGGCCCTAGGCTCCTGGCCCAGATCTTTGGCAATCTGCGCAGACGCCACCTTGGGGTCCACGATGACAAGCTGGCTACCCTCCTCCAGCAAATCGCGGCATATGCGAATTACTGGAGATTCACGGGTATCGTTGGTGTCGGCTTTGAAGGCAAAACCCAGCACCACTAAACGCTTACCGGTGACGGTACCAAACAGTTTGTTCACCACCAAGCGAGCAATACGATGTTGCTGCCAAGTGTTGAGTTCCACCACCTGCTGCCAGTAGGCCGCCACCTCCTCGAGGCCGTAATGGCGGCAGAGATAGACCAGACTGATAATGTCTTTTTGAAAGCAGCTGCCGCCAAAGCCAAGGCCGGCCTGCAGAAATTTGGCACCAATCCGGCTGTCGCTGCCGATGGCCTTGGCCACCTCCCGCACATGGGCACCCGTGGCCTCGCACAGTGCGGCAATACTGTTGATCGAGCTGATTCTTTGGGCCAGGAAGGTATTGGCCGTGAGCTTGGAGAGCTCGCTGCTCCACAAATTTGTTCGCAGGATCTTCTCCGGGGCTACCCAATGGCCGTAGATCCCTGCCAGAGCTTCGATCGCCGCAGGCTCCTCGCCACCGATCAGCACCCGATCGGGATTGACGAGATCGGTCATGGCTGTGCCTTCCGCGAGAAACTCAGGGTTGGAAAGCACCGAAAAAGTGGGCCCAGGCCCATTGGTGTGGCAGCGGCCTGAGGTTTCACCAAGAATCGCCTGCAAGGTTGCGGCCGTGCGCACGGGGAGGGTGCTCTTTTCCACCACGATCGTGTGGCCCTGGGCATGGGCCGCCACGGTGCGGGCCGAAGCCTCCACCCAGCGCAGGTCACTGGCCTGTCCAGCCCCCAGGCCCTTGGCTTTGGTGGGGGTGTTCACCGAGAGAAACACCACGTCAGCAGCAGCGATCGCAGCTTCCACGGCGGTGGAAAAGTGCAGGTTGCGGCCACGGCAGCGGCCCACCACCGCATCGAGCCCTGGCTCGTACACCGGCAGCCGGGAAAAGTCGGGATCGTTCCAGGCAGCGATTCTCTCGGCATTGAGATCCACCACCGTTACCTGAATATGGGGGCAACGCTCGCTAATTACCGCCATGGTGGGTCCGCCCACATAGCCAGCACCGATGCAGCAGGTGGTGCCAATTCCAGACTGCATTTTACTCATATTATTGATGGACTTGTGATTGCTGGAGCTGACGAGTAGCGGCACCTAACGGCCTGAAAGGCGAACAAGCAGGCCGGGTCAAGCTCGTAAACGAGCAATAAAAATTCCTGCCTCGCCCAATCAATTCTCGGCGGGACAGCAAATCGGCACTGGCTTGCTTGACCTCCTTGAAGAGGCGGATCAGCTGTACAATGATACGCCCGTTCTCGCCCGTGCTGTAAAGCTCATTGGGGTGGCAAGGAGCCATTTTTTGTCGCCACGATAAAGGGCACCGTTGCGATAGATGCTTAGTCGGGTTTTGCAATAACTGGCTCAAAATACACCTAGGCTCCGATTCGGCCTGAGTTCTGGCTGGGCTCAGAAAGCCCTGCTCGCCAACCCATCTTTTGCTGTTTTCAAGGACTTTGCCATGGTGAATGCAAATTTGGTGCAGATATGAGGGAGGGGACAGCTGCCGCGTCAACCTGAAGCAGCAGGGGCCGCATGCCAAGCCCGTAATAATCTTGTTAAGTCGGGACTCCCCTCCATGGCTAAGTAGATAAATCAAAAGCACAGATGCTGCAAAACAACAGCATCTAAGAAGACTCTGTAAAATTCATGCTGCCTGCCCGAGAATGGTCTCGTGTCGGGAGTCATGGTCCGATTTTATGGGCGCCAAGCAATGTGGTTTTGGTGATACAGAGCAGTCCACCGCCAAAAAGTGCACCCGTCGCGAGCGCTGCCTGGCCGAGATGGAGGTCGTGGGGTCCTGGAAGCTGCTGATCGATCTGATCGAGTCCCACTTCTCCAAGACCACCAGTAAGGGCGGTCGGCCGCCTTATCCGTTGGAGATCATGCTTTTGGTCCATCTTCTGCAGTAGGGGTACGACTTGAGCGATCCAGCGACGGAGGATGCGCTGATTGAGGTGGCGACAATGCGCCGCTTTGCCGGCATCGAGCTAATCAGCAACTGGATCCCAGATGAAACGACGATCCTGAGCTTTCGCCACCTACTGGACAAGCACGAGCTGGGCATGACGATGCGGCAGGTCATCATCGTCGACGCCACTTTGATCGCGGCCCCCAGCTCCACCAAGAACAAGTCGGGCAAGCGCGATCCGGAGATGCACCAGACCAAGAAGGGCAACCAGTGGTATCACCGCTACGCGGAAGGCTTCGCCTACGGGATGAAGGTTCACATCGGGGTGGACAAGGACAATAGTCCTATCCATTCGGTAGAGACGACCGCTGGCAACGTGCATGACCTCACACCAGTAGCAGAGATGCTGCATGGCAAGGAGTCGGTGGTCTATGCCGACACTGGCTACCAGGTTATCGAGAGGCGCCTTGAAAGGGAAGGGACGGGCGTCAGGTTCCGAGTTGCAATGCGGCCGGGCAAGCGGCGTGCTCTGCCAATACCACGCAAGGGAGGCTGGATGATCTGAACAAGATAGGCAAAGCCCACATACGCTCGAAAGGCAAATACCCGTTTCGTATAATCAAGAGCCAATTCGGTTTTCATAAAACACGCTTGCGGGCATACTCAAGTACCGCTGCAGAGTGAATGTGCTGGCATTTCTCTCAAACCTGTTCATGGCCCATCACCAGTTGCGATGCAAGACATGAACAGTCGGGTTGCATGTCTGCAGGGGCGCCACCACTCCTCAACCCATCCGCCTCAGTCAGCGCTAGCTCAACGCCGCCAAGCCAGGCGAAATGGGCATGGATCCACTGGCCCGTGCCGATGGGCCCACTTGGCTTGGATGGCTCGCAAGACAAAACATGATCCATAGATCAGTTATCGCTGGCAACCAAGCGCCTGCCGCAAGGCCCGCAGCAGGCGCCGGTTGTCGGAGCGGCTCTGGTAGCCGATCCGCAGCCAGCGTTCGCCCAGCCCGTCGAAGGAGCGGCAATCGCGCAGCAGGATGCGGTGGCGGCACTCCAGGCCCTCGCGCAGCGGCACCAGGGACGCGTCGCCGCGAATCAAGAGAAAGTTGGCGGCCGACGGCAGCGGCGTGATGCCTGGCAGCTGGGCCAGCTGAGCCTGCAGCCAGGCCCCCTCGCGGGCGGTCCAGCCCTGCACCCGGCGGCACCAACGCCCGTAGGCCACCGGATCGCGCAGCAACCGCTCACCCACTGCTAAAGCCAGGCCATTCACCGGCCAGGGATCGCGCCAACGGGCCCAGCGCACCAGGCGCTCGGGCTGGCCGAGGGCATAGCCCAGCCGCAGCCCTGCGATCGACCACAGCTTGGTGAGGCTACGGATCACCACCAGGTTGGGGTGGGCCTGCAGCAGCGGAACCAGGCTCTGGGCCTCACCGCCCGGCACCAGCGGTAGAAACGCCTCATCGGCGATCACCAGGGCGAAGCGCTCCAGCAGGGGCTCGAGGGAGGCACGGCTCCACAGCGCTCCGGTGGGGTTGTGGGGGTTGGTGAGCCACAGCACCGCGCCCGCCGGGGCTGCCGGAAACGCCTGCGGCCCCGAACCGCCCTGCAGCGGCAACGGCAGTGCCCGCCAGGCGCCGCCCCAGCAGGCCAGGGCGCGGGGGTAATCGGCGAAGCCCGGCTGAGGCACCACACTCAAACCGGCAGCCGCCGCATCCCGGGCCGCCCAGGTGAACAGTTCCGCCGCCCCGTTGCCCGGCAGCACCGCGTCGGGCTCCACCCCATGCAGCTGGGCCAGGGCGGTGCTCAGGGCGCTGTGGTCACGATCGGGATAGGCCCGCAGCGGCGACCCAGCGGCAAGGCCCGAGGCCGCCTTCAGCAGGGGCCAGCGCGCTGACCAGGGGGGACCGAAGGGCACCAGGGAGGCGCTCGCATCGAGCAGCTGGGAGGGCCGGCAACCCAGGCGCGCAGCGGTGGCGGCCAGATTGCCGCCATGGCGCTCGGACGGGGGCATCGGCATGGGCGAAACCTAAATGCTGCCGGCCGCCGCCTGGTGAACAGCCCTGTGCAGCCTGGGAAGCGCGCGAATGGCCGCGCTATAAGCCGTAGCAACGGGTACGAGTGCCATGCCGAGCCGCATCTCACGCCCGGCGTTGCTGGGCAAGGGCAGCCGGATGAGCACCGCCGCCTGCTTGCTCGCTGCTGTGGCCTGGGTGTCGCCAGCTGCCACCAAGGCGGATGCCACCGACCTGTTCCAACTGCTGGACACCCGCAGCTGCCGTGGCTGCAAACTCCAGGATGCGGATCTGGTCCACGCCGATCTGCGCGACGCCGATCTGCGTCAGGCTCAGCTGCAGCGGGCCAACCTGGGCCAGGCCCGCCTGGACGGCGCCCAGCTCGGCGGCGCCAATCTGAGCTTCACAAGCCTGACGGGAGCCTCCCTGCGCGGCGCCGACCTGCGCGGCGCGCGGCTGGATGGCACCGATCTGCGCCAGGCCGATCTCAGTGGTGCCCTGCTGGACCCGGGAGCCCTGTCCCGCAGCCACTGGCAACGGGCCACGGGCATCGAGCCCACGCAATTGAGCTACGCGGAATTGCACAACGCGGGCGCCGAGGCCGCTCAGCAGGGCCGCTATCCAGAAGCAGAAGCATTGTTCAGTGCCGCCATCCGCCGGGAACCCGGCGCCGCCATCAGCTGGGTGGCCCGGGGGATCTGCCGCAGTGAACAGGGCAAGAGCGAACTCGCCGCCAATGATTTCAACTACGCCGCAAGCCTTTATGGGGAACGCGGCGAGCAGGAGCAGGCGTTGCAGCTGAAGCAGGCTGCCGAGACCGTGGTGGCATCAACGAAGCCGAATACCCCCGGCGGCAACGGAGCCGGCAGCCAAGCCCTGAGTGGCGCCCTGGCCGCCTTTCAGTTTCTGGCCCCGCTGGCGGCCAAGGCTTTTGTGCCAATGGGGTTTTAAGGGCTTTCGGAATGCAGGATGCGCTGCCATAGGCAATGGAGCCGGTGGGGTTCGCTTGGCCAGCTCCGTCCTCTTGCTCAGACCCGTCCTTTCCTAATCATCCGATGCCCCCATGAAGCGACGCGCATCGAGAGTGGAAGGCTGATAGCCGTAGCCATAAACACCACCCTGAACATCATTAATGATCTTTGGTGTCACCATAATGACCAATTCCCGCTTTTCACGACGATTGCCGCTGGAACGAAACAACGAACCGATCAATGGGATGTCGCCGAGTATCGGCCACTTACTGACTTCAGCCCGATCAAAATCAGAAATCACACCTGTCATAATCAATGTCTGACCATCACGCACCCGCAGCGCGCCAGTGTCCAGTCGACGCACACTCAAAATATCGATATTTCCACAACCCGGCACAGGCTCACGATCAGTAACTGCAGAAACACTGGGAGACAAAGCAAAGGTGACGAAGCCATTATCATCAATCTTCTCTATACGTGCACCCAAAACAAGGCCCGCCGTGGAGAGGGCTGGCTGACAGGTAATGACGTTGCTCGCCCCGGCAGAGTTGGCCGCATTATTAACCTGATACTGGGTAATGACATTGGTACCAACTCTGACGACCCCCTCATTCGCCCTGCGGCGACCAATTGGAGAATCGATACTGTAATCATCCAACGCGCCACTATTGCTTGACCTGGACTCGCCAGCCTCTCGCAATTCAGCAGCATTCTCCTGAAGAATCAGGGTTGGACTTGCCAAGAGCTTTGTGCTTTGAGACACGATCTGAGCCCGCAAAAAGTCATAGAATTGATCTTTTGGATAGGCCGTACCTGGATTAGCCTGAGGAGCACTAAATCCAGTCAAAGGATTATAAGTGGGCGGCAAACTATTGCCAAAAGCGCCAAGCAGCTCACCTCCATCATTAACAATAAAATTATTCCCCCAGCGAATCGCGAAGCTGTTTTGCATTGTTGAATCATTATCCAGATTAACATCCAGTATTTTCACTGACAAGGCAACCTGGCGCTGGCGAAGATCCAGCTGACTCAAATAACCTTCGGCAACAAGAACAATCGTTGGATCGCCAACCAAGGTGATCGTGCCAAGACGTGTATCTGTTGTTGCTCTCAATCCAACCAAGGGACCCGTTGAAGCCCCATAGGCCTCAACAGTGGTCTGCGTTTGCGACTGCGTGGTTTGAGAGTTAGCCCCTGAAGAGACCGCCTCTCCCTGGGAAACTCCCTCGGTAACAGACGTCGTAATCGTGTTTGTCTTGGTCACGGAGGCGCCAAGATTAGCCAGATAATCAGCAGCAGCATTGGGGCCAACCTGATTAAGTCGGTAAACCTTTGACAGCTGGGTACCAAAACCCTTTGAAAGAGCATTCGGACCAGCGAAAATCATATTGCCCTCTTTCTTACCCTGAAGGCCGGCAGCAAGAAGCGTAGAATTAAGAGCACGAGAATAAGTTTCACCTCGAAAAGAAATAGAAACGTTGCGCAAACCCGCACTCGTTACTGCCCCCTGAGGCCCCGAAGCAACAGCGTCATCGACATACACAAACCCATAGCCACCCAGCAGAGCCAGAGCCATCAAGGCATCCTTTACAGGTGCATTCTTGAGCGTCATGGTGACCAGAGGGCCACTCACGTTCACGTAGCCAGGATTGCGCAGCGTCATCGTGCCCACAGCCATATCTCCCAACGGCGGCGCGACAGCCCGGGGCTGAAGCGGTGGCACATAGGTGGGCAGCGGAACAGCGCCGGGCTGACTCAGATCGAGTCGGTTGGTCTGCAGGGAAACCTGCGGTGCCGTGGGAAAGGTCAGAATCAGATTCACACCATCAGCGCTCACCACCGGGCGTGCCAGGGGAACCCCGGGCATCGGGGTCACCGACAAGCTGTAGCTACTGCCGGAGCCATCCAGGCTGACCGACTGAAACCCCAGCTCCGGCAACGACAGCCGCTGGGGGCCAGCCCGCAGACCCGTCGGTGACGCCGTGGTGAGCTGCCCCTGCCAGCCGTTGGATTGCGCCGACTGTTGCAACTGGGGAGCAGGGCCAGCTCCCACCACCAGCAGCTCCACCGCATTGCCGAGGCGACGCACCTGGAGCTGCATTGGTCCCGCACCAACCCCCGCGGAGCCGCTGGAGGCGGAAGAGGCTTGACCAAAGGCCGAGGTAGAAGCACCGGTGGCGGATTGGCGAGGGGCGGCCTGGCCAACAGCGTCAAGAAGGGCAAAACTCGGGAGAACTGCTACCACCGCGGCTGTAGAAAAACGCCGCCCCCAATCCCCGCCCAACATTCTTCACACAACTTTGCGCGGATCCTACCGAATCAATGCCTGAAAAGCCAGTGCAGCAAACATACCGTCGGGGATCGCTAAAATTAGTTCTTTGACGGTACGGATGCGGACGTCACGCTATCAGTAGATTGGTAATAAGTGAACATCAATTTCAACTCCGTTTCAGCTGCCACTGGGGACGCCCCTGGTGCAACCGCCGCGCCGACCCGATTACCGCCATCTTTGGCCACCGGCTGTGGGGCTGCCTTGGGAAGCTCCACAGCAGCAAGAGACAGGTTGCTTTGTGACACCAGAACAGTCAACTTTTCGGTGGCGCGCAAAAAGACCAACACATTGGGATAGGGGCCCTTGGCCATGAGCAACACCTTCTGGGCCTTCAGACCGGCTGCCTCAAGGGGCGACTGGTGAGCAGGCTCCGGCTGATCGCCCTTCGGGGCCTCCTTCTTCCCATCCGCAGCTGGAGGCGGCAGTGCCGCCACGGGCTCATACAGATCCAGCTGCACACCGAGGCGGCTGGCCTCCCGATCCAGCTGGGCCAGGAATGTCACCAACTCGCCACTCCCCTCGATCAGTTGCAGCACCTTTTGCTGCTTGCGCTCCGCCGCGTCCTGGCTTTCCGCCGTTTTGGCGATCTGGGCCCGCAGCAGCGGGATCCGGCCCTGGATCTCCTCCAGCTGGGCCAGCCGTTCGCTGTCGGACTGCAGCTTCAGCCACTGGGGAACCACCCCCACACCCACCACCAAAACCGCCAGCAGCGCACCCACACCGATCGGCAGCCCCAGAAGCAACCGTTGCTGCAGTTCAGAGGCTTGATGACCAGTCCCATCCTGAAGGTTGGGCATCAGAGCAAGCCCTCCTGTTGGAGCAGATCCAGGCGACGCACCAGCCCCTCAGCCCCCAGCTGGGTGAGGATCTGTTTCTCCGCCAGGGGACTGATCGGCGGACGAAAGTTCACCAACAGCTCAAAACTGACAGGTCCGGGCCCAGCGGCTGCCGTATTGGCTGGTGCAGCCGCGTTGGCCTCAGCGCCCCCCCGTGACGCTTTGACCATCGTGACGCCTTTGGGGTCCACCAACGGGGAGCGCTTCAACTGAAGCTGGAGCGCATTGATACGGGCAAAGGCCTGGGGATCGTGAGACACCCCCTTGAGTCGATAGCCCGTTCCCTCTTCCGTGGCAGCGGTGAGTTGCAGGCCTTCCGGCACCCGCATCTGCAGATCGCGCATCAGCGCCGATCCGGAGCGCACCGCAATCAACCCCCTGACCAGATCCGCATTGGTTTTCTCCATCCGCTTGAGCTTGCCCCGGGCTGCCGTGAGCTGCGTTTCAAACAACTGCACCTCCTCCTCCACCGTCCCGAGGCGATCCACCGCAGCGCTCACCATCAAGGCACGCAACAACACCAACACAGCCGCCCCCAACGAGAGCCCGATCAGAGCAGCGCCGATCGCCACGCCCTGCACCAGCCGCCGACGCCCCTGCACCGCAAATGCAACCGGATCAGGCAGGTTCAGTTCCTGGCGTTTTTCGCGCAGGAGATCGAACGGGTTGGTGGCTGGCGCTGATGTCACTGGACCAGCTCCAAGGTGGCCAGCCCCTGGAGAGCCAGGGACCCAAAGCCATCGTGATCGACCTCCTCGGCCTCCAGATCCAGCGCCTGCTCCAACAGCGCCCGATCCTCCAGCGGCTCCGCCAGCAACAATCGCACCGGCGCCTGGGGAGCCCGCAGGTTCCGGTAAAACTCCAGGCTCTGTTGCAAGGCGGGAATCAGATCAACCATCGCCCCAGGCAACATCCGCTCAAACTCGGGCACGCCCTGGTTCCAGAGGATCAGACTGGTCTGCTGATCCAGCGGTTGCAACAGCGCCACCAGGGTGCCTGCAGGGGTGGCCGCCAACACGTCGCTGAGGCCCCACATCAGGCACACCTGCGATGGAAGCAGGTGCTGGAGCGTGCCGCCGGCGATCGCAAACACCTCCACCCAGGCGTCCACCACCGACCGCTCCGCTGCGATCACCAACGAACTGGCGGGCCGCCCCGGCAGGGGATGCCCATCCAGATAGGCCGCTTCCAGCGCAAACGGCCAGGCCAGATCCGGATTCAGGGCGCGCAGGTCGTCGACTGAATCCCCCGGCTGCTGGCCGGCGGGCCATTCGACCACCCGCCAGTGGCACGCCCCCCGGGGTAGGGACACGACCAGCTGGGCATCGATCCCGCCGTACTCCAGCAGCAGGTCGCCCAGAAAATCACCCACCGCATCGATGAGCTGCGGCACCCCATCCCGGCAGGTCCGGGCCGGGATCGGAGCCGACCAGATCGGCTGCTGCGGCTTACCCCGCTTCACTGACTGACCGATCACCAAATGCTCGGACAGATCAATCAGCACCAGCCTGGGAAACAGCTGGGCACGAAGGGTTCGCCATCTGTCCTGTAGTCCCGTCAGCGCCAAAAATCCAATCAGTTTATTAGTGGAAACCTACCGAACTTTCAGCGCCAGGCCAGGCCTGAGCCCACCGCCTCTCCCACATGGGACAAGCCGTGGCGATCGAGTTGGGCCGCCAAACCCTCGAGAATCTCGGGCACCAGGGCCGGGCCGCCGTAGATCCAGCCGGTGTAGAGCTGCACCAGCGAGGCCCCGGCGGCAATCCGCTCCCAGGCAATCTCCGCTGAATCGATGCCGCCCACGCCGATCAAGGGCAGGGCAGGCCCTGCCGTGGCCCGCAACCGCCGCAGCACCTCCAGGGCCCTGCCCCGCAGTGGCGCCCCGCTCAGGCCGCCGGCCTCCTCAGCCAGGGTGCGGCCGGTCTGTGCCAGGCGGCGCTGCTCCAGGCCCAGGCGGTTCAGGCTGGTGTTCACGGCGATCACCCCGGCCAGCCCCTCCTCATAGGCCATCCGCGCGATGGCATCGATGGCATCGTCTTCCAGGTCGGGGGCGATCTTGACCAGCAGCGGCGGGCAGGCGGGAAGGCGCCGCAACCGCTCCACCAGGCGCCGCAGCAGGGTTTCCTCCTGCAGCTCCCGCAGCCCGGGCGTGTTGGGCGAGCTCACGTTGATCACCGCATAGTCGGCCAGGGGGGCCAGCAGCTCCAGCGAAGAGGCGTAGTCGTCGGGGGCGAGCTCCAGCGAGGTGATCTTCGATTTGCCCAGGTTGATGCCCAGCACGGCCGGGCGCCGGCCGGGAGCGGGGAGCTGCTGGCGCTCCAGGGTGCGGCGCAGGGCCTGGGCACCGTCGTTGTTGAAGCCCATGCGGTTGAGCGCCGCCCGCTCCGCCGCCAACCGAAACAGCCGCGGCTTGGGGTTGCCCGGCTGGCCGTGCCAGGTGACCGTGCCCAGCTCAGCAAAACCAAAGCCGAACAAGTGCCAGATCCCAGCCGCGACGCCGTTCTTGTCGAAGCCAGCCGCCAACCCCACCGGATTGGCAAAGCGGCAGCCAAACAGGCTCTGCTCCAGCCGGGGGTCGGGTCGTTGCAACTCAGCGGCCAGACCGGCCAGGGCACCACTCACCAGGGGCCACTGGCGCCGCAACGAAGCCTGGGCCAACGCCGTCAGCGTGAGCTGGCTGAGCTGCTCCGCATCGGCACCATCGTCCCGGCTGAGCAGCGGCCCCAGCAACCGCCCGTAGAGCGCGCCTGTGTTGGTCGCGGTGCCTGAATCCGCCATCGCCCGCCGCCTACTCCCGGTCCCCCAATCCTCCCGCGTCCCGATGCAAACGCCAGCGCCCACCCTCCAGGGGCTGCACCTGCCAATCGCGCCAGCGCCACGGGCCGCTGCGGCGCTCCAGCTGCTGCAGGGGCTGCTCCACCAGCTGGGCCAGCTCCACCAGGCTCAGGCCGTAACCCTGCGTGGCCAAGCGTTCAGCCAGCTCCAGGCGGCTGAGCAGCTGCAGCAAGGGTGCGGGGGCCAGATCAGGGGATGGCAGGTCGGCGGGGGCCAGATCCCGCGAGGGAACATCCGCCTCGATCCGGGCGGTGGTCAGCACCTCACCGGCGGCCATGACCGGCATCTGGCCGCGAGCGAAGGCCACGGCGATGGCATCGCAACGGTCGTTGTCGGGGTCGCCGCTGTGCCCCTTGACGTGCACCAACTCCAGACCCGGCAACCGGGCCTGGTCGAGCTGCTCCCACAGATCCCGGTTGAGCACCGCGCCGCCCGACGCCGTGCGCCAGCCCTTGCGCTTCCAGCCCTGGATCCACTTGCCGAAGCCGTCGATCAGATAACGACTGTCGGTGCGAATCGTCAGCCTGGGATCACGGGGCAGGTCCTTGAGGGCCTCCAGCAGTGCCAGGGCCGCGGTGAGCTCCATGCGGTTGTTGGTGGTAGCCGGGTTGGCACCGCCCATTTCATGCACCGAACCATCGGCAAAGCGCAGCAAGGCTCCCCAGCCCCCGGGGCCCGGGTTGCCGCTGCAGGCGCCATCACAGGCCGCAGCCACCACGTTCACCGGCTTAGCCGCCACTGGACAACCCCAAAAATTTCGCTAGAGAGCATCCTTGCCCCACTGCCAAACCCAGCCATGGACTCCTCCACACCGGGCCCGGCCATGGGTCGAAAGCTGAATCGAACTTACCTGGCCCTGGCTGCTGCGGGGCTGACCGGCACAGGCCTGGCCGCGCTCAGCCCCTGGGCCCAGGCCGCCAACGTGTTCAACAGCCGCCCCCTCGATGCCAGCCGCTTTGCCGTGCTGGCGCGGCCGGTGGGCAACAGCGACTGGAACCTGCTGGTGCTCGAGCAGATCCAGGCCAAGCCCCTCTGCTGGGAGCAGCGCCCCGATGGCCTGGTCGACCCGGCCCTCAACCGTTTCAACTTCACCGGCATCTGCAGCCGCTACCTCGACAGCAACGGCTATTCCCTGCGCATCGGCGATCAGGATCTGGCCAGCCGCTACCGGCTGCAGCTGCGCCAGAGCGGTGCCGAACTGCGCCTGGAGGCCAGCACCCCCAGCGATCCCACGGTGCTGGTGGTGGGGCGGGCCCAGGTGCCGCGGCGCGACAGGGATGGCTTCGTGGCGCTGAAGCTCGAGCCTGGCTGGGATCTGCAGCGGCGGGCCTACGGCGAGCAGACCCTCAGTCACCTCTATTTCTCCAATGCCAGCCCCCTGCCGGAGCTGGTGGCCAAGTCCAGTAGCTCCGGTGCCGGGACCTCCAGCCAGAAGCCGCCCCACACCACCCTGCGGCCACCGATGACCCCGCCCAGCCTGCTCGCCCAGGGCATGGGCCAAGGACCGATCCGGTTGCCGGTGATCCCGTTCCGCAACTGATGACGCCGTCGTCGTCGCCCCGGTGACAGTTCACGGAGAGTCCTCCTCCCCCTCTCCTTCCCCCAAAGCAACCGTTAATTTCATGAGGTGTGAGGAGTGGGAACGCTCTTCTGGGGTCGAAACGAGGACAGACTCCCGGAATCGTTCCAACTCAGAGCCCTGCCTTCGGCGGGGCTTTTTTCTTGGTTGGATCCACCGGTGCCGGACGTGCTCCAGGCTGAGCCGTTCTGACGCCGCCAACAAAAAACCGGCCCTGGAAGGGGCCGGCTGAACAAGGGACGACCCGAAAGGGCCGCGGCGATCACTTGGCGATCACTTGATGGTGACCTTGCCGCCGACCTCTTCCACGGCCTTCTTGATGGTTTCGGCTTCGGCTTTGGCGATGCCTTCCTTGATGGCCTTGGGAGCGGCTTCCACCAGGGCCTTGGCTTCGCCCAGGCCGAGGCCGGTGGCCTCGCGGACGGCCTTCAGCACCTTGATCTTGGCGGCGGGGTCGAAGCCATCGAGGATGACGTCGAATTCGGTCTTCTCTTCGACGGCTTCAGCGGCAGCGGCGGGAGCAGCGGCCATCATCACGCCAGCGGCGGGAGCGGCGGACACACCGAAAGCCTCTTCGATCTGCTTGACGAGCTCGGAAGCCTCAAGCAGCGAAAGGGTTTTCAGCGATTCGAGAATCTGGTCAGTAGTAGCAGACATGGTTGGGAATCAGCAACAGATCTGTTGGAAAACAGTCGGATCGAGGGAGCTCGCGTTCGCGGAAAGCGATCAGCCTTCGCCGGATTCGGCGTGCTGGTTGAGCGCCCGGGCAAGACCGGACGGAACCTCGTTGATGCCCACGGCCAGCTTGGTGGCCACGGCATTGATCGCACCGGCGATCTGAGCCATGAGCACCTCCTTGGAGGGCAGATCCCCGATGGCCTTGATGTCGTTCTGGGAGAGGAGCTTGCCTTCGAAAAGGCCGCCCTTCACCTCAGACTTCTTCGTGTCCTTCTGGAAGGACTGCACGGCCTTCACCGCACCACCCACGTCGCCCTTGACGAGCACGAAGGCGTTGGTGCCGGTGAGCAGGGAATCGAGATCCGACCAAGCGCTGTCACCATCAATGGCCCGGCGCATCAAGGTGTTTTTGGTCACCTTGCACACACCGTTGCTGGCCTGCAGACGGGTCCGCAGATCAGACATTTCCTTGATGGAGAGGCCCTTGAAATCAAGGACCAGCGCCATTTCGGCCTCGCCGAGGAGCCCCTTGAGCTCTTCGACGATCTGTTGCTTGTTCTCCAGCGTGCGGCCCATGGGAAACGGAACGGATCGGGGGAACAAGCCGGGTACGCGGCCCTGGACGCCGATACTCCCGAGAAAGGAGGAATCGACTCGAGGCCGCTGGCTGTTCCGCACCCAAACCGGTTCCAGTTGGAACATTCCGGGAGCCAAACCTGTCGCGATCACCTCGGCAGGACTTATGGGCGTGAACCCACCTGCTGTCTGGGGTAGGGCGCGTGCCCTTCTGGCCGAAGCCAGTTCAGTATCCTAAACCCTGAAGCGCCCCAGGAAAGCCTTGAGTCGTTCACTGCGCGGGGCTGTGAACAACTGGTCGGGGGAGCCCTCCTCTTCCACCCGGCCCTCGTTGAGAAACAGCACCCGGTTGGACACCTCCCGGGCGAAGCGCATCTCATGGGTCACCACCACCATGGTCATGCCCGCCTCCGCCAAGCGCCTCAGGACCAGCAACACCTCGCCGACCAACTCCGGATCCAGAGCGCTGGTGGGCTCATCGAACAGCATCACCGCAGGGTCCATGCACAGGGCGCGGGCGATGGCCACCCGCTGTTTCTGGCCACCGGAGAGCTGCTGGGGCCAGGCCTGGGCGCGATCCTCCAGGCCCACCAGGGCCAACTGCTGCAGCGCCCGCTGCCGGCAATCGGCCAGGGGCAAGCCAAGGATGCGATGGGGAGCCAGGGTGAGGTTGTCCAGCACCGAGAGGTGCGGGAACAGGTTGAACTGCTGGAACACCATGCCCACCTGACGGCGCAGCAGCCGTCGCTCCCCCCAGGGCAACCGCCGGGCTGACAGATCCCGCCCCATCACTTCCAGGCTGCCCTGGTCGAACCGCTCCAAACGGTTCAGACAGCGCAGCAGGGTGCTCTTACCGCAACCGGAAGGCCCGATCACAGACACCACATCGCCCTTGGCGAAGCTGGCACTGACGCCCTGCAGCACCGGCTGGGCCGCAAAACGCTTGTGCAGATTTCGACAGGCCAGCACGGGAGTGGCCCCGGAACTCACGATCATGGCGGGAGCACGACAGAGATCGGACGCCGTGAACCGAGTCACCGTAGGGAGAAGGGTGGCCGCGCCGCTGCTGGGGCTGCTGCTGGTGATGAGTCTGCTGCTGGGACAGGCCTGGGCGGCCACCCCATGGCAGGTCGGCGTGGACCCCACCTACCCGCCCTTTGAAATGCAGGCGGCGGACACCGGCGAGCTCACGGGCCTGGATGTGGAGCTGATGCGGGAGATCGGCCGCCGCAGCGGCCACCCGATCCAGTTCGTGACGCTGCCGTTTTCCGGGCTGATTCCGGCCCTGCAATCCCGCAACCTCGATGCGGCGGCCAGTGCCATGACGATCACGGCGGAACGGGCCCAGACGGTCGCCTTCTCCCGGCCCTACTTCGCCGCCGGACTGGCCATCGCCGTGCGCGAAGGCAGCCCGGATCTGGTCTCCCTGAGCGCCCTCAGAGGCCGCAAGGTGGCCGTGCAGATCGGCTCCACCGGCGCCAAGGCGGTGCAGGCCGTACCGGGCATCACGGTGGTGCAGTTCGATGCAGCCCCCCTGGCCCTGCAGGAACTGATCAACGGCAACGTGGAGGCCTATGTGAATGACCTGCCCGCCACCCTGTATGCCATCCGGGACGCGGGGCTCCAAGGGGTGCGGATTGCGGGGAAACCTCTCACCGCAGACTTCTATGGCATTGCCCTGCCGAAGGGCTCACCCCTGGTGGCGGAGATCAACCAGGCCCTGGGCTCCATGCTCGCCGATGGCTCCTACGACACGCTCTACCGCCGCTGGTTCAACCAGGCACCGCCCCAACTCCCCCTGGTGGCCCCAGCCCTGGCGGAGGGGAGCAGCGAAGCCCAACTCAACCTGAGGCAGCTCGGCCAGAACCTGCTCCGGGGCGCGGGCGTCACCCTGACGCTGACCGTGCTCTCCTTCGGCTTCGGGCTGGTGGGGGCCTGCCTGCTGGCCTTCAGCCAGCTGGTGCGGATCCGCTCCATACGCTGGGCCAGCCAGTTCTACATCGCATTTTTCCGCGGCACCCCGATGCTGGTGCAGCTGTTCCTGATCTACTTCGGGCTACCCGCCCTGTGCCGCGACCTGGGCCTGCCCTTCAGCCTCGATCGCTTCGTGGCCGCCGTGCTGGCACTCAGCCTGAACGCGGCGGCCTACATGGCCGAAACCCTGCGCGGCGGCATTGCATCGATCGAGGCCAGCCAATGGGATGCGGCCGATGCCCTGGCGATGAATCCGATCGAGCGCATGCGCTTTGTGATCTTTCCCCAGGCGCTGCGGCGGGTGCTGCCACCGCTGGCCAATGAGGCCATCACGCTGATGAAGGACACCAGCCTGGCGGCCGTGATCGGCTTCGACGAATTGTTCCGCGAAGGCCAGCTGGTGGTGGCCACCACCTACCGGGCCTTCGAGATCTACATCGCCGTCGCGATCGTGTACCTGGTGATGACCAGTACGGCCGCCGCCCTGTTCAAGGGGCTGGAGCGCCGGCTCAGCCTTCCTGCTTGATGTCCTGCAGGGCCGAGAAGTCGACTTCGACCGAGGGACCCATGGTGGAGGTCACGTAAAGGCTCCTCCAGTAGCGGCCCTTGGCGCCGCTGGGCTTGTTGCGGTCAATGGTTTCCTGCAGGGCCTTGAGGTTGTCAAGCAGCTTGGCCGCATCGAAGCTGGCCTTACCGAAGCGCACGTGCACGATGCCGGTGCGGTCGGCACGGAACTCAAGCTTGCCGGCCTTGAACTCGTTGATGGCGCCGGCCAGATCAGTGGTGACGGTGCCGGCCTTGGGGTTCGGCATCAGGCCCCGGGGACCAAGCACCCGACCCAGCTTGGCCACCTTGGGCATCATGTCGGGGGTGGCGATCAGCAGGTCGAAATCCATTTCGCCTTTGGCGATCTGATCGACCAGGTCGTCGTCGCCGGCAAGATCGGCACCGGCGGCCTTGGCGGCGGCCACAGCTTCACCGCGGGCGATCACCGCGATGCGAATCGACTGGCCGGTGCCATGGGGCAGGGCCACGGTGGTGCGCAGCTGCTGGTCGGTGTACTTCGGGTCGATCCCGAGGCGCACGTGGGCCTCCAGGGTCTCGTCAAATTTGGCGTTGGCGTTGGCCTTGACCAGCTCGATGGCTTCGAGGGGGCTGTAGCTGCGGTCTTCGACCTTGGCGCTGAGGGCGGAAAAACGCTTGGAAATTTTGGGCATGGTGGGAATGGGGTGCGGGCGATTCAGGGCTGGGGCCCCTCAGGGCTGCCTGGATCTCCCCCGGTGAAGGATGGGAAAGGGAAACGAAGCCGGGCTCGACGAAACGTCGGGCTCAGTCGTTGACGGCGACGCCCATGTTGCGGGCGGTGCCTTCGATGATGCGCATGGCCGACTCGACGCTGGAGCAGTTGAGGTCGGGCAGCTTGGTCTTGGCGATCTCCTCGAGCTGGGCACGGCTGATGGCACCCACCGAACCCTTGGCGGAGGTGGCGGCACCCTTTTCGATGCCGGCCGCCTTGGAGATCAGCACGGAAGCGGGAGGGGTCTTGGTGATGAAGGTGAAGCTGCGGTCTTCAAAGACCGAAATTTCAACCGGAATCACATAACCAGCCTTCTCCTGCGTACGAGCGTTGTACTCCTTGCAGAACGCCATGATGTTGACGCCGTGCTGACCGAGGGCAGGGCCCACCGGCGGCGCAGGGTTGGCTTTGCCGGCCTGGAGGGCCAGCTTGATAACGGCAACGACTTTCTTGGCCATCGTCTCGGGCTACTGGGGCAAAACTCCCCGAGGGGGAGTGTGGGCAAAACTCCCGGAGGGGAGTGGTGAAGCTGCGGATCACCCCTTTAAGCCAGGGATGGTGCGGAAACGGCCGTCCTCCGCAGGGAGACGGCCGTTGAGCGGGGCCGGGACCTAGCTCTGTTTGCTGATCTGGGAAAACTCCAGCTCCACCGGGGTTTCCCGGCCGAAGATCGAGAGCAGGGCCTTGAGCTTGTTGCGCTCGCCAGACACCTCGATCACCTCGCCCTGGAAGTCCTTGAACGGACCGGCCGTCACGAGGATCTGATCGCCCTCGGTGAGATCGACCTTGACGACGGCCTTCTTCTCGGCAGCCCGCTTGAAGATCCGATCGACCTCCGAGCGGCTGAGGGGCCTGGGCTTGATGTGCCCCCGGGCCTTGGCGGTGGCGCGCCGCTCCTCAGCCCCCACGAAATTGATCACGTTGGGGGTGCTGCGCACGGCCATCATCGTGTCCTCATCAAGGATCATCCGCACCAGCACATAGCCGGGGAACACCTTTTCCTCGGTGCTCTGGCGGGAGCCGTCCTTCTTGAGCTTCACCCCCGGGGTCTGGGGGATCTCAATCTCGAGGATGCGGTTGTCCACGCCGAGGGTGACAGCCCGCTGCTCGAGGGTGGCCTTCACCTTCTTCTCACAGCTGGAGGCCACCTGCACGGCATACCAGCGGGCCACCTGAAGCTTTTCGCCGCTGGCGGGCACCTCCAGCACCTCGGCCGCAGGCTCGGGCGCCGCAGCCGACAGCTCAAGCGCATCAGCGGATGGCTCCAGGACGTCGAGGGGGCTCTCTGACAGGGGCTCGGACACAGGGCTCAAGAAAGGAACGGGATCAACGAAACACTGGACTTAACGGGACACAGGCTCAACGAAACACCTGAAGGGCGGCCCAGCCGTAGAAGCGATCAATCGCAGCGATCGCCGCCGCCGAGAGACTCACCATCAAGATCACGGCCACCGATTCACTGAACAGCTGCTGGCGACTGGGCCAGACCACCTTGCGCAATTCCGCCAGGGTGGCGGCAGCAAAGCCCTCGGGCACTACTGCTGAAGGCTCAGCAAGAACCGATTGCTCGACTGGCGGTTTGGGCTGGTCAGAGGTTGGGGAGTCGGGATTGATGGGGTCGGAATCCACGGGCGCTGGCGCACGGGGACGTCCGCGCGTATCGGCAAACGACCACTCTACCCGAGGGGCACAAAGGTCAAGGGGGTTCCCGGCTCGACGCGCACACCCCGGGCGCCGCTGAAGCGCTCCGCCAGCAGCTCGGTGGCCAGGGGATTCTCCAGCTGACGGCGCAGCACCCGCCGCAGGGGTCGGGCGCCGTATTCGGGCTCATAGCCCTGCTCGGCCAGGGCCTGCACCACCGGCTCCGGCACCTCCAGCTCCAGGTGCTGCTCAGCCAGCAGTCGGGCTAGCTCGGCCAGCTGCAGGCGCACGATCCGCTGCAGATCCGCCGGCCCCAGCGGCCGGAAGCGGATCACCTCGTCGATCCGGTTGAGGAATTCCGGCCGGAACTGGGACGCGAGAGCCTGGTCAATCTGCTGGTCGAGCCAGGTCTGCTGCTCCTGAACGCGGGCGGGATCGCCGCCATCGCCTGCGGCACGGGCGCTGTCGAGGATGGCGCGGCTGGCCAGGTTGCTGGTCATGATCACCACCGTGTGGCGGAAATCGACGGTGCGGCCCTGGGAGTCGGTGAGACGGCCGTCGTCGAGCACCTGCAGCAGCAGGTTGAACACCTCGGGGTGGGCCTTCTCCACCTCATCGAGCAGCAGCACGGCATAGGGACGGCGCCGCACCGCCTCGGTGAGCTGGCCGCCCTCCTCGTAGCCCACGTAGCCGGGGGGAGCCCCCACCAGCCGGGCCACGGCGTTGCGCTCCATGAATTCGCTCATGTCGAGCCGCACCAGGGCGTCGTCCTCGTCGAAGAGCGCCGCCGCCAGGGCCTTGGCCAGCTCGGTTTTGCCAACGCCGGTGGGGCCCAGAAACAGAAAGGAGCCCACCGGACGGGTGGGCGACTGCATCCCCGCCCGGGCCCGGCGGATCGCCGCGGCCACCGCCGCTACCGCCTCCGGCTGGCCGATCACACGCTCGCCGAGGCTGGCCTCAAGCTCCAGCAATTTCTGGCGCTCACCCGCCAGCAGCCGCTGCACCGGAATCCCGGTCCAGCGAGCCACCACATCGGCGATATCGCCCTCCTCCACCTGTTCCCGCAGGATCGTTTCCCCCTGCAACTCCGCTTCAAGGGTCTCGCGGCGCTGCTGCAGGCCATTGAGCTGGTCATGCTGCAGACGGGCCGCCTCCTCGTAGTCGCCCTGGCGCTCGGCTTCGGCGATGGCGTAGCGCAGGTCCTCGTCCTGCTGCAACAGCTCCCGCAGCTCCGCCAGCCTCTCCCGCTCGGCCTGCCAGCGCTGCTGCACCCGCTGCAGGGCCTCAGTGGCCTGGCGGCGCTGCTCCTGCCACTGCACCCGCTCCTCCAGCGGCGCCGCCTCGGCTGAGAGCAGGGCCAGCTCCACCCGGCGCAGCTCGGCCTCGGCCGCCTCCACCAGCTGGGGCTTGGAGGTCACCTCCATGCGCAGCTGGGCGGCAGCCTCATCCACCAGATCAATCGCCGAATCAGGCAGGCAACGGTCGGTGATGTAGCGATCGGCCAGCCGAGCCGCCGCCACCAGGGCCGGGTCGGTGATCGCCACGCCGTGGTGCAGCTCGTAGCGCTCCTTGAGCCCCCGCAGAATCTCCACGCTGGTCTCGAGGCCGGGCTCCTTGATCAGCACCTGCTGGAAGCGGCGCTCCAGGGCGGGATCCTTCTCGATGCTGCGGCGGTAGTCCTCCGGGGTGGTGGCGCCGATGCAGCGCAGGTAGCCCTGGGCCAGGGCGGGTTTCAGCACGCTGCCCGCATCGGCATTGGAACGATCGCCGCTCACCACCGTGTGCAGCTCGTCGATGAACAGCACCACCCCCGCGGCACCCGGCACCGCATCGGCGTCGCGCACCTCCTTGAGCACCGCCCGCAGGCGCTCCTCAAACTGACCCCGAAACTTCGCGCCAGCGATCAGGGCGCCCAGATCCAGCGCCACGAGCCGCAGACCCTGCAGCGAATCAGGCACTTCGCCGGCCACGATCCGCTGGGCCAGCAGCTCGGCCACGGCGGTCTTGCCGACACCGGGCTCGCCGATCAGCACCGGGTTGTTCTTGCTGCGGCGGGAGAGCACCTGGATCAGACGGCGCATCTCCAGATCGCGGCCGATCACCGGATCGAGCTCACCGGCGCGGGCCGCCGCGGTGAGGTCGCGGCCGTAGCGCTCCAGGGCGCTGGGCTCGGGCGGCTCCTGCTCCAGCCGCAGCTCATCGCTGGACGTCGGTGCGGCGGGAGACGCGGTGGCGGGCGCGGTGGGAGGGGGTGCGGTGGCGACGGGAGCGGCGGTGTCGATCCAGGCGTCGGCGAGCAGCGGTGGAGCGGGGTCGACGGGGGCGGGTGAGGGCGGCGGGGCCGGTGCAGACACCGAGGCCGCCGCGGCCCCCCTGGGCCGGAACTGCCGCAGCAGCAGGTCTTCGCTGAGGCCCTCCGGCCCCAGCAGGGACGCACCGATGCGGGGCTCCCGGACCAGGGCCACCAGCAGGTGGGGCACATCCATCAGGCCCGCGCCCCAGGCGGCCCGGCAGCGGTCGGCGTCCTCGAGCAGGTCTTCCAGGGCATCGCCGATGTAGAGCTCGCTGCCAGTGCCTCCGGGCTGGTCGGCGCAGAAGCTCTCGAGCCGATCCAGCAGACGGTCGGGATCAAGGGGCAGGCGATCCAGCCAGCGGCCAAAACGCCGCTCCAACAGCAGGGCCTGCAGCAGGTGCTCCACATCCATGGCGCCGTGGCGCCAGCGACGGGCCGTGTCCTGGGCAGCCAGGAGCAGCTCCCAGGCGTCGTCGCTGAAACGATCAGGATCGCTGGTGAGGCTGGAGGGCACTGGATCGGCGCGCATGGGCTTGCGGGGTCAGCCGCGGGACGAGAGCTGGATCAGTTCCACCTTGTAGCCATCGGGATCCTCCACAAAGGCGATCACCGTGTTGCCGTGCTTCATCGGCCCGGGTTCCCGCACCACCTTGCCGCCCTTGGCGCGGATGGCGTCGCAGACGGCCTGGATGTCATCCACCCCCAGGGCGATATGGCCATAGCCACTGCCAAGGTCGTACTGGCTGGTGTCCCAGTTGTGGGTGAGCTCCAGAACGGTGTTGTCGGCCTCGTCGCCATAGCCGACGAAGGCCAGGGTGAAGCGCCCGGAGGGGTAATCCTTGCGGCGCAGCAAACGCATGCCGAGCACCTCCGTATAAAAGGAGAGGGAGCTCTCCAGATCCCCCACCCGAAGCATGGTGTGCAGCATGCGCATCAATCAACCCGGCCGGGCATCAACCAGGACTCACGAACTCCCATTCTGGCCAGCAACACCGGCAGCGGTACCGGTTGGCACATAAGGGGCGGAGGGGGTGCCCCATAGGATCACGGACGAGACAGCTATTGGCACGCCAACGTGATCGACTCCCTCGACCTTGTGATCGACACCGTGGTGGCACGGGAGGTGCTCGATTCGCGTGGCACCCCCACGGTCGAGGCCGAGGTGCTGCTGGAGGGTGGGGCCAGCGGCCGGGCGATCGTGCCGAGCGGCGCCAGCACCGGCGCCCATGAAGCCCACGAGCTGCGCGATGGCGGCAGCCGTTACTTCGGCAAGGGGGTGACCCAGGCCGTCAACAACATCGAGGAGCGGATCGCCCCGGCCCTGTGCGGCCTCAGCGCCCTCGATCAGAGCGCCGTCGATGGCGCCATGGCCGAACTGGACGGCAGCGACAACAAGTCGAGCCTCGGCGCCAACGCCGTGCTGGCCGTGAGCCTGGCCACCGCCCGGGCCGCCGCCAACGGCGTGGGTCTGCCGCTTTACCGCTACCTGGGCGGCCCGCTGGCCAACCTGCTGCCGGTGCCGCTGATGAACGTGATCAACGGCGGCGCCCACGCGTCCAACAACATGGACTTCCAGGAGTTCATGCTGGTGCCCCACGGCGCCGGCAGCTTCCGCGAAGCCCTGCGCATGGGCGCTGAGGTGTTCCACACCCTCAAGGGCCTGCTCCACGACCAGGGTCTGTCCACCTCCGTGGGTGATGAAGGTGGTTTCGCCCCCAACCTGGCCAGCAATGATGCCGCCGGTGAGCTGCTGATCCAGGCGATCGAGAAGGCCGGCTACCGCCCCGGCGACCAGATTTCCCTGGCCCTGGATGTGGCCAGCACCGAGTTCTACAAGGACGGTCGCTACAACTTCGGCGGTGGCAGCTACAGCAGCGCCGAGATGGTCGACCAGCTGGCCCAGCTGGCGAGCCGCTTCCCGATCGTGTCGATCGAGGATGGCGTCGCCGAGGACGACTGGGACGGCTGGGCCCTGCTGACCGAAAAACTGGGCAAAACCGTCCAACTCGTCGGCGACGACCTGTTTGTCACCAACACCGCCCGGCTGCAACGCGGCATCGATCTGGGCGTGGCCAACTCGATCCTGATCAAGGTGAACCAGATCGGTTCCCTCACCGAAACCCTGCAGGCGATCGATCTGGCCGGCCGCGCCGGCTACACCAGCGTGATCAGCCACCGCTCCGGCGAAACCGAAGACACCACCATCGCCGATCTGGCCGTCGCCACCCGGGCCGGCCAGATCAAGACCGGCTCCCTCAGCCGCTCCGATCGGGTGGCCAAGTACAACCAGTTGCTGCGCATCGAAGACGAGCTGGGCAGCCAGGCGATCTACGCCGGCGCCGAGGATCGCGGCCCCCGCGGCAAGGCCTGAGCTCAGCCCACCCCGGGCAACTGATCCAGGCGCCCATCGCGCTTGAGCCGGCCCTGCAGCTTGAGCCAGCTCAAGCCCACCGGCAGGCTCAGCACAAAGGGCACCGCCACCAGAGCAGGCCGGGCACTGGCCGCCAGCAGGGCCGCAGCCACGGCCAGCCCCGCCAGCAGCATCGACTGGCCAGCGGCCTGCTGAGCCAGGGCAAGTCGGCGCAGCAGCCGATCGGTTTCGCCGGCACGGATCTGCACCTGAAGATCACCCTGCTCGATGCGGGCCAGGCTGTCGTCGAGGCGTTTGGGGATGCCCAGGGCGCGGCTGCCCACCTCGGCAGCCTGCCGGGAAATCTCATTGAACAGATCGTTGCCGAAACGGTCTCCGCTGCCACCGCCAGCACCCAAACCGCTACCCGAACCGCTTGAAGTCATCAGAGGGAGGAGGTAGGGACGGGCGATCGCCACCAGGCTAAAGCCGCTATCGAGGCTGCGGCCGACCCCCTCGAAGGTGGACAGCGCCCGCATCACGAAGATCAACTCCGGCGGCAGCCGGAAGGGCTGGCCGTAGACGAGGTCGTAAAGATCGCCCGACAACCGCTCCAGCACATTGGCGGAGAAGGGGGGTGTCAGGGCCTCCTCGAGCATCACGCGCACCAGCCGCCGCACCGGACCGGGATCAACGCCGGGGGCAATCACCCCGGCCTGTTGGAGTTCCGTCACAAGGCCACTGGCGTCGCGGGCAGCGGCCGCACGCACCATGCTGCCCAGACGACCCCGGAGCTGACCCGACAGCTGGCCCATCATGCCGAAGTCGTAGTAGATGAGCGCCCCGTCGGGAGCCACGGCCAGATTGCCGGGATGGGGATCGGCGTGGAAGAAGCCAAACCGCACCAGTTGCTGCAGATAGCTGGCCGCACCCTTCTCAGCCACCGCGGCAGGCACGATGCCAGCCTCCAGCAACGCCTGGCGGTCGGTGATCTTGATGCCGGGCACGTAGTCGAGACACAACACCCGTCGGGTGCTCAGCTCCCACACCACGGCGGGAATGCGGATGCCGGGATCGTCGAGAAACTGCTGGCGGAAGCGAGCCGCATGCTCGGCTTCCAGGCGGAAATCGAGCTCCCGCAGCAACACCCGCCGGCACTCCTGGGCGATGCCGATCCAGTCGCGGCCGCGGCCCCAGCGGGGATGGCGCTGGACGGCGGCGGCCACCTGCTGCAACACCTCCAGATCGAGCCGGAAGGTGCGCTCCAGACCAGGGCGCTGCACCTTGAGCACCACCTGACGGCCGCTGCGCAGGCTGGCGCGGTGCACCTGGGCCAGGCTGGCCGAGCCGAGGGGCTCGCTCTCCAGATCAATGATCTCAGCGCAGCGCTCACCCAGCTCCTGCTCCAGCAGGTCCTGCACCACGGTGAAGGGAAAGGCGGGCACCCGGTCCTGGAGGGTGGCCAGCTCCTCGACGAGCTCGGCGGGCAACACGTCCGGCCGGGCCGACAGCAACTGTCCCAACTTGATGAAGGCCGAACCCAGGGCCAGAAACGCCTGGGTGAGCCAGCGGGCCCGGCGGCGCTGGCGCCGTTGCCGGCGCTCCGGGGTGACCCCACCGGGATAGGTCCAGTCCTGGCCGTCCCACCACAGCCCCAGAACCAGGGCCAGGGCCAACCACCAGATGCGCAGCGGCCGCAGAATCACGAACGCTGGTCCAGACGTCGCGCCATCGCCGCCACCCGGGCGCGCAGGGCATCAATCTGATCCTGGGGATCGAGGGACCCAGCAGCGGTCGGGGTCGCTTCAGACTCCTCCGCTTCGCCCCGTTCCATCCGAGCCGCCTCGGCTTCCACCTCCTCCCAGAACAGCTGCAGCTCCTGGCGCAGCCGCTCGGGCGCGTCCTGGGCGAGCAGGGCCAGATTGGCAGCGGCATCGACGAGGCCGCTGCCCAGCCGAGCGCCCAGGCGCTGCAAGGCCGCCTGCACTAACGATTGCGGCGCACTCATCGCGGCCCGACTTCTGGAGAGGACTGTGGCAGATCAGCACTCGGCAGCGATGGCGGAGCCGGGGCGTCCAGGCGGGGAGCCGACAGGGCTGGGTCCGGAAGCGGACCCGGGTCCGCCTCGGCATCGCGCAAACCAGCCTCTGGCTCAGCCGTGGGTTGCTCCTCGGGCCTGGCTGCGGGCTGGTCAGCACCGGACTTGTTCTCCAGCTCCAGGAGATCCAGATCGCCGCGGATCTCCTGACTCTCTGCACCAAACCGCAACCGCAGACTCTCCAGCGAGGTGCCGGGGAAGGGCCGCACCTCAAAACCCTGACCAAGCCGCACGAGGGGAGGCAACTGCAGAGCAAGCAACCGATGGGTGACGCCGTAGCCGAGGCCTAAGCACAAACCCACCAGCATTGGAACCTGCCAACGGGGACGGGGACGGGGGCGGGCGGGAGCAGCGGCCTGGGCATGTGCCATAGGGGTCAGCCTAAGAGGGAGGGCCTGGCCGGGGAGGAAGACACCTCAAGTTGGAAGCAGGGCCCCCTCCGCCTACGTCGTGTAATCGGCGTTGATGCGCACGTATTGATCCGAGAGGTCGCAGCCCCAGGCCACACCCGTGCCCGGGCCGGCGCCCACCACCAGGCGGATCTGCACCGTGTCGCCACCGGGGCCCGGGCCGCCGAGGTAGGTGCCGGCGGCGCGCTCGCGCAGGTAGGCGCTGGCGGCGGCACGATCGAAGGCCAGGGGCTGGCCGGCTGCCATCAGCTGGTGCTCGCCCAGCCAGAGGGCCACCGCCGCGGGATCGAAGGGCACACCGGCGCGGCCGGCAGCGGCCACGATGCGACCCCAGTTGGGGTCGCGGCCATGCACGGCGCACTTCACCAGCGACGAACCGCAGACGGTGCGGGCGATGGCGCCGGCGGCGGCGGCGTCCGCCGCCCCTTCCACCTGCACCTCCAGCAGGCAGGTGGCGCCCTCGCCATCGCGGGCGATCGCCTTGGCCAGGTGCTGCGACACCGCCGTCAGGCCGGCCTCCAGCGCGTCGAAGTGCTCGGGGCTCAAGGGCTCGCCGGCTGCAAAGGCCAGGAACGTGTCGTTGGTGCTGGTGTCGCCGTCCACCGTGATCGCATTGAAGGAGCGATCCACCGCCCGCCTGACCATCCCCTGCCACACCGCGGCCGGCACGCCCACGTCACAGCTGAGATAGCCCAGCATCGTGGCCATGTTGGGGTGAATCATTCCCGAGCCCTTGGCCATCCCGCCGATGCGCACGGTGCGGCCGCCCAGGTCGGCCTCCAGGGCGATCTGCTTCTCCACCAGATCGGTGGTGAGGATGGCGGTGGCCGCCGCCGCGCCCCCATCGGGGCTGAGGGCCGCCACCAGGGGATCCAGACCCACCAGCAAGGTGTCCATCGCGATCGGCACGCCGATCACACCGGTGGAGCAGATCAGCACCGCCTCAGAAGCCAGCCCCAGGCGCTCGGCCACCGCCGCAGTGGCGATCAGGCTGTCGGCCAGGCCGCGCTCACCGGTGCAGGCATTGGCCTGGCCGGAGTTGGTGAGCACGGCACGGGCCCGGCAGCCACTGGCCGCGAGGCGCTCGGCGCAGAGATCCACGCAGGCCGCCCGCACCAGCGAGGTGGTGAAGGTGCCGGCGCACACCGCCCCCTCGGGAGCCAGCAGCAGCGAGAGGTCGGGCTTGCCGGAGACCTTGAGGCCGGCGGTCACGGCGGCGGCCTGAAAGCCCTCAGGGGCCGTGATGCCGCCGGGGATCGGGTGCCAGGGGTGGGTCAAGGAACCGGGGCCACTGAATGCATCCTGAACCAAACTGGTGGGATGGCCCCCACCCCCCAGCGCCGCATCGGCCTCACCGGCGGCATCGCCAGCGGCAAAAGCAGTGTGGGACGGCTGTTGGCGGCGCGGGGGCTGCCGGTACTGGATGCCGATGTCTATGCCCGCCAAGCGCTGGCGCCAGGGAGCCCTGGGACGCAAGCGGTGCTGGCGCGCTACGGGGAGCAGGTGCGAGCCGCAGGCAACGCAGGCGACGCTCTGGATCGCGCCGCCCTGGGGCGGATCGTGTTTGCCGATGCGGCTGAGCGCCACTGGCTGGAAAACCTGGTGCACCCGCTGGTGCGCGCACGCTTCACAACCGAACTGGATCGGCTGACCGCAGCGCCGGTGGTGGTGCTGATGATCCCGCTGCTGTTTGAGACCGGACTTGACGCCCTCTGCAGCGAGATCTGGCTGGTGGATTGCGACGAAGCCCAGCAACGGCAACGGCTCATGGCCCGCGATGGCTTCAACGAAGCCGACGCCCGCGCCCGCCTGGCGGCCCAGTGGCCCCTAGCGCGCAAGCGGCCGCTGGCGGCGGTGGTGCTCAACAACCGCGGCGGGCCGGAGCAGCTGGAGGAAGAGGTGGCAAGAGCCCTTCAAGCGCTGCTGAACGCGTCTACCGAACCCGGCTAGCCATTGAGCTTCTGGATCAGGATCTGGTTGGCGAGCTTGGGATCGGCCTTGCCGCCGGTCTGTTTCATCAGCTGGCCGACGAAGAAGCCCTGCAGCTTGGTTTTGCCGCCGCGGAAGGCCTCCACCTCCTCGGGGTGGGCGGCCAGCAGCTCCTCCACGATCGCCGTGATCGCCGCCGGGTCGCTGATCATGCCCAGACCCCGCTCCGCGACGATCGACTTGGTGGAGCCGCCCCGCTCCAGCAGCTCCGGCAGGATCTCCTTGGCGATCTTGCCGCTGATCACACCGCCCTCAATCAGCTGCACCATCTCGGCCAGCTGCTCGGGCTTGAGGGGCAGCTCCGCGATTGAGAGCTTGTTGGCGTTCACATAAGCGGCGATATCGCCGGTGACCCAGTTGGAGACGGCTTTGGCCTCGGCACCGGCGGCCACGGCCGCCTCGAAGTACTCCGCCATCGAGCGTTCATCGGTGAGCACCCGGGCGTCGTAGATCGACAGCCCCAGCTGGTCGGCATAGCGGTGGCGCTTGGCGGCAGGCAGCTCCGGCAACTCGGCGCGCCAGGCCTCGCGCTGGGCGGGGCTCACCTCGATGGGACCCAGATCCGGGTCGGGGAAATAGCGGTAATCGCTGGCGCCCTCCTTGGAGCGCATGCTCCTGGTGAGCTGCTTGCCCTCATCCCAGAGGCGGGTTTCCTGCACCACCGGCTCGCCGGCCTCATAGGCCTTGATCTGGCGCTGAATCTCGTAATCGATCGCCTTCTGAATGGCGGAGAACGAGTTCATGTTCTTGATCTCCACCTTCGTGCCGAAGGGAGCATCGGGGCCGCGCCGCACCGAGATGTTGACGTCGCAGCGCAGGGAGCCCTCCTGCATGTTGCCGTCGCTCACGCCTAAGTAGCGCATGATCCGGCGGATCTCCGAGGCGTATTCCGCCGCCTCGCGGCCGGTGCGCAGATCCGGCTTGCTGACGATCTCGGCCAGGGCCACACCGGCGCGGTTGTAGTCCACCAGAGAATGTGTTGAGCCGGCCAGACGGTCGCTGCCGGCGTGCACCAGCTTGCCGGCGTCCTCCTCCATGTGCAGGCGCTCAATACCAATGCGCTTGAGATAGGTGTCCTTACCCTTTTCAGCCACCTCCACTTCGATCCAGCCGTCTTCGGCGATCGGCTCGTCGTATTGGGAGATCTGGTAGTTCTTGGGAAGGTCGGGATAAAAATATTGCTTGCGGTCAAACTTGCTGTGTTCAGCAATGTGCAGATTGAGGGCCAGGCCCGCCTTCACCGCATACTCGAGCACCTTCTGATTGAGCACCGGCAAGGTGCCCGGCAAGCCGCACACCACCGGGTCGATATGGGTGTTGGGGGCGTCGCCGAAGGACGTGGAGGCACCGGTGAAGATCTTGCTGGCGGTGCCCAGCTGCACATGGGTCTCCAGGCCGATCACGGCTTCCCAGGCGGCGGCCGGCATGTCAGCGGGTGCTGTGGCTGCAGCGGGTGCTGTGCCGTCAGCGGTTGTTGTAGCGGCCCCAGCCATCGCTGTTCTCCTGCTTCGATGCGTGGCCTGATCCTATGGAAGGGTGCCGGGAGCGCGGGAGCCGCATCAGGCTGGCCAACGGCACCCCTGCCATGAAACGCTGAGATGTCCCCGGTCTGACCAACGCCCACTTGAAGGCCATGGCCGCCGCACAGGAACAGGTCTTGATGCTTGGTGGCGGGCTGATGGGCCTGGCCATCGCCCACCAACTGGCCCGGCGCGGGGAGGCGGTGCTGGTGCTGAGCCGCCGCCGCAGCGAAGCCGCGGGCTTCGTGGCAGCGGGAATGCTGGCGCCCCACGCCGAGGGACTCAGCGGCGATCTGCTCGCCCTGGGCCAGGCGAGCCTGGCGCGCATTCCCGCCTGGGTGCAGCAGATCGAAGCCGACAGCGGCCTGCGCTGCGGTCTCAGACCCTGCGGGATCGTGGTGCCCTTCTCCAGCGCCGCCACCCGGGACGCCTACCCCACGGCCAGCTTCGGCCGGGCGCTCGATCGCCAGGCCCTGGAGCGGGAGGTGCCAGGCATCGGGGCGTCGTGGCAGGCGGGACTGCTGTTTGCGCAGGACGGCCAGATCGACAACCGCCGCCAGTTGATGCGGGCCCTGGAGCGGGCCTGCGTGGAGCTGGGGGTGACCTTCCAGGAGGGCACCCAGGTGCTGGGCCTGGAGCGCGACGGGGCCGGCGCCCTCCAGGGGGTGCACCTGCGCAATGCTGAAGGCGACGCGCAGCGGCTGCCGGCCCAACGGGCGGTGCTCGCCTGCGGGGCCTGGAGCGCCCAGCTCTTACCCGAACTGCCGATTGCGCCGGTGAAGGGCCAGATGCTGTCGCTGCAAGGGCCGCGCCAGGCCCTGGGCCGGGTGGTTTTTGGGCCTGGCACCTATCTGGTGCCGCGGGAGGACGGACTGCTGGTGGTGGGGGCCACCAGTGAGGCCGAGGCAGGGTTCAGCGAAGGGCTCACCCCCGCCGGCCAGCGTCAGCTGCAGCAGGGGATCGCCAGCCTGCTGCCGGCGGCGAGCAGCTGGCCGCCGATGGAGCGCTGGTGGGGATTCCGGCCCTGCACCCCCGACGAAGGGCCGCTGCTGGGCACCAGCCCGATCCCCGGGCTATGGCTGGCGGCCGGCCACCACCGCAACGGCGTGCTGCTGGCCGCCATCACCGCCGAGTTGCTGAGCCACCAACTGAGCCCAGCCAGGGCGACGCCAGAGGGCGTCTCTCTGCGCCTACCCAGCGGCCGCACCTGGCAACAGGCCTTCCGCTGGGATCGCTTCAGCGGCTGATCGCAGACTCAGCTCTCAGCTCAGCCCTCGACGCGCCAGGTCTGATCGGCGGGGGTCCAATCGCTCAATTCGGAAGGCTGGAACCACAGACCGATTTCGAATTCAGCGGTTTCGGGGGCGTCGGAGCCGTGGATCACGTTGCGGCCGATGTTCACGGCCAGGTCGCCACGGATGGTGCCGGGTTCGGCCTCCAGGGGCTTGGTGGCGCCGATGAGCTTGCGGGCGCTGGCGATCACGCCATCGCCTTCCCACACCATCGCCACCACCGGGCCGGAGGTGATGAACTCCACCAGTCCGGCGAAGAAGGGACGCTCGCTGTGCACGCCGTAGTGGCTCTCGGCCAGCTCACGGCTGGGGGTGAGCTGCTTGAGGCCCACCAGCTTGAAGCCCTTGCGCTCAAAGCGTCCCAGGATCTCGCCCACCAGACCGCGCTGAACGCCGTCGGGCTTGATGGCAATGAAGGTGCGTTCGGCGGCCACAGGTTGCAAGGTCAAGGGTGGCGCCATCGTGTGCGGCAGGCCTGCCCGTTGGCAAGCACAGTGGTGCCGTGATCACCGCCCCCACCCACCCCCTGCCGTGAGCGCGTCGAACAGCGACACCTGGACCGCCGCCGACAGCGCAGCCCTCTACGGGCTGGATCGCTGGGGCGACCCCTACTTCTCCGTGAGCGATCGCGGCCACGTGATGGTGCAGCCCCGCGGCGACCGGGGCGGCTCCCTCGACCTGGTTGAGCTGGTGCAGGAATTGCAGGGCCGCGACCTGTCGCTGCCACTGCTGATCCGCTTCGACGACATCCTCGAAGACCGGCTGGAACGGATCCATGCCGCCTTCGAGCGCGCCATCGCCCAATACGGCTACGGCGGCCGCTACCAGGGCGTGTTTCCGGTGAAGTGCAACCAGCAGCGCCACGTGGTGGAGGAGCTGGTGGCCTGCGGTCGACGCTGGCATTTCGGCCTCGAAGCCGGCAGCAAGGCGGAGCTGCTGATTGCCCTGTCACTGATCGACGACCCCGAGGCGCTGCTGATCTGCAACGGCTACAAGGACCAGCGCTACATCGAGACGGCGATCCTGGCGCGGCGCCTGGGGCGCCAGCCCGTGGTGGTGATCGAGCAGCCCGACGAGGTGGAGCGGATCATCAACGCCAGCCGGGAGCTGGGCGCCGCCCCCCTGATCGGCATCCGCGCCAAGCTCTCGGCCCGCAGCACCGGTCGCTGGGGCAGCTCGGTGGGTGAACGGGCCAAATTCGGGCTGTCGGTGCCCGACCTGCTGGCCACGGTGGAGGCGCTGCGGGCCGCCGACCTGCTGGGCGAGCTGCGGCTGCTGCACTTCCATGTGGGCAGCCAGATCAACGACATCGCCGTGCTCAAGGACGCCCTGCAGGAAGCCGGGCAGATCTACGGCGAGCTCACCCGGCTGGGGGCGCCGATGGGCTATCTGGATGTGGGCGGTGGCCTGGGGATCGACTACGACGGCAGCCGCACCGCCAGCGCCGCCTCCACCAACTATTCCCTGCAGAACTACGCCAACGACGTGGTGGCCACGGTGAAGGAGTGCTGCCAGCCCCATGGCATTCCCGTGCCCACGCTGGTGAGCGAGAGCGGCCGGGCGATCGCCAGCCACTTCTCGGTGCTGGTGTTTGACGTGCTCGGAGCCGGCGGGCTGCCTGGAGCCGTACCACCGCGGCAGAACGACGAAGCCCTGATCCTGCGCAACCTGCGCGACACCTACGCGACCATCACGGTGCCGGAGGCCAGCATCGAGTCGCTGCAGGAGGCCTGGAACGACGCCCTCAAGTTCAAGGACGACGCCCTGGCCGCCTTCCGCCTGGGCTACCTGGGCCTGCCGGAACGGGGCCTGGCGGAGCAGCTCACCTGGGCCTGCTGCCAGGCCATCGCCGAACGCCTGGCCACCCTGCCGGCGGACACCCCGATCCCCGAGGAGCTGCGGGCCCTGCCGGCGGCCCTGGCCTCCACGTACTACGCCAATCTCTCGGTGTTCCGCTCGGCCCCCGACACCTGGGCGATCGACCAACTGTTTCCCGTGCTGCCGATCCACCGGCTCCACGAACAGCCGCAGGGGCTGGGCAGCTTCGCTGACCTCACCTGCGATTCCGACGGCAAGATCGCCCGCTTCATCGATCCGGCCGGGCACTCGGGGCGGGGCCAGGTGAAACCGCTGCTGGAGCTGCACAGCCTGCGGCCCGGTGAGCCCTACTGGATCGGCCTGTTCCTCGGGGGGGCCTACCAGGAGGTGATGGGCAACCTGCACAACCTGTTCGGCAGCACCAACGCCGTGCACATCCGGCTCAAGGCCAGCGGCGGCTACCAGCTCGACCATGTGGTGCGGGGCGACACCAACGCTGAGGTGCTGGAGGCGATGGAGCACAACCCGGAACTGTTGCTGGAGCGGCTGCGGGTGGCCAGCGAGGAGGCGATCGGCCGCGGCCAGCTCCCCATCAGCGACGCCCGGCGGCTCATGGCTCACCTCGAGGCAAGCCTGCGCCAGACCACCTACCTGCAGGCCTGATCTGCATGGCGGCGCGGCTCACGCACCCCCCCAAAGACCACAAGCCATAGATTAACTTCATTACCCATAAGACTCCGCGATCCTGAGATCCCTCTCCGTGCGTGGCATGCAGCAGCAGACGGCATTGGCAATGCGCTCGGTCATCGCAGCCATCGCAAAGCGCCGGTTGAAACGGAAGCAGTAGCCGCCCAGGTATCGCCTCGCATACTTGTCAAAGTTGAAGGCATGGAAGGTGCCGCTGAAGCTCGTCTTTAGGTTGCCCAGCAGGGTGTTAATCCAGCGGAACTGGGGCAGATCGTTGGGATGCTTGCCGCTGGTGATAACTGCCTTATGGCGGCAGTTGGCCGTGGTGACGGCGCGGAAGCAGGCCAGGCCATCAGAGAGCACATGGGTGCCGGGCTCCAGATGCCGTTGGGCCCAGGCTGCGATGGCCTCTCCGCTGAAGCCACTCACAGCTGTGATCCTGGCGTGAATCGGATGACCCGCCTCGTTCAAGGAGACGGCCGCGACAATGGGGACCTTGTTCTCTGATCCCCGACCAGCCTTGCCCCCCCGGCAGTTCTCCGCCGAGGTAGGCATCATCGATCTGGATCTTTCCCCGCAGCAGGTAGGCCTCCTCCCGATCAGCCATCGCTCGCAGAATCTTGTTGTGGAGCAGCCAGGCCGTGTCGTATTTCACCCCCAGGTGGCGGCTGAGCTCGAGCGAGGAGATCCCAGTTTTGGCCTGACCGATCAGATAGAAGGCCAGGAACCAGGATGTCAGCGGCAGTTTTGTGGCCTGCATGATCGTGCCTGCTGTGAGCGTGGCCTGATGGCCGCAGCTCCGGCACTGATAACGCTTGAGCCGCCGGCCGTAGACGAGCCCATGCTCATGGCTCTTGCAGCGCGGGCAGCGAAAGCCATCAGGCCAGCGAGCCTTCTCCAGAGCTGCCTCACATAGCTCCTCGGTGCCATAGAGCCGCTGGAACTCATGGAGGGAGAGGCCCTTCTGAAACTGGATGCCGCTGCGCGCCATGATTAAACTGGTAGTTATGTACCAGTCTACGCGGTCAAACTGCCGGGCGCGGAGTGAGCTGGGTAATCAAGTAGATTAATGCATACCTTCAACCCAAAAAACTCGATTTAATGCACAGGGCTGATTCAAAGTCTGTCACAGGCGTCCTTGCCGGGGCTGTCAGCATGGGTTGAGGTCGGCGGAATCGCCCCCTTTTTGTGCTTGAAAGCGCCTCAGCCGCAACCGATC
This sequence comes from Cyanobium sp., assembly GCA_044371095.1. Lineage (GTDB taxonomy): Bacteria > Cyanobacteriota > Cyanobacteriia > PCC-6307 > Cyanobiaceae > Cyanobium_A. The sequence goes on from JBILUH010000007.1 coordinate 59,711, forward strand.
TCGACCTGATCAGCTATCTGAGGTCGATCCCAGATGCGCGGATGCGGCGCGGGGTTCGGTTTCCGGCCTGGTATCTGCTGCTGGTGGCCGTGCTCGGAATCCTGAGTGGATGCCAGAGCTTGCGAGATCTGGAGCGTTTCGCCATCCGTCACCACAGCGTCCTGACCGAGGCACTCGGCCTGGAGTTGCGGCGGCCGCCATCGGATTCCTCGTTCCGTTACTTCTTCCAGCAGGTGGAGGTGGCAGCCCTGTGCACTGCGATCCGTGACTGGACGATCGCCCAAATCCCCGGTGGTGCAGCGGATCTCGATCAGCTGGTGTGTGACGGCAAGACCTTGCGAGGGTCGATCGTGCCTACAGCTGGTGGTGGCTCGGCGTTCATTGCCCAGGTCACGCTGTATTCGGCCGCCCTCGGTGTGGCTATCAGCCAGGCCTGCTACGCCACCGGCGAAAACCACGAGCGGGCGGTGCTGCGGCAGCTGCTCGGCGAGCTGGATCTCGAGGGTGTTCTCATCCAGGCGGACGCGCTCCATACCCAGCGCCCGTTTTTCGGCAGCTTCAGGAGCAGGGGGCCGACTTCCTGCTGACCGTGAAGGGCAACCAGAAGACGTTGCATCGTCAGATCCGATCTCAGTTCCAGGGAAAGCGGCACATCCCTTTCGAGGCGAACGTTCACGAGGTTGGCCATGGCCGCGATATCGTCTGGACGCTGCGCGCCAAACAGGCTCCAGAGCACATCCGTGAGGCCTGGATCGGCACCAGCTGGATCGTGGAGGTAGCTGCCGGAGGCTCCCGAGACGGCAAGCCCTTTCGCGCCACCCACCTGTTTCTCACCAGCCTGCATACCACGCCAGAAGCCCTGCTGCAACTGGTACGCGACCGCTGGAGCATTGAGGGCTGGCACTGGATCAGGGACACCCAGCTCCATGAGGACGCCCACCGCTACCGGGGTAATGGCGCCGGCGTGATGGCCACGCTGCGCACCGCCGCCATGAACCTGTTGCGCCTGGCTGCAGGGCTGACTGAAAGTAATTTCATCCTGTTCCCGCATCGCTGACGCCAACCCAACCGAGCATTCGGCTGATGTCGTGTGCCACGGCCATCAGGCCAGCGCGGATCGAGCGGAAGCCGTTGCAGCG
>JBILUH010000008.1:0-60518 GCA_044371095.1 Cyanobium sp.
GTGCTGATCATGAGCCGTAGGCGATAGGCCCGCTACTCTCCAGTCAGCGACCTGCTGGATCCAAGGTGTGGTTTCAATCCCTAGGGCCGGCTCGTCGACTGAGGATGACGCGGCACATTGGCCGATTCCGATCCTTCTGGCGGGCTTACCGGCTGTGGTTGCGGATGGATTGCGTCGATCTAAGCGCTGCATTCGCTTATCACAGCCTGCAGTCGGTCTTTCCGATCCTGCTGATTGCGTTATCGCTGGCAGCGAAATTGTTGGGCCGCGATGAAGGTCTGGTTGAGAGATTGCTCAATGTCGTTTCTGATGTCTTGCCCAGTACGGCCATTCCGGTTTTTACGGCGACACTTTCAGCTTTTCTGCGACAGGGATTGGGTGCAGGTGTATTGGGTGTTGTGGTGCTGGTGTTGACCGCTAGCAATGCCTATCTCACCCTTCAGAGGGGTGCTGATCGCCTCTGGTGGAATCGGCCCTTTGGATTTGAAGGCTTGGCGTGGCACGATCTGGTGCACCGCTATCTTCAGTTGCGGATCAAGGCATTTGGCCTGGTGTCCTTGTTTGCTGTGCTGATCGTGGTGGATCAAGCATTCACCAACATGCGTTTGCTGGGCTCCTCTGGACTGCGGAACGGGGTGCTGACGCTCTGGCCTTGGGCTCGCAGCATTCAGCAGCCCGTGTCCTGGGGGCTGGATTTCATCATTTCTTTGGGTCTCAGTATTGGCGCCTCGTTGTTGCTGCTGTGGGTGCTGCCGTCGCGACGCATCCCGTGGCGACCCCTGCTCCCCGGGGCTGCGTTGATCGGGATCTCGCTCACGTTTCTGAATCTGGTACTGGGCCGGGTGCTGGTCACCCTCGGCGTCCGCTTTCAGGCCTATGGATTGGTCGGAGGCGTGCTGGTCCTGAGTCTCTGGGTCTGGTTGGTTGGCGTGATCATCTACTACGGCCAATGCCTCTGTGTCGTTCTTGATCGGCCAGGCCGCGCCAGGATGGGGTTCTCCTGAAGGCCTTGTCCAGCGGTGATGCAGCGCTCGAACTCCTGGATCTGGCTGTTGTTGGCTGCCATGCTGTTGCTGGCGCCTGGACCCCTCGGGCGCTTCGTGCTCGATCTTGTAGGCGGCATCACCCTTGCCTTGCTGCTGGGGCCACTGCTGTTGGGGGCTGCAGGCTTCGTCGCCTGGCAGGTGATCCAGAGGCGCCTGCGGACCTGCCCCGCCTGTGGGTTCACAAGCATGGCCACTGACATCTGCCCAGCTTGTGGGACTCCCTTCGGAGATGGCTTCGATGCGTCGGCCCCGGCTGATCAACTGGATGTCAGCAACGTCACCATCGACGTGGAGGTGTTGGGGGACAAATGAAACCTGGTCGACGGTGGACGCTGCCCCGTTGGCTCATCAGCTGCGGGCTAATTCCTCAAGCCGGCGTTCCCTCAGATACAGAAAGAGCGGCGCGCCAAAGGCAAAGGCCAGGGTGACGCAGCTCAGCAGCACCCAGGGGAGCCCGCGCATCTGCAGGCGCCGGCTCTCCTGCACCATCCAGATCACCACTGCAGTAGCCCCGATGGCCAGATCGCGCGACAGCGAACTCGCCGCCGGGTTGGCATTCGCCAGTTGTACGAACAACCCCAGATCAAAGCTGGAGCCGTAATCGCGGATGAACGCAAGGTTGGCGAGCCAGGGCAGGATCGCTCCAGCGATTGCCAGCGCCAGATAAAGCCATTTCAGGGCTCGAGGGCCAGCGCCCGGCTGGCTGGCGACGTCGGGAGTCCGTTCGGTTGAGGAGGGCATGGTGTTGGCGGGGGGCAGATGGATCCGGGTATCAAGGGGATTCGCGCATCGGTGCGGCAGCTTCGCTGCTGTCGTCCCACAGCAACAGTTCCTGCTCCACGCTCGCGAGCACCGCCTCGCAGCGCTCGATGTAGGCCCGCGCCCTTTGATAGAGGCCGGTCATCTCCTCCACGTCGAGATCGTTGGCCTGCAGGGCAGCCAGGGTGAGTTGCAGCGCGGTCTGCGCTTCGTTGTAGGTGAGATCGGCGGCGGCCGTGACTGCAGCATCGCGGACAGCGCTTGTGTCGCTGGCCGAAAGGGCTGCGCTTGCCTGTTTGGGTTTCGCCCTGGGCATGGTTCAGCTGGACGTGTACGGCAGGGCCTGGGCCTGAATGTCGCTTACCACGGCATCAACGCGGCCATCGCTGAGCTGGGTGATCACGGGGCTTCCCACATGCAGCTGCCGGATCGACCGCACCAGAGTGCCATCCGGGCTGCGCAGCAGGCTGAAGCCACGGGCCAGCTGGTGCTCAGGCGAGAGCGCTTGCAAGAGGTGCTGCGCCTGCAGCAGGCCCTGGCGTCGGGATGCCAGCAGTCCGTGGGGGTGGAGATCCCGCAAGCGCTCGCGTTCCCGCCCGAGGCGTTGCACTTCGGCCTGAAGCCGCCACTGCACCAGCTGACGCAGATGGCCCGTCTGCTGGCGTAACCCCTGGAGCGTGGCGTGGCGATCGGGCAGCAGGGCCACCACGGCAGCGGTGGGGGTGGCGGCCCGCAGGTCCGCCACGAGGTCGGCGATGGTTGTGTCGTCTTCGTGGCCAATGCCGCTCACCACGGGCACCGGGCAGGCAGCCAGGCTGCGGGCCACCTCTTCGTCGTCGAACACGGCCAGATCTTCGCGGCTGCCGCCCCCTCGAGCGATCACCACCGCCTCGATCCCCAGGACCTCCGCCTGGCGCCCCAGCTGGTGCAGAGCGCGGCAGATCTCGACCTGAACCGGGCCCTGCACGGGGATCGGCACCACGAGCAGCCCGGTGGCGGGCCAGCGTTCCCGTGCGGTGCGCAGCATGTCGGCGAGGGCCGAGCTGGGACGGCTGGTCAGCAGGGCAATGCGGCGCGGGAAGGGGGGCAGGGACCTTTTGCGGGCCGGATCCAGCAGGCCTTCGCCTGCCAGTCGTTCGCGCACCTGTTCAAACTGGCGCAGCACGCTGCTGAGGCTGGGCCTGATGTCCAGGGCCTGAACGCACAGGCTGGCCCGGCTGCTCCAGAAGTTGAGCTTGCCCACCACCACGACGCCGTCGCCGTCTTCGGGCACAAAGCTGAGCTTGCCCAGCTGGGAGGCCCAGACCACCGCTGAGATCGAGGCCCGGTCGTCGACCAGCGTCATCCATAGATGGCCCTTCTTGAGCTGCGGGCGGCTGACGGTGGCATCCAGCAGGAAGCGGGGTGCAAAGCCGCGCTCCAGCAGGCTGGCCACGGCTCCGTTCAGCTCCGCCACGCTGTAGCGCGGAATGGCTGAACAGTCCCCGGCGCCCGTCATCGCTGCAGCTGGCGGTAGCAGGTCCACCAGTAGAGGCTCACCAACCCGGCGATCAGAGCAATCGCCTGGCCGATGGGATGGTCGATCCGGATCAGCCCCGCACCACAGATCACCAGGGCGCTGCTCAGCAGCCTTGACCCATCACGGCGGTTGTTGACGTAGAAACGGGCCAAGGAGACAGCGCCGGAAGGGACCAGTTTGGACCAGCCGCTCGGATCCCTGCTTGACAGCCGTGGGGGCCTCCCTTAGGCAGGAGCGGTCAGCGGTTTCGTTTATCACCTCCCAGCGCCCACCCGCCGGCCCTTCCCTGCGCCAGCGCCTGCAGGCACAGCTGTCTGCTCCCTTGCCGGAGCAGCCCGAGCTGGTGCTCGTCACCGATCTGGACGGCACCCTGCTGGGTGGATCGTTGGCGGAGCGCCGCCGCTTCTACGCCTGGCTGGAGCAGCAGCGCCGCCGGGTGCTGCACGTGTTCTGCACCGGCCGCGACCTGGCTTCTGTGGCCCGCTTGCTGGTGGAAGACGAGCACGTGGGCCTGCGGGCGCCGCACCTGGTGATCGGTGATGTGGGCTGCACCGTGGCCTGCGGAGCCAGCCTGGAGCCGCTGCCCCTGGCGGTGGATCCGATCGAGGCCCGCTGGCAGGGCAAGCCCGACCGGGTGCTGGCCGTGATGGCTGGCGCGGCGGGGGTCTCCACCCAGCCGATCAGCAGCCAGCGACGACTGGCGTACTACTACGACCCGGAATCCTTCGACCATGGCCTGATCGCCGAGCTGGAGGCCCATGGTGTCGATTGCCTTCTCTCCGACAATCGCTACCTCGATGTGCTCCCCGCCGGGGTCAACAAGGGCAGCACGTTGCTATCCCTGGTGGAGGCCCTAGAGATTGATCCCGCCCTGGTCGTCACCGCGGGCGACACCCTCAACGACCTGGCCATGTTCGAAACAGGTCTGGCCGGGGTCATGGTGGGCAATGCCGAGCCGGGGTTGCGGGCAGAGGCCCACCGCTTGCGGCGCACCTACGTAGCCCGCTCCCCTGGGTGTGAGGGGATCTGCGAAGGCCTGCACCACTTTGGATTTGGCCATTTGCTGCCCCAGACCTAACAGTCCCAGGCCTGGCTGCCCCGGCCCTGACGGTTGCCCTCCTGCTTGCCCTCCTGCAGGCGCGCCTTGGTCAGTGCTGTGGCCTGAGCCTGGCGCGGATCCTCCGGCCAGGGGTGCTTGGGGTAACGCCCCCGCAGCTCCTTGCGCACCTCCGGGTAGCTGTGCTGCCAGAAGCCGCCCAGGTCCTGGGTGATCGCCGCTGGCCGGCCCGCCGGGGTGAGCAGGTGGACTGTCACCGGCAGTCGGCCGTCAAGCACCGTGGGACTGGTGCTGGCTCCGAACAGCTCCTGCAGCTTGACCGCCAGCACCGGGTGGCCGCTGCTGTAGTCGAGGCTCACCGCACGGCCGGAGGGCACCGGAAGGGTTGGCGGCAGCAGCCGCTCCAGCTCCGGGCGCAGGCTCCAGGGGCAGTCGCCCCAGAGGGCCTCAGCCAATGGCAGGCCTTGGAGATCGTCGCGGCTGCGCAGCCCCAGCAGATGGGGCCCCAGCCAGTGCTCCAGGTCGGCCAGCAGCCGGTGCGGACTGCAATCAGGCCAGGGATCGCCCAGCTGCTGGTGGGCCAGGGTGAGGCGCTGCTGCAACTGGCGGCTGGTGCGATCCCACGGCAGCACCTCCAGGCCCAGCTGCCGCAACCCGTCCAGCAGGGCGCCGCGGATGTGTTCGGGGTCGGCCTCCGTCCAGGGGTGGCGCTCCAGCACCAGGGCTCCGAGTTGCAGGCTGCGTTCGCAGCGCACCCGCTGGCTCTCCCCATCCCAGCGGGCCTCCAGGGTGGTGCGTCCCTGGCCGCCGGGTTGCTCGGCCAGCTCCCGCAGCTGCTCGGGAGTCAGGGGCGCGGCCAGGTGGATGCGGGCCTCCTGGCCCTGGCCATCCAGCTGGGCGACCGCCAGCGCTGGACAGGCCACCAGGGGGTCGTCGGGGTGGAGCACGGCGCCGCGGCCGCTGCTGAGCAGAAACCGGCCGGCGGGCCCGGGGCGGGCCAGGGCCAGCCGTTCGGGAAAGGCTGCGGCCACCAGGAGGGCCACGGTGGTTGCGATGGACGCGGAGGCGGTGGGGGCGGCTGGGGTGTGGGGTGGGTGCGCCAGCGGCTGCTGGGGGGGCAGCTGGCGCACCTGGCGACGCAGCTGGGCCTGCAGCTGGCGCAGGCGTCGCCGCGGCCCATCGGCGGCACCGGTCTGCCCCAGCCAGTCGAGGCGGCGCAAGAGATCGCTGCCAGCCTCCTGGCGCGTCAGGGGATCGCGCTCGCTCAGCAGCACCGCCAGGGCGCAGGCCAGATCGAGGTGGCCGCGGTGTTCGCCCAGTAGCAGCAGATGAGCCAGGCGCGGGTGCAGCCCCAGCTGTGCCAGCCGTTGGCCGTGCATGTTCAGTCGGCCTTGGGCATCGAGGGCCTCGAGCTGCTCCAGCCGTTGGCGGGCCTCCTGCAAGGGGGCGGGTGGGGGTGGGTCGAGCCAGGCCAGGTCCGTCCCCAGGGGGTCGCCCCATTGGGCCAGTTGCAGAGCCAGGGGCAGGGGATCGCTCTCCAGCAACTCCGGTGGGTCGTAGGCGGGGCGCCGCTGCTGTTCGGCGGGCGACCACAGGCGCAGGCAGCGGCCGGGGCCGAGGCGCCCGGCCCGCCCGGCCCGTTGCTCGGCGCTGGCCTGGCTGGCGGGCACGGTCACCAAACCGTCAAGTCCGCTGCCGGGATCGAAGCGGGTGCGGCGACTCAGGCCGCTGTCGAGCACCAGGGTGACCCCCGCGAGGGTGAGCGAGCTCTCGGCGATCGAGGTCGCCAGCACCACCTTGCCGGCCGCTTGGCGGGCCGGCCCGATGGCGCGGCTCTGGGCGGCCAGCGGCAGGTTGCCGTGCAGGGGAACACAGTCGATCTCCCCGCCCCAGGCAGTGGCGCCGATCGCCCGGCTGCAGGCTTCGATCTCGCGCAGTCCCGGCAGAAAGACCAGCACCGTTTCGCCCTCGTCCCGCTGGTCGAGCCAGTGCTGCTCCAGCCCCCGCACCACCTGCTGCTCCAGCCGCTCGCCCGGTCGCGGCGGCTGGTGGCTGATCGAGACGGGATGGCAGCGCCCCTCGCTGCTCAGCACGGTGGCCTCGGGTAGTTGCGCGGCCAGGGGAGCGAGGTTGAGGGTGGCTGACATCACCACCAGCCGCAGGTCCGGCCGCAGCAGCTCCCGGACCTGGCGCACCAGGGCGAGGGCCAGGTCGGTGTCGGCACCACGCTCATGGAACTCGTCGAAGATCAGGCAGTCGACCCCCACGAGGGCGGGTTCGCGTTGCAGGCGCCGCAGGAACAGGCCGTCGGTGAGCACCTCCAGGCGGGTGGCCGCCGACGTGCAGGATTCCAGCCGCACGCTGTAGCCCACCCGTTCACCCACCGCTTCTCCCAGCTCGGCCGCCAGCCGCTCGGCCGCCGCCTTGGCGGCAAGGCGGCGGGGCTCCAGCATCCAGATCCGGGGGAGCGCGAGGCCGGCTGCGGGAGGGTGTGGTGGGGTCAGCCCGTCCAGGAGGGCCAGGGGCACCCGGGTGGTTTTGCCGGCGCCCGGCGGGGCCTGGAGCAGCACTGTTGCTCCAGGGGGGCAGGCCTCCAGCAGGGGCTCCAGCAGGCCATCGATGGGCAGGGGAGCAGGCGTGGCAGCTTCAGCGCACGTGGCGAACGCCATCGACCGGGTGGTAGGCCTCGTTGGTGAGCTCCTCGTACACGATCGCCGGCAGGCCGGTTTCAAACATCGTCTGGAGGGCTTCCTTGAGGTAGGGGTTCCAGCCACCCGTACTCACCTTGCCGTGACGCACGGTCCAGTCCCAGGTGCCCTGCAGGTCGCGGGGGATGCGGCCTTCGCGGTCGCGCCGGGCCACGAGGTCCTGGGATTCCACCAGGCCCACCAGGATCGGATCCTTGCCGTAGGCAGGGGTGATGCTGAGTTCGAGCCGGATCGGATCCTCCTTGATCAGCTTGAGGCGAAAACGTGGCGGCAGCTTCAGATTCCGCAGCACTGCAGCCACGATTCGGGTCCGTTGATCCACCGTCTGTCTCCGCTGAAAAGCACGTGCTCAACGGTGAGCCTATTCAGCTGGCGTCACCCGGGTAAGCCGGCTGTTCGTTGTCGCCGCTGAAGCGCACGGTCAGCAGGTCTTCCTGGGTGAGCTGGCCATCAGCATCCAGCAGTTCGGGGTGGATGGTGAGCCGCCCGGTGCGGTCGTTGCCCGAGCGGGGCCACCGGGTTGGGTCGGCGATGGTCGCGGTTGTGTTGATGGTGGTGCCGGCCGCATCCCGGTCTCCGGGTCGCGGAACGGCCCGAAAGCCCTGGCCCATCACCTTGAACGCCTGCCAGAGCAGGGCCAGGAAGCAGGCGCCGTAAAGGAGTGGAAAGAGCTGGGAAAGCAAGGCGTTCATGGCCGGGGGGCAGGCCGGAGATCAGGGGAGTCGTGCCGCAACTCCATCATTGCCTGATCCGGGATGGGGTGGGTCGCGCCGGGGTGACCACGGCGGTTGAATTGCCGCCGGTGTTGGCCAGCATCCAGGCCCACAGGGTGGTGCAGGCGGCGCCAAAAGCCAGGAATGCAAGCAGGAGCCGCCCCGTGTCCATGGATTGATGGAAATATTTACTAATCCTAGGGGGCTTCGCCTCTGGCCGCGGATCGGCGCTGGGCACCATGGGGCGCTGGATCGGCTGGTGCGGGATTACCCCCTGGCGGGTTGGTTGGATCTGTTTAGGGTTTCGCCAGTTCTTACGCAGTGGTGATGGCTGGATTGCGCACCGGGCCGTGGCTGTGTTCCGGGCTGCTGGCCGCGGGTTTGTTGGTGTCGGCGGGCGAAGGGGGTGGTGGAGTTGGAGCCGGCTTGGGTGCTGGTCCCGCCCGGGCCCAGGGGGGTGTAACGCCGAACCTGGCCCGCCAGTCGTTTGTGGCCGCCGCGGTGCGCCGGGCGGGACCAGCTGTCGTCACCATCGATACGGAACGCACCGTTGTGGTGTCCGGCGCCGGCGGTGGATTACCGCGGGGGCTGCTCAACGACCCACTGTTTCGTCAGTTCTTCGGCATGCCCCAGCTGCAGCAGCCCTCACAGCGCACCGAGCGCGGCACCGGCAGCGGCTTCATCTACCAGGCCGATGGGCTGTTGCTCACCAATGCCCACGTTGTGGAAAAGAGCGACCGGGTGACCGTGGGGCTGCAGGACGGCCGCCGGGTGCAGGGAACGGTGGTGGGGTTGGATCGCCTCACCGACCTGGCGGTGGTGAAGCTGGCCGGCGGCGGCCCCTGGCCGGTGGCCCCCCTGGGTAATTCCGACACGCTGCAGGTGGGCGAGTGGGCCATTGCCGTCGGTAATCCCTACGGGCTCGACAACACCGTGACGATGGGGATCATCAGCAACCTCAACCGTAATGCCAGCAAGCTCGGCATCACCGACAAGCGGCTGGACCTGATCCAGACGGATGCGGCCATCAACCCCGGCAATTCCGGTGGCCCCTTGCTCAATGCCGACGGCGAAGTGATCGGCATCAACACTCTGGTGCGCACGGGGCCGGGGGCTGGACTGGGATTTGCGATCCCCATCAACAGGGCCCGGGAGATCGCGCGTCAGCTGGTGGCCACCGGTCGGGTCAGCCATCCGGTGATCGGCGTGGGCCTCGATGAGGTCAAACCCGGCGATGGCACCGGCCTGAGCCAGGGGGTGCGGGTGATGTCGGTGCAGGCGGGAAGCCCGTCGGCGCGGGCGGGCCTGCAGCAGGGCGATGTGATCGTGGCGGTGGGGGGACAACCCATTGCCAGTCCATCTCAATTGGTGGCCGCGGTGGAGAGGGCCGGGGTGGGGGGGACCCTGCCCCTCAGTGTCAACCGGGCTGGACGGATGCTTCAGATCACTGTTGTGGCGGCCCAGTTGGGTGTCGCGCCCTAGGCCTCCTGGCCCCACTGCTGGGTGAGGGCAGGGGCGATCTGGGGTGGTGCGCCGAGCTGCTGGCGCATCACCCACTGGGTGGCGGCCTTCTGGCTGTGCCAGGCCTGCAGGAGCTGCTTGGCGATGCCTTGCAGAGTCTGGGGATCGGCGGTGGCCTCGATGGCCCGGCTCATCCGCTCCAGCTCAAATTGCTGGCCGAGGCTGAGGGCGAGTGGTTCGGACATGGCACGCACCGCATGAAGCTGTTGGACCCCCCAACGCTACAAAGTGTTTCAGTTGCGTGCGTAGCCGTTGCGACAGGGCGCTGCCTCTGTGCTGATTTGCTGTTCTGCGGCTGGGCGCTCAGGGGTTCTCGCGCAGCTGCTCCACGCAGCGGGTCACGCAGGCGCCGTCGTCCAGGGAGCAGGTGGTGATGCACTCGAAGTAGACCTCCAGTGCATCGCCCGTGTTGTACGCGTCGCTGTGGGAGCTCCTGTCGGCGGGCTCCAGTCCGAAGCTGCCACCACCCAGGGGGGCTCTGCCCAGATTCCCGATGCCCATGTGTCCCAGTCCCATGATCTCCACCAGCGGCGACGTCCTGTCAGCCTATGCACACCAAACCAGGGCGCACCAGTGAAATGAGTCTTCCTGCCTAAGGAACCGTGAAGTTGTGTGTTGCGCCGGCGGCGATGGGACGGCTTCAGCCGGCTTTGGCCTGAAGTTTGCGGGAGGTCTGTTTGGCTTTGTTGGCGGCCTGCTTGGCGGCCTTGCGCTGGGCTTCCGCCTCCTGGCGTGCCAGTTCAGCCTCTTCCTCCTTCTTGCTGAGGTAATAGGCGTAGTCGCCCCGGTAGAGCACCAGTTGGCCATCGCGGATTTCCACGATCCGATTGGCCACCCGTGAGATGAAGTAGCGGTCGTGGCTCACCAAAAGAGCGGCGCCCTCGTAGTCGATCAGGGCGTCTTCCAGCATCTGCTTGGCGGGAATGTCGAGGTGGTTGGTGGGTTCGTCCAGCACCAGCAGGTTGCAGGGGGAGAGCAGCATCAGGGCCAGGGCCAGCCTGGCTTTTTCGCCTCCCGAAAGCTTGCCGGCCTCCTTGAACACGCTCTCGTTGGAGAAGCAGAAGCTGCCGAGCAGGGAACGCACCTGGGTTTGGGTCCAGTCAGGAACGGCCTCAAAGATCGTGTCGATCACAGTTTTGGACAGGTCGAGGGCTTCGGCCTGGTTCTGCTCGAAGTACCCCGCCACCACGTTGTGCTCCCCCAGTCGGGCGTTGCCGTCTTCGGGTTGCTCGCTGCCCATGATCAGGCGCAGCAGGGTGGACTTGCCGGCCCCATTCGGCCCCACAAAGGCAATGCGGTCGCCCCGCTCCACCTCCAGCTCCGCCCCAAGAAACAGGAGTCGGTCGCCGTAGCTGTGGGTGAGATTCTGAATCTCCGCCACCAGCCGTCCCGAGCGGGGTGCTTCAGGGAAGCGGAAGCGGGGACCGCCAACACTCTCAATCGGCGCCTCCACGCGCTCAACCTTGTCCAGCAGCTTTTCGCGGCTCTTGGCCTGGGTGGAGCGGGTGGCGCTGGCCCGGAAGCGATCGATGTAGGCCTGCTGGGCACTCAGTTCCTTCTGCTGCCGCTCAAAGGCCGCCTGGGTGGCCTCGCGCTCCAGGGCTTTCTGTTCGAGGTGCTGGCTGTAGTTGCCCAGGTAGCTGCGTGACACCCCCCGTTCCGTCTCCACGATCTGGTTGCAGACCCGATCGAGGAAGGTGCGGTCGTGACTGATCACCACCAGGGCCGCGGTCTGCTCGACCAGGTAGCCCTCAAGCCACTGGATCGTTTCCACGTCCAGGTGGTTGGTGGGCTCGTCGAGCAGCAGCAGATCGGGCTCCTGCAACAGGATCTTGCCCAGCGCAATGCGCATCTGCCAGCCACCGGAGTAGTCGCCTACCACCTGTTCGGCACCCTCGGCCGTGAAGCCGATCGTGGGCAGCAGCTTGTCGATGCGGGCATCGAGCTCGTAGCCGTGCAGGGCCTCGAAGCGGCTGTGCAGCTGGCCGAGCTCGTGGATCAGCGCATCGAGATGGTCGGGATCGGCGGCGGCCTGCTCGCTGGACATGGCGTGCTCCACCGCGTGCTGGCGCATCAGCACCTCAGCCGCTTCCCCGAAGGCCTGGAACAGCTCCTCACGCACCGTGCGGGTCGGATCCACGTCGAACTCCTGCTGCAGGTAAGCGATCCGGGGCTCACCCTGCTTCACCACCAGACCGCTGCTGGGCTCCTCCAGCCCCGCGATGATCTTCATCTGGGTCGATTTGCCGGCCCCGTTGACCCCGACCAGGCCGATCCGATCCCCCGCCTTGACCTCCCAGGTGATGTCCCGCAGCACCTCACCGGTGGGATAGATCTTGCCGATGCGTTCGAGGCGGAGCACGGAATCTGGGAAGGGGGGCGGGTCGGGCAACCGGGCCAGCTGCTCCAGACCATCATCCCTGCTGGCCGATCCGGTGCGGAGCCAGAGGCTGGGTCGCCTGGTGCAGACTCGTTTCAGAGAGCTCTTTGCCAGAGATGATCAAGCGCCTTGAGCAGGTGGCTGCCCTGGTGGTCGCAGCTGGCCTGGCGATCGTCAGTTACTGGCTGTTCTTCAGTTGGGCCGGCGGCGACAGGGACCGGCGACCCGACCGACCGCAGAGTTCAGAGACCGCCCCGAGCCTTCACCAGCCATTGCTTGCTGTCGTTGTCGTCGAGGCTGGCGATGTACAGGCGCACCTCCTCGGCGGTGACGGGCAGGTTGCAGGCCGCTCCGATGTCGACGATGCGACTCACAGCGCCGTTGGGATCCTGCAGGGCCTGCCGGAAGAGGGCTTGGGTTAGGTCCTGGTCTGCGCTGATCCGGCCGTAGAGCTCGGCGGCATGGCTGGCCGGGGTTGCCTGACCGGCGTCGGGGCTGCTGGGACTGGCGTTGCTGGCGGTCATGGCAGACAGCTCAATGGACTGAGGCTACTGGCTTTTCACCACCCGCACCCACGCACCGCGATGCGCGGCTGCCATCAAGCCGCGCGCTGTCCGTCGCTGGTTTCCGGCGTTCCGCAGGCAGAGGCGTCTTCCATGCTCCGGGCATCGAGGCAGAGCACCTTGCGCAGCTCGGCGTAGTTGGCAGCGAGTGCCTGGCGACCCTCCTGCTGAGCGCCGTATTCGGCCCGTTGCAGCACGTGGTGCAGGTGGGTGAGCAGGTAGGTGCTGATCACGGCGGACACCAGCACGTCGCTGCGCTCGGCGGTGCGGCGTTTGTGACTGTTGGTGGTGCCCCCGGCAGGGCGTGTAGAGGGTGAACGGGTTGCGGGGGCGCTGGTGGCGCTGGCTGTGGAGGAACGGGGCACGGGGTGCACCTCCAAGGGGATTGGTGCCATCAGCATAGTCTTGGATACTACCCATGTGCATCTCTGTACACTCCTGGGTACCCGGCCGGCGCTTTTTCGGGTCTGCTTCTCGGGTCTGCTTCTCGGGCCTGCTTCTCGGGCCTTGCGCCGCTCTCCTTTCGACTCCTCTTCTGAATTCCTCAGTGGCGACCCGGCAGACCTCTTCCAGTGGCAAGGCCAAATCGCCGCGCATTCAGGTGGTGTTGCCGGAAGACCTCTGCCAGCGCCTGGCCGAGTTCGCTGAGCTCGAATCCCGCACCGTGAGCAACATGGCCAAGGTGCTGATTCAGCAAGGGGTCGAGCGACTGGAGCAGGCCCAAGACACTCCCGACCCCCGTACCCAGGCCGACCTCCAGGCGGCTCTGTTCCGCCAGGGGCTGGAAGCCCGTCAGGGCCAGACCCCCAAGCGCTTGCGGGGTGCTCCGCGGCGGGTTCGGCTCCATCGTCCGGGCTGAGCTTGAGCGTGGCCTCAGGCCTGGGGCCTGGCGCAGACCCCGAGTAAGGCGGCCCGACTGGCTCCGGTGACCGACGGCAGGCTGCCGCGGTGGCCCCGGGCGTGCCACCAGGCGAGCAGGGCAAAGGCCAGGGCTTCCCGTTCGGCCTCGCCGATGCCCAGGTCCTGCAGGGGGCGCACGATCAGGCCCCGGCAGCGCTGCCGCAGTTGCTCCATCAGCAGGGCATTGCGGCAGCCCCCGCCGGCCACCAGCAGCTCGATCGGCTGGGAGCCATGGCCGAGATCCTGGGCGACGACCGCGGCGCTGAATCCGGTCAGGGTGGCCAGGGCATCCTCAGGCGTCCGTTCCCCGAGCTGGGTGAGGCGTTGGTGCAGGTCGGTTTGGCCGAACAGTTCCCGGCCGGTGGACTTCGGCGGCGGGGTCTGGAAGTAGGGCTCGCCCAGCCAGCGCTGGATCAGGGCCTCATCGATCCGGCCGCGGCGGGCCCAGGCCCCATCGGCGTCGTAGGTCAGGCGGCCTCCACTGAAATGGCGGGTGGCCAGATCGAGCAGGGTGTTGGCCGGGCCGCAGTCCCAGCCCCGCACCGGCAGGTGGCTCTGGGGGCCGCTGGCTGGTGGGATCAAGGTGAGATTGGCGATGCCCCCCAGATTCAGCACCGCTCGCCAGCCACCGGCCCGGCCCAGCAGGGCCTGGTCGGTGGGGGGTACCAGTGGCGCTCCCTGACCGCCGAGGGCCAGGTCGGCACTGCGGAAATCGAACACCACCGGCCTGCCCAGCAGCTCGGCCAGCAGTGGCCCCTGCAGCAGTTGCCAACTGGCACCCCGGCGACCGGCCTGGGGCGGGCGATGCCAGATGGTCTGGCCGTGGCAGCCCACCAGCTGGGCCCTGCCGGATGGATCACAGGCCCGGGCCGCACGGGCTTGCTCCTCGGTGACGGCCTCCGCCAGCTCCAGCAGCTCCGCGGTGCTGCGCAGTTGCCCCTGGCCGATGCCGATGAGCTGCTGTTGCAGGTCGGCGGGATAGGGGCTGAAGTGATGGGCGTCCAGGTGCCAATGGGGTTGTTGGGGCGGCCCGGCAAAGCGGGCCAGCACGGCATCCACGCCATCGGCGCTGGTGCCGCTCATCAACCCCAACACCCGCATCAGGCCCGACTCACTTGTTGGGCTGGGGAGTCATGCGCAGGTAGGGCTTCACTTCGGTGACGCCTTTGGGGAACTTGCTGCGGGCCTCGTCGGTGGGGATGGAGGGCACCACCACGCAGTCGTCGCCGTCTTTCCAGTTCACCGGAGTGGCCACGGAATGGTGGTCGGTGAGCTGCAGCGAATCGATCACCCGCAGGATCTCATCGAAGTTGCGGCCGGTGCTGGCGGGATAGGTGATCTGCAGGCGCAGCTTCTTGTTGGGGTCGATGATGAACACCGAGCGCACCGTGAGGTTGTTGAGCGAGTTGGGGTGGATCATCCCGTAGAGGTCGCTCACCTTCTTGTCGGCGTCCGCCAGGATCGGGTAGTCGACAGTGGTGTTCTGGGTCTCGTTGATGTCGCAGATCCAGCCGTTGTGGCTTTCGGCGGAATCGACGCTCAGGGCGATCGTTTTCACGTTGCGCTTCTGCCACTCCGGGCGCAGCCGCGACACCTCACCCAGCTCAGTCGTGCAGACCGGGGTGTAGTCAGCGGGGTGGGAGAACAGCACGACCCAGCTGTCGCCCGCGAAGTCGTACAGATTGATCGGACCCAGCTGGGAATCCTGAGTGAAGTCGGGAACGGTGTCGCCGAGTTGAAGGGCCATGGCGGCTGCAGGGCAAGGTGCAACGAAGCGCTGATCGTGCCACAACTCACTGCTCGGATGTGGTGTTCGTGATCCCGCCGCCATCAGGTGGCCAGTGCCGCAGCTCCTGCCGCAGGTGCTGGAGCCCGAGGCAGGCGGTGGCGGATACGAACAAGGCCGTGGGCTCGAGGACCCGAGCCCGCTCCACCTCACCGGCGGAACAGCGGTCGATCTGGTTGGCAATCAGCCGCCGTGGGGCCATGGCCCCGAGGGAGTCGAGGATCCGATTCACCGTGCGCCATTGCTCCGGCCAGGCCGGATCCGAGAGGTCGACCACGATCAGCAGCCCGTCGGCCTCCAGGGTTTCCTCCAGGGTGGAGCGGAAGGCTTCCAGCAGGGGTGGCGGCAGATCGCGGATGAAGCCCACGGTGTCGGTGAGCAGCACCGGCTCCGGCAGTTCGATCCGGCGGGTGGTCGGATCCAGGGTGGCGAACAGCTTGTTTTCCGCCAGCACCGCCTGGGCCGCACTGGCGCGGGTGAGGGCGTTGAGCAAGGAGCTTTTGCCGGCGTTGGTGTAGCCCACCAGCGCCAGCCGCCGCAGGCCCTGGCGGCTGCGTCGCAAGCGGGCCCGGTGATCGCCGAGTTGGGTCACATCACGTTGCAGCCGCTCGATGCGGCGGGCGATGGCGCGGCGGTCTTTTTCCAGCTGGGTTTCCCCCGGTCCTCGCGTGCCGATGCCACCCCCCTGCCTTGACAGGCTGCGGCCGCGGCCTGTGAGCCGTGGCAGCCGGTAGCGCAGCTGGGCCAGCTCCACCTGCAGGCGCCCGGCCGCGCTGGCAGCGCGCTGAGCAAAAATGTCGAGGATCAATTCGCTGCGATCGCTCACCGGCAGGTCCAGCAGGCGTTCCAGGTTGCGGGCCTGCACCGGTGTGAGTTCCCGGTCGGTCACCACCAGGGTGGCGTCCACGCGCCGCGCCTCCAGCGCCGCTTCGAGCACCTTCCCTTCGCCCCAGAGGGTCTGGGGGGCCACCTGGCTGCGGCGCTGCTCCACCACCCCTACCGGCACCCCGCCGGCACTGCACACCAGGCCCTCCAGTTCGGCGATCAATCGCTGGGCGGCGCCGCGATCACCGGGGGTGAGGGCCAGCAGCAGCACCCGTTCCGGGGTGGGCTGGCCATTGGCCATGGCCGTGGTGGTCGTGGCCGGCTCTGGCGGTGGGGCGATGCTGAGGGGATCGCTGCTGCAGAGTTGGGCCAGATCCGCCTCGCCCTCGCTCACCCAGGGGTCTGGGGCGTCGGACTGGGACACGAGCAGTTGCGCGGGCCAGTGCCCCCCGGATTGGGGCTGGTCGCCGAAGCGCAGCCACAGCCGGGGTGCCAGATCCAGCCCCACGATCCCCTCCTGACGGCTGGGTTGGAGTTGCCTGGTCCGCCCGCAGCAGGTGAGCAGACGCAGGTCGGAGCCCTGGCGTCGCTCTGATCCGGGCAGGCGCTCCAGCAGCCGTCCCGATTGCTCCAGGGGCCCCACCCACAGCAGGCGGCACAGGCCGCGGCCATCCACCACCAGGGTGAGGGGCAGCTCCAGTTCGCGGCTTTCGCCGGCCAGCCGTTGCAGGCAGAGCAGCTCGGCCACCTGGTCATCGGGGTGGCGCCGGTGACAGAGGCGTTCCAGGCGCCGTTTCTGGGACGGCCGCAGCCCGGCTGTGCGCCCCGCCAGAATGCCTTGCTTCACCACCGGTTGGCGAGGGGGGCGGCTTGGCTCATGGCCGCTGCACCTTCACCCAGCGGATGCCGGCGGCGCGGGCCCCGACCCCATCTTCCGGGCTGTCGCCCACGTGCCACACCTCTGAGGCGGACAGGTTGAGCCGGGCCAGGGCCTGCTGATAGGGGCGGGGATCGGGTTTGGCGGCTCCCGCCGCCGACGACACCACCACGGCCTCCAGCCACTGTCCCAGGCCGAGGTTGTCCAGCAGCCCCGGCAGACGGCTGTCGAAATTGCTGACCACAGCCAGCCGCAGGCCGCGGCGGTTCCATGCCTGCAGATGGGTCGGTACATCGTCGTAGACCCGCCAGAGGTCGGCCTGGGCAAACCGGCTGAAGAGTGCCCTCCCCAGCTCCGGTGGCGGCTCGGATCCCGCACCCACGCCGCCGCCGCCGCCCTTGGCACCGGCCGCGGCCAGCACCTCGGCGATCCGGGCGCTCCACCAGCCGATCTCGGCCTCCTGCAGGGCTGGGCTGTCCAGGTCTACGGAGGCAGGGTCTGGGGAGGCCAGGTCCGGGAAGGCCAGGGGTGGCGCCTGGCGGTGGATCCGGGGAAAGTGCCGATCGATGGCGGCGGCATCCACCGTCAGGCCATGGTGGGCAGCCAGTTCGGCGTAGGTGGCGCCCACACTGCGGCGCAACCCGATCAGGGTGCCCATGGCATCCAGCAGCAGGCCGCGCGGTGTCATCGCGGCCAGTCCGCCAGCCAGCCGGCGGCCACTTTGAGCTGGTGGGAGGGGCCCGGCAGGCGGGTCAGGTAGGCCAACTTGCGGATCTGAAATGCGGCTGCTCCGGCGAGGGTGAATCCCCCGCCCGTCAGGCTGGCCTCACCCTCACCGAGGCTCATCATTTCGCCGAGGTCGTTGTAGTGGAAGGGCTCCAGCGGCTCCTCAGCAAGCGACTTCAACAGGTTGCCGGCCAGGCACTCGGCCTGTTGAAAGGCCACCTGGGCGGTGGCGGGAAGGGTTTGCCCCTCGTGCTCGGCGTTCGCATGGGCGATATCGCCGAGGGCGAACACGTGGGGGTGGTTGCGCAGCTGCAGGGTGGGCTCGCACATCAGCCGCCCGAGGCGGTCGGTGGCCGTGGTGGAGGCGGGGCTGAGCTCCGGGGCCTGGAAGCGCAGGCCGGCGGTCCAGATCACACCATCAACGCTGAGGTGCTCCGGCCCGCCAGGGCCCTGCAACGCCACCCGACCCGCCTCCACGGCCTCCACGTGGGTGTGGGTGCGCAGACGCACATCCCTTCTCTGCAGGGCTCGATCCGCCTGCTCGCGGTTGAAGGCTTTGGCCTGGGGCAGCAGGCCTGGCCCCTGTTCAATCACTTCGACGATGGCGCGGCCCTGGAGCTGATCAGCCAGCTTGCAGGCCAGTTCCACGCCGCTCGCACCGGCCCCCACCACCGCCAGCCGTTGCAGTGGCCGGGCGCGCTCCCTGAGGCTGTGGATCAGGCGCTGCAGCCGCTCCACGTCGGCCAGGGTGCGGAAGCCGAGGCTGTGCTCCGCGACGCCCGGAATTCCGAAGCTGTTGGCCTGGGCTCCGGTGGCGATCACCAGCCGGCTGTAGGCCAGCTCTCGCCCCGCGGCGGTCTGCACTCGGGAGGCTTCGGTGTTGATCCGCATCACCCGATCCTGGAGCCAGGCCACGCCTTTGCCGGCCAGAAGGGTGTCGTAGCGGGGGGCGATTTCCCAGCTGCGCAATTCCCCGCTGAGCAGCTCGTAGAGCAGCGGCAGAAAGAGGAAGCGATCGTTCGGTTCGATCAGCAGGATGGGGGGGTGTTGGCGCCGTGCGGCAAGCGCGAGAGCGGTGTAAAGGCCGCCAAAGCCTCCCCCCACGATCACCACCGGGGCTGATGCCGGCGTCGCCACAGACTCCGCCATTGGTTTTGATCCACTGCCGACACCGTCGATCGAACCCTAACCAGCTGCCCGGGCCAAGGGCGATGATGGCCAGATGCAGACGGCCCCTGTCCCCACGCTTCCTCCCGATGGCGCCGGTCAGCCGATTGATCTGGCAGCGACCCGGCAGCGCCTGGCCCCGATGACGGCTCCGGAACGGATGCGCTGGGCCCAGGACACCTTCGGACCTGGGTTTGCCCTCACCACCAGTTTCGGCATCCAGTCGGCTGTTCTGCTGCACATGGTGAGCAAGCTGGGCCAGATCACCGGCCACCCGGTGCCGGTGATCTGGGTGGATACGGGCTATCTGCCCGCCGAGACCTACCAATACGCCGATCGGCTGGTCCAGCAGCTCCAGCTCCACCTGGTGGTGGCCCAGTCGCCCATCAGCCCGGCCCGGATGGAAGCGCTGCATGGCCGGCTCTGGGAAACCGAGCAGGTGGACGACCTTGAGCTCTACCACCGCATTCGCAAGGTGGAGCCCCTCGACCGGGTTCTCACCGAGCTGGGGGTGACCTGCTGGGCCAGCGGGGTACGCGACAGCCAGACCGATCACCGCCGGGCGATGGAGCTGCTCGATCCGGTGCGGCAGCGCTGGTCGCTGCGCCCGCTGCTGGCCTGGAGCTATCGCGATGTGTACTACTACATGGAGGAGCACCAGCTGCCCCAGCACCCGCTGTTTGAGCAGGGATACTCCACCGTGGGGGACTGGCACTCCAGCGCCCCTGACACCGGGGACGTGAGCGGCCGATCCACCCGCTTCGGCGGCCTCAAGCAGGAGTGTGGCATCCACCTGCCGGGGCTGATGGGCGAGGGCATCTGAGCGCCGATCCGGCTGGTCAGGCTTGTTGGCTGTTGATCGGCAACAGCCGATGGCACTGGGCCACGGGCCAGCCGGGATCCCTTCACTGCTGGAGCGGGGCCCCAGACGAGGGGAAGCCCGAAATGCTCACGGGTTGGGCTGCCGTGGGCCCGGTACCCGCCGGGTTGCCGCCGGAGCGCCGCGTGCTCACCGGCGAAGTGCCCCTGGGCGATCTGCCCCCCTGGTTGGGGGTGGATCGTGCCCTGGGGGGCTGGTGGGCCTGGCGGCAGAGCGGGGCGCCGGTGCTGGTGGCCGATGCCGGCACCGCCTTGAGCCTCACGCGGGTCAGCGCTGAAGGCTGCTTTGCCGGAGGGCGGCTGATGGCGGGTGCAGGACTGCAGCTGCGTGCGCTGGGGGCCTGCACGGCAGGCTTGCCCAGATTGGAGTTCCCTGTGGCCATCCCCCAGCAGCGCTGGCCGAGCCCCACAGCCGAAGCCATGGCTGCCGGGGTGCTGCGGGGGGTGGCGGCTGCGGTGGCCCAGGCCGCCTGTGAGGCAGTGGGGGGCTCCCCTGGTGGTCACCTCTGGATCACCGGCGGGGATGGGGAGCTGCTGCTTCCCCTGGTGAGGGAGCTCTTGGTGGAGAGTGCCCTGGAGGTGCGGCTGGCCCCCGCGCTGGTGCTCGAGGCCCTGGCGGCCCTCAGGCCAGGCCCAGATCGCTGAGGATGGTTTCGGCCATGGTTTCGGCCTTCACCTTGGTGTAGATCTTTTCGAGCTTGCCTTCGGCATCCACCACGAAGGTGTGGCGCATCATGCCCATGTACTCCCTGCCCATGAACTTCTTGAGGCCGTAGCTCTCGTACGCCGTCGCCACAGGACAGGGTTCCGCATCGCTGAGCAGGGTGAACGGAAGGCTGTATTTGGCGATGAATTTGGTGTGGCTGGTCGCCCCGTCCTTGCTGATGCCCAGCACCGTGATGCCGTGCTGTTCAAAGGCGCCCCACTGGTCGCGGAAATTGCAGGCTTCCTTGGTGCAGCCGGGGGTGTCGTCCTTGGGATAGAAATAGATCACCACCCGCTGGCCCCTGAACTGGGACAGGCTGATCGACGCGCCCGCCTCGTTGGGCAGGCTGAAATCGGGGGCTGGATCACCGATCTGCAGGGCCATGGAACTCTCCAGCCTGGACGCCGGAATGACAATCGCGTGAGCCTAGGCATCGGCTGGGATACGCCGCTGACGGGGCCTCCGCGGGAGCCCCAGCTGTGGTTGGGACCCCTGGGGGGCTGGGATCTCAGTTGCCTCTCGGCCCTGGAGCGGGACTGGGGCGACGGGCTGCCCGAGGGCCAGCGCCAGCGCTACTGGAACAGCCGGGCCGCCCTACGGCAGCAGCTGGCCGCGGTGCTGGGCCTCGGGGCGGCCCATGTTCCCCTGTACAGCCCTCCCGGCCGGCCGCCCTGCCTGGCTGAGGGGTTGGGCTGGATCAGCCTCAGCCACAGTGGAGAGGGTCTGTTGATCGGCTACTCCAGGCAGCCGATCGGGGTGGATCTCGAACCGGCGGACCGCCCCCTGGCCGCGGCCGGGCTGATGCGGCGTTTCTATCCCGTGGCGGAACAGGCGCGACTGGAGGGGCTGGACGGGGAGGACCTGCGGCTGGCGGTGCTGACCAGCTGGGTGCTCAAGGAAGCCGCCATCAAATGGCGCCGGCGCAGCTTGGCGGTCGAACTCAACCAGTGGTGTTACGACGATTCCAGGGGACGATTGCAGCACCTGGGCGATGGCGAGCAGCCGGACTGCCGCAGTGGGGTGCATGCCGGCTGGCGTTGGGCAGCGGTTGGCGCTGGCTGTGCTCAGCCGATCCTGCACAGCGGTTGGCCTCTTTGCTAGCGCGGCTTTCGCAGTAGCCCACCCTCCGCGAAGATGAGTTCGCCCCGACCACGGTGGCAAAAACACCCGACATACCGCTTCGGGCGTGACGCAAGATGCTGCAGAAAACGCAGGTCGGCCGAGGGAATCCGGCTGAAATGTTGCACTTTTGTGTCAGTGTGCCCTCGTCACTTGCATCTTTTGTGACATGCGGCAGTGCGTGGCTACGTTCGAAATGAACTGATCCAACGACTCTCGTGATCAAGCGTTTGCTGGCCGGCCTTTTTGTGGGTACGGCCCTCTCGGCGGTGGCCCTGCCAGCGTCCGCCGCAGTTGATAACAATCTGCCGGTTCGCTGGAACACGGGCGGTGCCGTGTGGTCCACCAACCAGGACGCTTTCAATACCTTCCTCGAGTCTGGTGACATCACCGATCGGGGGCTGGAGGGTGGCCTCAATCGTTCCGGCTGGACCTCTGAAGAGGTGCGTGAGGGGATGAACAAGTCGTACAACGTCGACTTCGTCGGTGTCTCCCGCTTCCTCTATTCGGACGCCGGTGTGAAGTTCCTCAAGAACCAGACCACCAGCTACTTCCCCTACTGGAGCATGAACACCTACGCGGTGCAGGCTCTGCGTTCGGCGATCGTGGCTGACGCCCGTGACGGTCAGATCTCCTCGGCCGGCATCATGAATGCCCTGCCCACCGACATGCGTCTGGCCGACTTCTGCAACACCTACACCGGTTCCCAGAACGTCTGTGCCGAGGGCCGTTGCCAGGGTGAGGCCCAGTGCACCTCCCTGCTGTCCTGGTACGTGTTCCTGCCCGCCTGCATCCAGGCCAACCAGATGGCGGATCCCGTCGCGGAAGTGCGCGCCACCCCCGCCCCCGTTCAGCAGGTGCAGCCCGAGGCCATCCGCGGTCTGTGGTGAGCAACGGCTCGCCGCAGGCGAGCCCCAGCGCGCAGCCCCGGCGATGCCGGGGCTTTTTCATGGCCTGCCGCTCATGGCGCCTGGGCCCTCAGCAGAGTGTGCACGACGGTTTGGGGCAGCTGCTGGCCCAGGTGCCGTTGGAAGCCCTGCTGCAGCACCTCAATCACGGCGGGGGGCAGGGGGGTATCCCGGAGGGCGTTGAGCTGCCCCAGATAGGTGCTCTCCGGTGCCAGCCAGCGCGCAATCAGCGCCTCGGACAGCTCAAGCTGGAGGGATTCCTGCCAGTGCTGCTGCTCCACGCGCCAGCCCTGGTCGATCAGAGCTTGCCTGGCCAGCTGGCCGGGGTTCGGCTCCTGCTGAAGCTGTTGGCGCTCCAGGCTGCTGAGCTCCTCGAGCAGCGGCTGGAGGGAGGGCCCGGCGGCGCTGGTCAAGGCCTGCAGCCCGGTGGCCGGACCCATCTGGGGGGTGCTGAACAGCAGTCGCCATTGAGCGTCGGCGCTCAACTGGGCTCCCACCGCGCCAATCCAGCTGGCGATCTGCTGGGCGCTCAGGCCCCGCCAGGGTTGCCGTGCCACAACCCAGTCGAATCGAGGCCCCTCCCCGGGCTCGAGTTGGGATCGGAGGCTGGCGGGTGCGTCGGCTGGCACCACCAGCAGCTGGGGCTGGCGCAGGGCATCAAGCACCTGCAGCTGGGCTTGCAGCCGCTCCCGATCGGATGCCTGCCCCACGGTGATCACCACGCCTCCCTCCGGGGTGGCGGCGAGCGGGTCGAGGGCCCACAGCAACGACCGCGCCTCCAGCACCAGCACCCGGTCGTGCCTTTGCCAGTGGGCGCCCTCCCAGAACCGTCGTCTCAGGGTGTCGAGCCGTTCCCCTTCGCCGGCGGCCTGGCGCTGCAGCCAGCGCTCCAGCTGGGGATCGTCCGGGCTGCTGCTCAGCACATCACCCTGATCGGCGGCCAGTTCGGCCGCGGCGGCCAGTTGGGCGGCCCGCCGTTGCTGGAGCCGCTCGCGCCGGCGGCCCTCCCAACCCAGGGAGCCGGGCTGCCAGAACACCTCACCTTGGAGGGCGCTGGGCAGGTATTGCTGGGCCACCCAGTGCTCGGCGTAGGCATGGGGGTAGCGGTAGCCCACCCCATCGCCGAACGCCTTGCCATCGCGATGGGCATCCCGCAGGTGGGACGGCACCTGCTGGCGGTTGGTGGTGCGCACACTGGTGAGGGCATCGAAGAAGCCCAGCACGCTGTTGCTCTTGTCCGTGCCCGCCAGGTACAGGGCCGCCTGGGCGAGGGGATAGAGCCCCTCCGGCAGTCCCACCCGCTCGAACGCGGCCGCACACGCTTCCACCACAACGATCGCCTGGGGGTCGGCCAGGCCGATGTCTTCCCCCGCCGCGATCAGCATGCGTCGGAAGATGAAGCGAGGGTTCTCCCCGGCCTCCACCATGCGGGCGAGCCAGAACAATGCCGCATCCGGATCGGAGCCGCGCAGCGACTTGATGAAGGCGCTGATCGTGTCGAAGTGGGCGTCCCCCTGCTTGTCGTAGAGCACCGCCCGCTGCTGGATCGATTCTTCGGCGATGGCCAGGTCGATGACGATCTGGTGGTTGTCGTTGGCTGGGGTCGTCTCCACCGCCAGCTCCAGGGCATTCAGCAGGCTGCGGGCGTCGCCGCCGGCCACATCCACCAGGTGGTCGGCCGCCTCCGGGGTCACCACGATGGAGCGCTTGCCGTAGCCCACTTCAGGGTCCTGCAGAGCCCGTGCCAGCAGCTGACGCAGGTGCTCGGGTTCGAGCGGCTGGAGTCGAAACAGCCGTGAGCGGCTCACCAGGGCTTTGTTGACTTCGAAGTAGGGGTTTTCGGTGGTGGCCCCGATCAGGCTCAGCGTGCCGTTTTCCACCCAGGGCAGCAGCGCGTCCTGCTGGGCGCTGTTGAAGCGGTGCACCTCGTCGATGAACAGGGTGGTGCGCAGGCCATGGTGTGCCAGGCGTTGCTGGGCCGCGTCCACCTCGGCCCGCAGATCCTTGACGCCGGCGAGCACCGCGTTGAGGCTGCTGAAGTGGGCCCGGGTGCTGCCGGCGATGATCCGGGCCAGGGTGGTTTTCCCCACACCCGGCGGTCCGTGCAGGATCAGATTGCCCACCCGGTCGGCGGCGATGGCGCGGCGCAGCAGTCGCCCTGGGCCGAGGATCGGTTCCTGGCCCACGAAGTCGTCGAGGCTGCGGGGCCGCAGCCGATCGGCCAGGGGCGCAATCCGAGCCAGGGTGGTGTCGCGGTGATGGCTGAAGAGGTCGCTCAAGGAGGCTGAAGCCAGGTCCCGCCGGTTCCCATCATCGGCCCGGCGGCGATACGCTCCGGCGATGCGGTTCATCCGTTTCACCGCCCGCCCCCTCGCCACGCGGACGGGATGGCTCATCGGCCTGTCTGCGGCGCTGCTGCTGTTGGGCTGCCGGCAGGATTCCGGGGACAAGCAGCCGCCTCTACGGGTGCAGACCCAGGTGATTGAGCCGGCGGCGTTCCAGGCGAGCATCGACACTGTGAGCACCCTGGAGGCCGAGGCCGAGGTGGACCTGGCGGCCCAGGCTGGAGGCCGCATTCAGCGCCTGCTCGTGCGTCAGGGGGATCGGGTGCGCCAGGGTCAGCTGCTGTTGGTGCTCGATCAGACCCAGCTGCGGGCGGAGGTGGCCAGCCTGCGGGCCCAGATGCAGACCAACCGGCTCAACGACAACCGCTATCGGGAGCTGGCTCGCCAGGGCGCCGCCACTGCCGTGCAACGGGATGAATTCCGCCAGGCCTACATCGCCGCCCGCGAAGCCCTGGTGGCCCGGGAGGCGGATCTGGCCTTCAAGGATCTGCGCGCTCCGATCGCCGGCACCGTGGCTGATCTGCGGGTGAAGCAGGGGGATGTGATGGCGCCGGGCGTGCCGATCACCCGTTTGATCCGCAACGATCGCCTGTGGGCCCGCATCGATGTGCCGGCCCTGGCTGCCAAGCGGGTGCGGCCTGGTCAGCGGGTGTTGCTGCTCGACCCCGCCCGTTCTGGCCCGTTGGCCGAGGGCCAGGTGGTTTCGGTGGATCCGCAGGTGACAGCTTCCAGCCAAACCCTGCTGGTGAAGGCGGCCTTCGCCAATCCCCAGGGCAGCCTGCGCAACGGTCAGCGCTTCCGCGCCCGCCTGCTGCTGGAGCGGCGGGACGCGCTGGCGGTGCCGCGCACCGCAGTCACCCAGTTGGCGGGCCAGTCGTTTGTGTTTGTGGTGGGCCGCTTGGCCGACCTGGAACGCCAGCCCGGCAAGGCTCCGATGGCTGCGCTGCGCAAACTGCCCCCCGGCACCTTGTTTGCCCTGCAGACCCCGGTGCAGCTGGGCGAGCTTCAGGGCAATCACTACCCCCTGCAGCGGGGGCTGCAACGCGGTGATCGGGTCGTCACCGCGGGCTTGCTCAATCTGCGCCACGGCGCGCCGGTGAAGCTGGCGGCACGTCCTGGCTCAGATGCCCCATAAATGAGGCACAACCGCTGCATTCCGTTATTTTGCGATCCCATGCGGCGATTTCGTGGCTCGAGCGGTTCCAGCCCTGTCGTTGGTGGGTTTGCTCCTCGTCGGTTGTGCCGCCAAACCGGCAGCACGGCAGCCGCTGGTGGTGCAGACCGAGACCATCGGTGAGGCCAGCTTCAGCCCGTCGATCGAGGTGATTAGCCGGTTGGCGTCAACCACCGATGTCGCCCTGCGGCCCGAAGTGGATGGGCGGGTCGTCAAGATCCTGGCAACCCAGGGGCAGCGCGTGAAGGCGGGCCAGCCGATCCTGGTGCTCGACAACGTGCAGCAGTCGGCGAGCCTCGATGCCAGCAAGGCCGAGGCCCGCAAGGATCTCGTCAATGCCGAGCGTTACATCTTCCTGAACGAGCAGGGTGCGGTGTCCACCAAGGATCGCGATTTTTATGTCACCCAGGCGATTCAGGCCCGCGACCAGGTGCGCGCCAAGGCGGCGGATCTCGGTTACAAGTACGTCACAGCTCCCATCAGTGGGGAGATCGGCGACCTCGACACCGTCAAGCTCGGCGATTACGTGCGCCAGGGGCAGGCGATCACGGGCATCGTCGACAACCGGGATCTCTGGACTCTGATGGATGTGCCTGCGACCCAGGCTTCCCGGGTGAAGCTGGGTCAGTCTGTGCAGCTCAAATCCCAGGGGAACCCGCCCGTCACCAATACCGGCAAGGTGGTGTTCATCTCGCCTTATTACGGCGTCAGTGGCACGGAGTCGTCGCCGAACACTGTGCTGGTCAAGGCCTCCTTCCCGAATCTCACCGGCAAGCTCAAGACCGGTCAGTTTGTGCGCAACCGGATCATCACCGGTAGCAGCCGCCAGCTATCTGTGCCGGTGCAGGCTGTGATGATGCAGGCCCAACAACCTTTTGTCTACCGCGTCTTCCGGCTCAACCAGGTGCTGGCCAAGATTCGGGCTTCCACTGAGATTCCAGAGGCCCAGAAACAGAAGCTGGAGGCCCTGCCTGCCGACACGCCGATCGTGGTGCAGACCCCTGTTCAGCTCGGGATTCTGGAGGGCAATCGCTACCCATTGCTCTCGGGCCTGGCCGCCGGTGATCGGGTGGTGGTGAGCAACACGGCCCTGTTGCGCACCGGCATGCCGGTGAAACTGGGTGGCGGTGCCGCCCAGTCGGGTGTGAACTGAGGATCACCCAATGTCGCTTTCCGATAAGTTCATCAAACGGCCTGTTCTGACGACCGTTTGCAGCATCTTGATCGTGTTGATGGGCATCATCGCGATCCCAACCCTGTCGATTGAAAACCTCCCCAATATCGCACCACCGCTGATCCAGGTCACGGCCAACTACGGCGGGGCCAATTCAGTGGTGACTGAGCAGGCCGTCACCAATCCGCTCGAACAGCAGATCAACGGTGTGCCGGGAGCGGCCTATATCTCTTCGACCAGCTCCAACACCGGCCAGAGCATTATTCAGGTTTACTTCGACGAAGACACGGATATCAACATCGACCAGGTGAATGTGCAGAACCGCGTTTCCCTGGCCATGCCCCAGTTGCCGCAGCAGGTGTCGGCCACGGGTGTGTCGGTGATGCAGAGCACGCCCTCGATCCTGCTGGCCTATCAGGTCACCTCGACCCAAGGACAGTTTGATGCTCCTTACATCAATGGCCTCATTTATGAGCAGCTCTATTACGAGCTGGAACGGGTTCCCGGCGTTGCCCAGGTGAACATGCTGGGCGGCAGCAACCCGGCCTTCTGGCTGTTCGTCGACCCAGACAAGCTCACGGCCAACCAGCTGACTGCCGAGCAGATCGTCAATGCTGTCAAGAGTCAGAACAGTGTTGCGATTGGCGGTCTGATTGGTGGTCCGCCAGCCGGAGGAGATCAGCTGTTCGCCTACCCGATCCTGGTGGCCGACAACGGCAACCTGATGTCGGTGGAGCAGCTCAACGACCTGATCGTGGGCAAGTCACCCCAGGGCAACCTGCTGCGGCTCCGGGATGTGGGCCAGGCCACCTATGGCTTCAACACCTTCGCCCAGCAGGCGGTGAGTGTGGAGGGCTATCCGGCGATCACCGTCGCGGTGTTCCAGACCCCCGAGAGCAACGCACTGGATGTGTCGGAAGCGGTTGTGGCGGTCATGAATCAGTTTGCCCAGACGGTGCCTGCGGGGATCACCGTGAAGCAGATCTACAACATCGGCGAGTTCATTGAGTCGGCCGTGGACGGCGTGACCGATGCCCTGGGCCTGGCGATCGTGCTGGTGCTGGTGATCCTGTTCCTGTTTCTGCAGAACTGGCGCGCCACGGTGGTTCCCAGCCTGGCGATTCCGATCTCCCTGATCGGTACCTTCGCCTTCATCAAGGCCTTTGGGTTCTCGATCAACCAGCTCACCCTGCTGGGTCTGGTGCTCGCCACCGGTCTGGTGGTGGATGACGCCATCGTGGTGATTGAGGCCGTCTCCAAGAACCTCGAGCGGGGCATGAGCCCTCGAAAGGCGGCCATGGAGTGTATGGGCGAGCTGATCGGTGCCCTGATCGCCACCTCGTTGGTGTTGATGGCGGTGTTTGTGCCGGTGGCCTTCTACCCCGGCGGCATCGGCATCATCTACAAGCAATTCGCACTCACGATCGCCTTCTCGATCGCCATCTCCACCTTCAATGCCCTCACCTTCTCGCCGATGATGTCGGCCCTCATCCTCAGGTCGGAGCAGCCTCCGAAGCCCAAGGGTTGGGGTTGGGCCATCGGTGGTGTGGTGGTGGGCCTGGCATTCGGCCGCTTCAGCGCCGCATCCTTTGGCGTCGGTGCCTACGTGTTGGGTGTGGTGCTGTTCGGCATCGCCGGCAGCAGGCTCAGCCTCATTTTTGAGCGTTTCAACCACTTTTTTGCCTGGCTGCAGGGGCGTTATGCCCGTCTGCTGGAGGTGTTGATCCGCAAGCGCAAGCTTGTGTTCGCGGGTCTGGCCGGCGGCATCGTGCTCACCGCCCTGGCCTTCGCCGCCCTGCCTTCGGCGTTCATTCCTGAGGAAGATCAGGGCTATGGCGTAGGGATCTTCCAGCTCCAGAATGGTGCGTCCCTCAGCCTCACGCAGCAGACCGGCCTGGAGATCGCCAAGGTGCTCAAGGAGGAGCCCGACATCACGGCGGCTTCGGTGGTGAGCGGCTACGGCTTCAACGGCTCCAGCCCAGACCAAGGCGTTTTCTTCTTCGGCCTCAAGCCATTGGAGGAGCGCAGCGGAGCCGATCAGAAAGCCCCAGCCATTGTTCAGCGGCTCAATGCCAAGCTCTCCCAGATTAGTAGTGGTCTGGTTGTGGCAGCCCAGCCTCCGGCGATTCCGGGCTTCTCGGCCCAGGGTGGCTTCTATTTCCAGTTCAATGATCTCAGCAACGGGTCCTACAGCTTCAACCAGCTCGATGCTCTAGCCCAGCAGCTGGTGGCCGCCGGCAACGCGTCGAATCAGTTTTCCAGTCTCTACACCCAGTTCATTCCCAGCGCGCCGGCCTTCGGCCTCAAGATCGATCGCTCGATCATGGGTGCTCTCAACATCGACTTCCAGCAGGCGATGCAGACGATTGCCGTGCTCGCGGGTGGTAATTACTCCGGTCTGACCTATGAAAATGGTCAGGTGCGCAACATCTATGTCCAGTCGGAGGCTTCGGGTCGCAGCACCCTTGAGGATGTGCTCAGTTATTACGTGCGCAACCGAGACAACAAGCTGGTGCAGGTGAGCGAGTTTGCTTCGTCTGAACTCACCAGCGCGCCGCCGGTGATCAGCCACTACAACCTCTACCGCACCATTCTGGTGCAAGGTGCTGAAGCCATCGGCAAGAGTTCAGGTCAGGCCCTCACGGCGATTCAGCAAATCTTCAAGCAGCTGGATTTCAACAACATCGGCTATGCCTTCACGGGCCTGGCTTCGTTGCAGCTCTCTGCCGGCAGCGCCAGCGTTCTGGTGTTTGGTCTGGGCATCCTGATTGTTTACCTGGTTCTCTCCGCCCAGTACGAGAGTTATGTCACCCCGGTGATTATTCTGATGACGGTGCCGCTGGCTATGCTCGGGGCCCTGGTGTTCCTGGCGCTGCGCTCAATCGACCTCAACATCTATGCCCAGGTGGGGCTCGTGACCCTGATCGGTCTGGCGGCCAAGAATGGCATCCTGATCGTTGAGGTGGCGGAGCAGCACCTCGAGGAGGGTATGGGCATCGCCGAAGCCGCCATCGCGGCTGCCGAATCGCGGATGCGCCCGATTCTGATGACGGCTATTGCCTCGCTGGCGGGTTTCTTGCCGCTGGTGGTGGCCACGACTGCGGGCGCTAACAGCCAGCAGTCGCTGGGCACGGTGATCTTCGGCGGTCTGCTGGTAGCCACAGTGCTGTCGCTCGGAGTGGTGCCTCCCTTCTATGTGCTGATCAAGCAGCTGGAGGAGCGTTGGTTCGGCAACGCCCAGCCTGCGGAGCAGGGCTGAGCCATTCACCGGCATCTGCTGTCGTTTTTTGTTCCTGCTCGATCGAGTTGCCTACCTCGATCTGGTTGACATCCATGATCATCATCCTCTGGACGAGGAAAATCAGCTGGGCAGCACTCCATCCGGCCATCAACACCCCATTCACCGCTTCTCCCACGCTCAGCAATTGCCAGCATTTTACCAGGGTGATATCGCCGTATCCCACTGTTGTGAATGTGATGCCGGAGAAATACAAGCTGGCTTCCAGGCTCTGTATGGCGCCGACGTAGCGGTAGACCCATGCCCACAGGAGAATGTCCAGGAACATGTGGCTGCCGTCATGAGTGCGCCAATGGCAATCAGAAAGTGGCGCCTTCTGCTGCTTAATGAGCACCAGGTGCTGAGTCGTTTTGTGTGAACCAGATCTGCTTGGATCGAAGTGACCAATGTATGGATGATTGTTGTGGCAACAACCATCCCCAGCACGATGCCCGGAAGTCTGCCGATCTCGGGGCATCGCGCTAGCTGGGGTGTTGTTGGATGGCCGCTTAAGAGGATCCCGGCCGCCGCTGCTCCGGCTAGCAGGATCCACTTTCCTTCTTTCCAGTTCATCGGAACAGCCAACCCTTGCAGGAGCGGGTCAGGAATGGCATCACCCAATAGGTGAGCAGAGCCACGGTGATCCCCGTGTTGATCAAGATGCGGAGAAACTCGGGCCACGAGGCCAGCAGAGTGGCCAAAAGGGGGCCCACCACCAAGGACAGACCTGCGACGCCAAGCCACACCAGGATGGCCTGCTTGTACCGCTTTGGAGCAGGGCGCGAGGGTTGTCCGGGTAACTGGAACCAGGGCTCCAGGCCTGTGATCACCTTGATGGATTCCTGCTCCCTGATCAACGGCTTGACGCGCTCGACCCAGCTCTTTCGCACGTCCGATTGCATCCAGGCCTCGAGATGCGGGCATGTGTCGAACTGCACCACGATCACGTGATCAGGCGAGACGCCGAGTTCGGGGCGGATGATGTGGGATCCCAGGTATCCCTCGAAGCTGCGAGAGTCTGTGGCAATTCCCTTGATCCACTCTTCGTATCCCGGTTCACGGCCAGGACGGACGCGATGGGTGATCACGGCCGTGACGTGAACGCTGGAATCCATGAAGGGTTGGCACTATCGGTGCTTGCCGCCGCATTGTGACCTCTTGCAGTCCAATCGGACATCTCTGGGTCACGGTCATTTGAGTCGCTGACGATCGAATTCGACGATGTAGGCCACCGGTCGCTTGGCGCGCACCACGCACAGTTGGCATAGGCCAGGGCTCGCCGCTGATCCACTGCAAGCCGCCCTTGGGCTCCTGCGCTTGGTGGCGAATCTGCACCAGGCCGATCCAGGGGCCGACGCCGTCGGTCTGGCCCTGGCGGAGGCTGGTGCTCCAGAAGCGGGGTTGATTGGCGATCAGCGACCAGACGAACCGGTTTTTCTCGGCCGAGGTGAGCGTGGCCAGGTGATGCCCTCGGGCACCATCACCACCTCATAGAGGTGGCCATTGCCACTCCAGCGCACCGGCTCCGCCTGGGCCGGGGCGGCCAGCAGGGCCGTTGCTCCCATGCGCATGAGTGTCGCCTCCTTAGCAAGCCTGGATCGCCCCGCCTGCCTCAGGTGATCACGGTGGGGCGATCCATGCCGGTGCGCGTCTTGATCTCCGCCAGTGCATCGATCGCCGTGATCAGATCGCCCAGGGCCACCTGGGGATCCTGGTTGAGGTTGCCGCCGGGGGGCACGTAGCTCTCCAGGTACACCCGCAGCGTGGCGCCCTGGGTACCGGTGCCCGAGAGCCGTAGCACCACCCGGCTGCCGTCGTCGAGCAGCAGGCGCAGGCCCTGGCCGCTGGTGAGGGAGCCATCCACCGGGTCGGTGTAGGCGAAGTCGTCGGCGGTGGCGACGGTGCGCCCGGCGAAGCTCTGCCCCACCAACCCAGGCTGCAGGCTCTTCACCCGGTCGTAGAGGCCGTGGGCGGCGTCGCTGGCGATCGCCTCGTAGTCGTGGCGGGAGTAGTAGTGCCGGCCGAAACGGCTCCAATGCTCCGCCATGATCCGGCTCACCGGCTCACGCCGTCTGGCCAGAATCTGCAGCCAGAACAACACCGCCCAGAGCCCGTCCTTCTCGCGGATGTGGTTGCTGCCGGTGCCGAAGCTCTCCTCGCCGCACAGGGTGATGCGACCGGCATCGAGCAGGTTGCCGAAGAACTTCCAACCCGTCGGCGTCTCGAAGCAGGAGATCCCCAGTTCTTTGGCCACCACATCGGCGGCGGCGCTGGTGGGCATCGAGCGAGCCACGCCGGCCAGGCCATCGGCGTAGCCGGGAGCGAGGGTGGCGTTGGCGGTGAGCAACGCCAGGCTGTCGCTGGGGTTCACGAAGCAGCGGGTGCCCAGGATCATGTTGCGGTCGCCGTCGCCGTCGCAGGCGGCACCGAAGCGGTAGGCGTCGCTGCCCATCAGCAGCTCGGCCAGCTCATGGGCGTAGGTCAGGTTGGGATCGGGGTGGCCGCCGCCGAAATCCTCCAGGGGGATGCCATGGCGCACGGTGCCGGCGGGCGCCCCCAGCACCTCTTCGAAGATGCGGCTGGCGTAGGGGCCGGTCACCGCATGCATGGCATCGAAGGCCATGGGGAAGTCGCCCCGCAGCAGATCGCTGATCTGGTCGAAATCGAACAGGCGCTGCATCAGCGCCACGTAGTCGTCGACGCCATCGATCACCTCAACCTGCAGGTTGCCGATGCGGCATTGGCCGGGCGTGGAGAGGTCGGGGTCGCTGCCGCCCTCACAGATCCGGTAGCCGTCCAGCTGCCGGGTGGTCGCGTAGATCGCGTCGGTGATCGATTCCGGAGTGGGGCCACCGTTGGCACCGTTGATCTTGACGCCGAAATCGCCGTCGGGGCCGCCGGGGTTGTGGCTGGCCGAGAGGATCACCCCCCCCACCGCCCCGTGCTGGCGGATGAGGTGGGAGGCGGCTGGGGTGGAGAGGATGCCGCCAGTGCTGGTGATCAGCCGGGCCGCGCCGTGGGCCGCAGCCATGCGGGCGATCACGGCGATGGCCTCGCGGTTGCCGTAGCGCCCATCACCGCCCACCACGAGCGTGCCACCGGCCACGCCCGGCAGCACCTGCAGGCTCGCCTCGATGAAGCTTTCGAGGTAGTGCGGCGTCTGGAACTGCCGGCTGCTTTTGCGCAGTCCCGAGGTGCCCGGCTTCTGGTCGGTGAAGGGTTGGGGCAGGGGAATGTGCCGGACGCTCACAGGACTGCTGCTGGTCATCGGCCGAGCCACCGGGGCGTTGGGGGCACCAAATTAGCCTTGGTGGGCCGCCCGCCCGGAACTGGCTAGCGTTCAAAGCAGGCTGGTGGGTGCGTGTGATGCCTGTGGAGTGGGGTCGGAAGGCCCGGCAGGGATGGCCGTCGCTGGGCTTGTTTACGGCCCTGGGGCTGACGCTGGCTGCGGTCACGGCGGTTGCCGGTACGTCGATCAGCCAGGCCGCGGTGATGGGAGGGGCTCGCGCCCTCCCCTTCGATCAGGCCGTGGAACGCAGCCGCATCGCAGCCGAGGCGGTGATCCATCGCCGTGGCAAGGAAACCTGTCTGCGCGGCAAGCTGACCAATGCCCTGCTGGGTCTTTCGGCGAGCTGCGAGGCCACCGGCCAGCGCAGTGGTCTGTGTGCGCTGGCCGATCAGGCGGTTGTGCAGACGGGCTGGTCGATGGCGTTCATGGACACCACGGCCCACCAGGTGCTCGATCTGATTCAGCCCCCGAAGACGCCCTGAGCTCCAGCACGAGCCGGCGCAGCCAGGCTCAGGAGCCGGGGATCAGGCCGAACCCCTTTTTCTCCTTGGGCTTGTCGTCGGTTTTGCTGGGCGCCACCGTGCGGGTTTGCTGTTTGCAGAAGGGCAACAGATCCTGGCCGGCGCGATTGAGGGCTTCGCGCCGCTCGTAGCTGTTGGTGGCTGCGGGGAGGGCCCGTTGGCGAATGGTCCAGATGGCGTCCTTGCAGCTGGCCCCCAGGCGGGGATGGTCCATCAGGGGATCGGCCATGGTGCGTGCCTTGGCGCAACTCTCGGCGGTGTTGTCCCGCCCGCAGGCAAAGGTGTGGAGCTGCAGCTCCCGCAGCTGATCCATGGAGGGATAGGGCGGATCCTTGGGAGATGCCTGCAGGGGGGGAGCCAGCAGACCGATCAGGCCGAGCGCCAAGCCGGCACTGAGTGCAAAGCCAGCACTGAGTGCAAAGCCAGCAGCCTTGGTCGCCTGGGGCCAGCGGCGCCTCCGGGGAGCGAGGGCAGGATCGATCCAGGTGGGAGCCATCGTTCTGTCAAGTTGGCCTCCATCATGGCGGCGCCGGCAGCACCGGCAGCACCGGCAGCACGGGCAGCTCCGATAGTCCCTGGCGCAGCGGTTGCTGTTGATGGCTCCAGTGGGCGGCGATCGCCGGGCCGACCAGGGGGGCGGCCAGGGCCAGCCCGTTGCGCAGCCAGCTCTGGCGGCGCAGCCGGTCTCCCCGGGCGGCTTCGACGGCCTGGAGGGCCTGCAGCGTCGTGATTTCCGGCCTCCGCTCCGCTTCGATCGCGGCGAGCACCGCATCCAGGGCGGTGATGGCGGTGGTTTCGGTTGGAGGGGCGCCGGGCTGTGACGGCCCTGGCGCTGGCTTCAACAGGGGCAGCAGCCGCGCGCCGGCCACCCAGGCGTCGCGCAGGGCCATGTTGATCCCCTGGGCCCGCACCGGACTCATCGGATGGGCCGCATCGCCCAGCAGCAGCAGGCCGGGGATCCACCAACGCTCCGCCAGCCCCACCTGCACCGCCAGCCGGCTGGGATCGCCCAGGCCGTTCTGCCACTGCCGCAGCCAGGCGGCCAGTTCCGGTGGGCTGAGCTGGGCCATCCGCTCGATCCAGTCGCCTGTGGAGTGGGTGGGTACGCGCTCCCCCTTGTCGAGCACCCATCCCAGCTGCAGGCCCCCACCGGCGCTGTCGAAAGCGCTGAACACCCCCTCCGGTCCCACCAGGGTGGTGAAACTGCCTTGCAGCGGTGAGGGGACTGGGCAGGCCAGCTGGAACCAGAGCAGATCGATGGGGCTGGCCCCTTTCACCAGCTCCAGCCCGGCCTTCTGCCGCAGCAGCGAGGCCCGGCCGTCGCAGGCCACCACCAGTTCGGCGTCCAGATGCCGTCCGTCGCGGAGCCGCACCCCTGCCACCCGTCCTTGGTGCCAGAGCAGATCAGACACGGGCTGGCCCCGCTCCAGGGCAAACGATGGGCAGGATTGCACCTGCAGCAGCAGGGCCTCCAGCAGGGCGGGCTGGCTCACCAGGGTGCAGGGCCGCTGGGGATCGCCGCCGAGGGGTTCGTTGGCGTGGAACAGCTCGCGGCCATTGAGCACAAAGCGCCATCCCTGAAGGGGCCGGTGGGGCACGGCCTCAAGAAGGTCGGTCAGCCCCATGGCGGCCAGGGCCTCCAGGCCCGAGGGCATCAATGCTTCGCCACGAAACTGGCGCGCCAGGCTGGAGCTGGCTTCCACCAGGGTGACGGCGACGCCGGAGCGGGCCAGCAGCAGGGCCAGGCTGGCCCCGGCCGGTCCGGCCCCGACGACCACGACCCTGGCGCTCGAGTTCAACGGGTCACTCAGACGAAGGAGTTGTAGTTGCGGGTGCCGCCGCTCACCGGATCCACGTGCCCCATCAGCTGGCTCTTCTTGGCGAGTAAGTAATCCACCAGCTCCTGCTGCACCGCCAGCAGCTCCTTGGTGCAACCCCGGAACGCGGCGCGGTGGCGGATCTCGTCGTGGCGGGTGTGCAGGTCGCGCAGCATCAGCTGGATCGCATCCAGGGTGGCCGAGGTGTTGCGGGAGGCCTGCAGCGAATCCATGGCCCTGGGGCGGAGACAGGGCTCCAGCGTAGGGGCGCTGGAGCCGTTCAGCAGTCGCCGAACAGGGTTCTGGACACCTGGTGGAAGGCTTCGAAGGTCTCGTGGTTGTTGAGTCCGCTCACCGCGAGGGCAACGGTCTGCTGGCGGGGGTTGCATTCCACCGCCAGGCTGATCGCGTGGTCGCCGTGGTCGGCGTGGAAGGCGGCGCTCAGGCCATCGGCGGCGTAGAGGGTTTCGGGCGCCTGGGTGAAGCCCAGCTGGTTGGCCAGCATGGTGATGCCGGCCAGGGATTCGCTGAGGCTCCCCTCGCTGCGGATCGCCGTGGTGTACACAACAGGTGCAGCAGGGGTGGTGTCCTCGGCCGGCAGGAGCAAGGAGTTCGCCAGCGATTTCACCAGGCCGCTGGTTTTCACCAGGGTCTTCATGGGCTCCTCTGGATCCTGCAGACGGGTGGATGGTAAGTGCGAATCCCCAGATGTGGTGTTCTGGGGTTCCACGCTGTTCACCGGTGGTGGCTGGCCTGGGGGTGCCGCAGCGCTTCAACGGGCTCAGCTCCGCTGAACCCCACTGCCGCAGCGCGCCTGCTGCCGCGCCTGTTTGCGCTGCAGCCGAGGGGTGATGCCGAGCTCGGCGCCTTTCCAGAGCCGGTCGATCTCGGCGCCGAAGTGGGCCGCCAGCAGGGGCGAGTCGAACACCAGCAGGGTTTCGTCGTTCTGGTGGGCGGCGCTGGGGCTCCAGTTGAAGGAGCCGGTGATCACGGTGCGCTGGTCGATGACAGCCAGTTTGTGGTGGAGCTTGTCGCCGCTGGCCAGCCGCGGCGTGCCGACACCCTCGAGGGGGCGCTGCCAGGGACGGTTGGCGGCCTCCAGGCCGCAGCGGTGGTCGGGCAGCTGGGTGCCGAGCAGATCCAGCACTTCGCTGAAGGCGCGGTTGGCGAAGCCGGGATCGGCCAGCAGCCGGATGGTCACCCCCTGTTCCTGCAGCTGGGCCATGGCATTGGCCAGGCTTTGCTCCGAGAGCACAAACAGCGCAAGGTCCAGCTGCTTCCGGGTGCCGGAGAGCAGCTCCTCCAGCAGCCTCAGGCCCTGGTGGGGATCGCGGCGGCGATGGGGTGCGAACAGCACCGTGACCGGCGTTTGCCCCACGTGCACCTGCTGGGCCTCGCCGCCGCCCTTGCCAAGGCCGAAGCGGCTGTCGGGCAGGCCGCCGGGGCCATCGCCCCACATCCGCTCGAATTCGGCCACAAAGCTGTGGGCCAGCTCGCGGCTGTGGAGCCGCATCAGGTGGTTGACGTTGCCGCGGCTGCGCCCAGCGCCCGGATCGCCGTGGATGCAGGAGGGGGTGAAATTCGCCGATCCGGTCACCACCACCGCCCGG
Source organism: Cyanobium sp. (assembly GCA_044371095.1). Classification (GTDB taxonomy): domain Bacteria; phylum Cyanobacteriota; class Cyanobacteriia; order PCC-6307; family Cyanobiaceae; genus Cyanobium_A. The sequence goes on from JBILUH010000008.1 coordinate 37,367, forward strand.
TCCACCACCATGAATTTGTGGTGCATGAGGCCGCTGCCGGCGCTGCCGTCGGCGGTGTCGTCGATCAGGGGCACCCCGGCCCGCTGCAGGATGGCCACCGCATCACCCCAGCCCAGCGCCTTGAGCTGCTCGTGGCGGGTGCGCTGGTGCGGCGCCAGATCGGCCGGGTGCTCTTCACTCCAGGGAGTGCTGTAGGTGTTTTCCAGCACCACCTTCACCGTCAGCCCGTCGCGGTGGCGCGCCGCCAGGGCTTCGGCCACTTTCGGCAGCGACAGCTCCTGCACCGCCACCAGAATTTCCCGTTTGGCCTCCCGGATGCTGGCCAGTACAAAGGCTTCGAGATCATCCCCCTGGCGCCACTGGCCGCTGATCGGGCTGCGGTAGCGACGGGTGTCGTTGTGGTTGAAGGCCAGCTCGATGCCCTCGGGCAGGGGCTTTTGGGGGGCCGGCTGTCCGAGCAGCTGGGCTTCAGCGCTGCAGCTGGCCACGGCCAGGCCCAGGGCGCTGGCCCAGGCGAGCGGCTGGCTCAGGGGGTTGGGGCAACGAAAGGGGTTGGCGATGGCGGCCTGCTGCGGCTGCCATCAGGGTTCCCACGATGCGTCCATGGACAGGTTGGGGCCCGGGTTCAGCTCAGTGGTGGCCAGGCATCTCGGCTGTACGGAGCATCACCACAAACCAGGCGGTGCCGATCAGCACGGCACTGAGCATGGCGGCGGGCAGACCCAATCGCATCAGGACCACCGGCACGATCAGGGGAAAGGCCAGGGCCCCCGCCAGCGGGGTGAGGGCCACGGCAGCGCGTTTCAGAACCATTCGCTGATCGCCTTGTCGGCAGGGTTGCTGTTGTCTTCCGGGGTGGAGCGGTTGAACTCCAGCGTGATGTTGCGCTTCTGCTCCCCGTCGGCGGCCATCGCCTCAATCGGGTAGAGCTGTTGACCATCGCGGAAGGGCACCTGCACGCGGAAGGTGCCATCGGCGGAGAGGGGCACCGCTTCGCCACCGATGGTGAGGCGGGCGGAGGGATCGGTGGCGCCGTAGACGATCAGCTCGGCATCGGCCACCAGCCAGAAAGAGCGTTGTCGGGCGGCCACACCGCCGATGCCGGATTCGTTGCGGCCACTGGCCCAGATGCCGGCGCCGGAGGCGTTCAATTCGCTGGTGTCGATGCCGGCCTGTTCGAGTTCGTGGAAGGCCTCTGAACCCCGGCCCAGGCGCCGCCAACGGGCCGTCGCCGTTTGGTAGAGACGCTCGTGCAGGCCGGCGTCAGCCGGTTCGATCGGGGTGAGCAGGGTGGCCGGAGCGGTGTCGAGCGAGAAGGGCACGAACTGATCGAGGATCTGCTCACTGGGGTGCAGGGCAGGGACGCGGGCCACCGACGAGAAGGCCAGCGAGATCCAGCCGCCGCCGGAGCCTTTGCGGTAACCCAGTTCCACCCGGTAATCGCGGTCGCTCAGGGGCACCGGCAGATACCACTCGGTGGCATGGCTGTCGACCACCACCTCCTGAAGGGTGTGGGGATGGGCGGAGCCGCCCGCCAGGCCGGTGACATCGGCCACGCGCAGGCACAGCTGGGAGGCCCCGGCGGCCAGGGCCTCCCCCCGATCAGCCTCGGAAATCTCCCAGAACACATAGGCCCACTGGGGATCGCGTGGCAGGAACACCACGCTGGTGCTGGATTCGGGCGGGCGGGGTGCCGGTGGCAACTCCGCTTCAATCTCCTTGAGCGTGCGGGGGGTGTCGTCCTGGCGTCGGTTGATCGCCGTCAGGAGCTCATCCTTTGACTTGCGGCTGTACAGGCTCACACCCAGATCGCTGGCGACCTGGCGCAGCTGCCGCAGGGTCATGCGTGCCAACGAAGTGAGGGCCTGTGTCACGGCAACAGATTTCTTTTGGGATCAGTGTGGACGACTTTCCCATTGCCGGCGGATTTTGCCGTTGAGTGGTCAGTGGATGCTGACGGCTGGTGCATCAGGGCCGTCGTCCGACGGGCACAAAAAAGGCGGCCCGCAGGCCGCCCGTCATCCGATTGGTTGCTGCGTTCAGCGGCCGATGCTGCGGTACGGCACTTTGGCCAGATAGTCCATGGTGGTGTTGCCGGAGGCGCCACCTTGGCTGCGCATGGCTGGCAGGTTGCGCACCCAGGGGAGGTAGTCCTCGGGGAAGCCGCCGCGGCGCTGGCGGGAGCGGGCCGGAATGCTCTTGGCGGGGCCACCGGTGTACACCACCTGGGGGAAGCCCAGGATGCCGCGGTAGTACGCCTCGTAGCGGGGGCTGGTGAGGTTGAACGGGCTTTCTCCCAGATCCCGGGAGCCCACCACGCGGTTGCGGTGGTACGGCACGGTGTCGTACCCGAAGGCCTCGAGATATTCCTGGCTGTCGAGGATGTCATCGACCATGCCGCGCACGCCGCGGGTCATGAGCACCGCCGACCAGGCGATCTCTTCGGATTTGCCGTGGGTGGTGCGGCCCAGCAGCTTCTCCACCAGATGGCGGGCCACCCGGTAATTGCTGTTGAGGTTGTAAAAGCTGCGAGTGAAGGTGTCCGACAGGCAGAGGGAGCGGATGAAATCCCGCACCGTGATCTGGCCGTTGCGCAGCTGGGACTCCAGGGTGCGATCCCGGTCGACGTTGAAGGCGTGGAAGAAGATCTGGCGATACGCCGCTTCGATCACGAAGTTCTGGTCTTCGCGATCCATGGCCTTGTCCATGGCCACGGCTTTGGGATCCTCATCCGAGCCCACCCGCAGCGGGTTGACCCGCGAGTTCTGGGTGGTGGGCGCGTACTTCAGGAGGGGCAGGGCCACACGACATCAGCATCCGTCGCTGCGGATCGTAGAAGTGCGGTTGGGGCTGGGTTCAGCTGCCCCTGGCAGGGCTCACAGTCCGTAACGTTCGTCACCATCCCAGGGGCGAGAGCGGTTGCCCTGCTGCCCGCGCCGCGCCGGTGCTGGCGGGCGCGGGCTCCGGGCTGGCCAGCACTCGGGTTTCCACGCAGAACGAGGCCGTGTTGGAGAGGCCTTCCACGGTGCTGGTGCGCAGGCGCACGTTGGGCCCGGCGAAGCTGAACCGCTCCAGGCTGTTCATCGTTTCGTAGCTGGTGGTGAGCAGCAGGCCATCGCGTTCATCCATGGCGAACTGTCCGGCGACGGGGGCCGTTTCGGCGTAGCCACGGTCGCGCAGCAGGAGTCCGGTCCGTCCACATGCATCGGTGGGGATCAGGCCGAACACGCTCTCGCCTTCGTGCGCTTCACCCGCTTTGTCCCAGGCCATCGAGGCATTCCAGGTGACCCGGCAGCCGCCCACCAGGCCGGCGGGGTTTTCGCCATGGAGCTCGGCAATGGCGATCAGCCGCGGGTCGGTGGCGGCGAGCTCCACCACCTGAATGAAGGAGCCTCCCGCCTCGGCCCGCCGGTGCAGCAGGTGATGGCTGCTGCGCTGGGAGTGCCAGCGGCCGCAGCTCAGCCGGAAGAAACTGAGGGCATCGGCGATCGACTCGGGGCGGATTTCGTCCACGGGGGCGCAGTGGCTTTGGCGATGATCGCAAGGCGTGGAGGGGAGCGGCGGTGGCGATCGGTGTGGCTGCTGCCCTGGCCGCCGCCCTCTGCTGGACCCTGGCCAGTGGTCTGTGGCGCCGGCTGCCCACGTCCCTCGCCCCGGCCGAGCTGAATCTGCTCAAAAACCTGATCGCCCTGGCTCTGCAGGTGCCGCTGTTGGTGGGGAGCGGCGCGGCCCTGCCGCTGGGGCCCACCGGTCTGCTGCTGCTCAGCGGGGTTGTGGGCATTGCCCTGGGGGACAGCTTCTACTTCGCGGCCCTGCGACGGCTCGGCACCCGCCGCACCCTCACCTTTGATGCCGGCGGGCCGGCGGTGACGGCGGCGGCCGGTTGCCTGCTGCTGGCCGAGTGGCCCGCGCCGCGCCAGTGGCTGGGGGTTGCCCTGATCAGCCTGGCGGTGGTGGTGGTGGCTCGGCAGCGGACGATGCCCGCACCAGGTGGTGGGCAGGTGGCGTCCCAGCGCCTGGGGGTGTGGCTGGCCCTGGCGGCCCTGTTGTGCGGCGGTGCCGGCGCCCTGTTGGCCCGTGCCGCCCTGCGCACGTCGGGCCTGGATCCCTGGCATGCCGCCACCCTGCGGTTGGTGGCCGCCACGCTGGTGCTGCTGCCCCTGTTGGGGGGGCTGCTGACCCATCTGCGCCGGCCTCAACCCAGGCCGGCGGGCCGGCGCTGGCCTCTGGTGCTGGTGGCCACCCTGCTGGGCACCAGTGCGGGCATCGGTCTGCAGCAGTTGGCACTGGCCCGGCTCCCCGGTGGGCTGGCCGTGGCCCTGCTGGCCACCGCTCCGGTGATGGCGGTGCCCCTGGCGCCCCTGGAGGGGGATCGCCCCGGGCCCCAGGGTGTGCTGGCGGCCCTGCTGGCGGTGCTGGGGGTGCTGCTGGTGGCCCTGCCCTAGCTGGGCCGAGTGTTGCCCTGCCCCAGGCGCCGATCGGCCTGGCGGGTGGCCCAGGCGCTCAGGTCAGCCAATTTCAGGGTCAGTGGTGACCGGCCCAGCTCAGCCGCAATGCGCTCCAGTTGCCACCCCGTTGCCATCAGTTGCTCCACCAGGGCCGCCTGAAAAGCGGCGTCGTCCGCGATCGGGGGCTGCTGCCGCACCCAGGCGTCGATGGCGGCTCGATCAGGAAGGGCAGCGGGCTGAAGGGCTGCAGCCGCGGCTGGCGCCACCGTTGAACGAGCGATGGTCTGCAGGGTGCGCAGGCCATGGGCCAGAAGCCTGAGGTGGTGCCGCTCCAGCGCCGGCAGCAGGGTGGCCTCCAGCTCCTCCAGCTCCGCCAGGGTCAGCGGGCTGTCGGCGGCAGGGCTGAATGGCTCAGGCGTCACGGCCCGGAACCAGGCGGAAGCCGCAGGAGTGACCTTTCTCCAGGCGCCATTGGACCCGCTCCACCTGGCAGTCGGGAAAGGTGTAGCGGATCAGTTGCAGCTCCTGGTCGCAGACGCAGGGGAACTGCTCAGCGATGCGCATCACCGAGCAGTGGAATTCGCTGACCACCCAGGCCTGGTCGTCGTTGGGATCCTGGACGCATTCGGCCATGTATCCCGCCTGACGGCGCAGTTCCACAAGCCGCTCGAGCCGCTGTTGCAGCGCCCCTTCGCCGATCTGGCCCCGGTACACGCCCGCCTGCTGGAGAGCCTGCTGATTCAGGAGCTCCTGAAGGGTTTCCGAGGGCAGGCTGCCGGCCAACGACTGCAGCAGGCCCAGGGCGAAGTGGTCGCTGCCATCGGGAAAGTGCCCCTGTCCCTTGGCCGTGAGGCGCCAGCGATTGCTGGGTCGGCCCGGACCTTCGGGAGCGGGGCTGGCTTCCACAAAGCCATCGTCTTCCAGGCTGCGCAGATGGCGACGCATGATCTGCACCGACACCGACTGGTGTTGAGCCAACTCGCCGGCAGTCGCCTCTCCCTGCCGCAGCAACAGGCTGAGCACCGCTTCCCGGGTCGACGCAGGGTCGGTGTGTTGGCGGGAGATCTGGGGTGTGGCGCTCATGGCTGCCGCCGAACTCCATCACGATGCCATGTCCTGCCAGCGGTTGGGGATCGGGCCGGCACAATGCACTCCTCATCGAGCCACCAGGCCTATCGCCGGTGCTCTAGGCTGCATCAGTAACGAAACCCAGGTGTTTCGTATCTGGAAGTCCGTGATCCAGGCCGCTGCTCCGCTCGGTCTTGTCCCGTCCAGTGCGATCTGACCATCACCCCCTTCGAGCCATGTCCGACGCCGCGGCCAGCCCGACCTCCGACAGCCTCGAGGTGATTCGGAAGTTCGCCGAAACCTACGCCCAGCGCACGGGCACTTACTTCTGCAGCGATCCCGGTGTCACCGCTGTCGTTCTGGCTGGCCTCGCCAAGCACAAGGACGAGCTCGGTGGTGCTCTCTGCCCCTGTCGTCACTACGAAGACAAGCAGGCTGAGGTGTCCCAGGCCTTCTGGAACTGCCCCTGCGTGCCGATGCGGGAGCGCAAGGAGTGCCACTGCATGTTGTTCCTCACCGAAGACAATCCGTTTCGCGGTGAGCAGCAGACGATTTCTCTCGACGACGTGAAAGCCCTTACTGCCGGCTGAGTCGGCTGATTGCCATGAGCACCACCGCAACCGTTGGCGACCTTGTTTCGCAGCCGTATAAGCACGGCTTCGTCACGGACATTGAAACCGAAAAGATCGCCAAAGGCCTCAGCGAGGACGTGGTGCGGCTGATTTCGTCGAAAAAAGACGAGCCGGATTTTCTGTTGCAGTTCCGGCTGCGGGCCTATCGCCAGTGGTTGCAGATGGCCGAGCCCGATTGGGCGGCTCTGGGATATCCGCCGATCGACTACCAGAACATCATTTACTACGCGGCTCCCAAGCAACAGGAGAAGAAGGCCAGCCTCGACGAGGTGGATCCGAAGCTGCTGGAAACGTTTGACAAGCTTGGAATACCCCTGAGCGAGCAGAAGCGTCTTTCCAACGTGGCTGTCGATGCGGTGTTCGACAGTGTTTCGATCGCCACCACCTACAAGGAGAAGCTGGCGGAGCATGGGGTGATCTTCTGCTCCATCAGCGAGGCTGTGAAGGAGCATCCCGAGCTGATTGAGGCCTATCTGGGTACGGTGGTGCCCAGTAACGACAACTTTTTTGCGGCCCTCAATTCTGCCGTCTTCAGTGATGGCTCCTTCGTGTTCATCCCGAAGGGTGTGGAGTGCCCGATGGAACTCTCAACTTATTTCCGCATCAACTCCGCCGATACGGGACAGTTTGAGCGCACCCTGATCGTGGCTGAAGAAGGTGCTTCGGTGAGCTATCTGGAAGGATGCACCGCTCCCATGTTTGACACCAACCAATTGCACGCCGCCGTGGTGGAGTTGGTGGTTCTTGATGATGCCTCCATCAAGTATTCCACGGTGCAGAACTGGTATGCCGGTGATGAAAATGGGGTGGGAGGTATCTACAACTTCGTCACCAAGCGTGGCCAGTGCCGTGGTGTTCGCAGTCGGATCAGCTGGACCCAGGTCGAAACCGGCTCCGCCATCACCTGGAAGTATCCCAGTTGTGTGCTGCAGGGAGCTGATTCGGTGGGCGAGTTCTATTCCGTTGCCCTCACCAACAACCGCCAGCAGGCCGACACCGGTACCAAGATGGTTCACGTGGGCCCCCGCACCCGCTCAACGATCGTGAGCAAGGGGATCAGCGCTGGCCACTCCTCCAACAGCTATCGCGGCTTGGTGCAGATCGGCCCGAAGGCTGTGGGTGCCAAAAATTACAGCCAGTGCGATTCGATGCTGATCGGCGATCAGGCGGCCGCTAACACCTACCCCTACATCCGCTCCCAGCAGCCTGATGCGGTGGTGGAGCATGAGGCCAGCACCTGCCGCATTTCCGCGGATCAGCTTTTTTACCTCCAAAGCCGTGGCATTGGCTTTGAAGAAGCGGTTTCGATGATGGTGAGCGGCTTTTGCCGCGATGTATTCAACCAGCTGCCGATGGAGTTTGCCGCCGAGGCCGACAAGCTGCTGGCCCTCAAGCTCGAGGGGTCTGTGGGGTGATGAGCCTGCCCGCGCCCGCCGCATGATTCTCCCTCACCATTCCTGCATTCCGTTTTCGTTCTTTTCCATTTGATTTTCCTGCTGTGATTCGCCCCGACGCTCCACTGCTGCTGGACATTCGCGATCTCCACGCTTGCGTGGATGATCAGCCAATCCTCAAGGGGGTGAACCTGTCGATCCGGGCTGGTGAAATCCATGCCGTGATGGGACGCAATGGCAGTGGCAAGAGCACCCTCTCCAAGGTGTTGGCCGGCCATCCCGCTTACACCGTCACGGCTGGATCGGTGCACTACCGCGGCGCCGATCTGCTCGCGCTGGATCCGGAGCAGCGGGCCCGGATCGGTCTGTTCCTGGGGTTCCAGTATCCGGTGGAGATTCCGGGCGTCAGCAACCTGGAATTCCTGCGGGTCGCCACCAACTCCCGCCGCGCTGAGCGGGGCGAGGAGGAGCTCGACACCTTCGCTTTCGAGGATCTGGTGCGCGAGCGTCTCAAGGTGGTGCAGATGGATCCGGCTTTCCTTGAGCGCAGTGTCAATGAAGGCTTCTCCGGTGGCGAGAAGAAGCGCAACGAGATCCTGCAGATGGCCCTGCTGGAGCCGTTGGTGGCCATTCTCGATGAGACCGATTCCGGCCTCGACATCGATGCGCTGCGGATCGTTGCCGATGGTGTCAATCAGCTGGCCGGCCCCGACAACGCGACCCTGCTGATCACCCATTACCAGAGGCTTCTGGATCTGATCACCCCCGACTATGTGCACGTGATGGCCGCTGGCCGGATCCTGCGCACGGGCGGCAAGGAGTTGGCCCTTGAGCTGGAGCGCACGGGGTACGACTGGGTGGATCAGGAGCTGGCCGCCCTCGGGCGCGATCCGGTGGAGGTGGCCTGATGCCTGCCGTTGCGCTGCCGGCAACCGCCGAGTGGTTGGCCGCGTTGGCCGGATCGCCGCTGCCGGGCCGCCGCCAGGAGGATTGGCGCTTCACCGATCTGGCGCCCCTGCAAGCCGTGGCTGCAGAGCCCTGGAGTGGCGCCGATCCCTTCGCCCTTGCCGAGTTCCCCGATGGGATCACCCGTCTGGAGCCCGCTGAAGCGCAGCAGCTGAGCCACCAGGTGCTGCAGGCCACCGGCAGCACCGGCGCCTGGCCGGTGCAACTCAACCAGGGCGCTTCGCCCCATTGCCTGGCATTGCGGGTGAGCGGGGCCGCGGGGCCCTTGCAGCTCAGCATCGCGGCCGGCTCTGCACCTGGCCTGCTGGCCCTGCAACTGGTGCTGATCCTGGAGGACGGGGCCAGCCTGGAGCTGCTGCAGCATCACAGCTCCAGCGCTGCCAATGCCACCAGCCTGCTGACCGTGGTCCAGCTCGGCCGTGGCGCCCGGCTCCAGCTCGGGGTGCTGGCCCCGGGCGACTCCCGCGCCAGCCTGCTCAGTCATCTGGCCATCAGCCAGGCCCCCGCCAGTGCCCTGCAGCTCACCACGGCCGTGGGCGGCTGGGCCCTGAGCCGGTTGGAGCCCCGCATCTGCCAGGTGGCAGGGGCGGCCCACACCCGCCTGCGGGCCCTGCAGCTCGTGGATGGTCACGACCTGGCAGACACCCACAGCCATGTGCGATTTGAAGGGCCCGATGGCGAGCTGGACCAGCTCCACAAAGTGGTGGCCGATGGGGCTGGACGCAGCGTGTTCAGCGGCGCTGTGCAGGTGCCCCGCAAGGCCCAGCAGACCAACGCCGCCCAGCTCAGCCGCACCCTGCTGCTCTCAGATCGGGCCCGGGTGGACACCAAGCCCGAGCTGGAGATCGTCGCGGACGACGTGAAGTGCGCCCACGGCGCCACCGTGAGCCGATTGCAGCAGAACGAGCTCTTCTACCTGCAGAGCCGTGGCATCGGCGCCGATCAGGCCTCCAAGCTGCTGCTGCGGGGGTACTGCGACGAGGTGCTGCGGGAGCTGCCGGCCGCGGCCGCGGCCTTGAACCCCCTGCAGCTGTTGCTTCGGGAGCGCCCATGACCATGACCGCGTCCCCGGTGCAGTCCGATCTGCACCCGGCCAACCCGCCTGCTGGCAATCTCGCCGCCCTCACCCGGCCCGACTTTCCGCTGCTGGCGCAGACGGCCTGCCTGGGTCAGCCGCTGATCTACCTGGATCACGCCGCCACCAGCCAGAAGCCCCGTCAGGTGCTGGCGGCCCTGCAGCACTACTACGACCACGACAACGCCAACGTCCACCGTGGCGCCCACCAGCTCAGCGCCCGGGCCACCGAGGGCTTTGAGGGGGCCCGCTCCAAGGTGGCGGCGTTCGTCGGAGCGGCCAGCCCGCGGGAGATCGTGTTCACCCGCAACGCCAGTGAGGCGATCAATCTGGTGGCCCGCAGCTGGGGCGAGGCCAACCTGCGCCCCGGCGATGAGGTGCTGCTCACGGTGATGGAGCACCACTCCAACCTGGTGCCCTGGCAGCTGCTGGCCGCGCGCACCGGCTGCGTGCTGCGCCACGCCGGGCTCACCGAAAGCGGCGAGCTCGATCTGGAGGACCTGCGCAGCCAGATTACCGAGCGCACCAGGTTGGTGAGTCTGGTGCAGGTGAGCAACACCCTCGGCTGCCTCAACCCGATCGAGCAGGTGGTGCCGCTGGCCCATGCCGCCGGCGCCCTGGTGCTGGTGGACGCCTGCCAGAGCCTGCCCCACCTGCCGGTGAATGTGGCTGCGCTCGGCTGCGATTTCCTGGTGGGCAGCTCCCACAAGCTCTGCGGCCCCACGGGCATGGGCTTCCTCTGGGCCCGCGAGGCCCTGCTGGAGGCGATGCCCCCCTTCCTTGGTGGCGGCGAAATGATCCAGGACGTGTACCTGGACCACAGCAGTTGGGCTGAGCTGCCGCACAAGTTTGAGGCGGGCACGCCGGCCATCGGCGAAGCGATCGGTATGGGCGCCGCCCTCGACTACCTCAACGCCCTAGGCCTGGAGCGCATCCACGCCTGGGAGCAGGTGCTCACCCGCCAGCTGTTTGATCGTCTACGGGCGATCGAAGGCGTGCGGATCCTGGGTCCCACGCCCGAGCAACAGCCCGATCGGGGTGCCCTGGCGGCCTTCACGGTGGATGGGTTGCATGCCAACGACATCGCCGCCCTGCTGGATTCAGCCGGCATCTGCATCCGCAGCGGCCACCACTGCACCCAGCCCCTGCATCGCCTTTACGGCATCCCCGGCTCAGCCCGCGCCAGCCTCAGCTTCACCACCACCCCCGAGGAGATCGATCGCTTCGGCGAGGAGCTGGAGGGCACGATCGCCTTCCTGCGGGAGCACAGCTGACCTGCGGGAGCACAGCTGAGCGCCTGAATCAGGCCGGCGTCAGCACCGCCAGAGCTTCGGCCTGGTGCGCGCCCTGCCAGGCCCACTGCCACTGCCAGCCTGCTGCGCGGGCGGCAGCGGTGATCGCCTCGCGATCGGCGGGGAGATCGCAGCTGGTGAGGTGGCTGATCACGTGGTCCTGCTGCTCAGCATTGAGCTGGTGCCAGCCTGATCGGATCCGGTTGATGTAGCGCTCGATGTAGGCCGTGCGGCTCTCGCCGGGCTCGCGAAACACATCCACCCAGATGAACAGGCCGTTGGGGTTGATGCGCCGGCGTGCGGCCTCAAGGAAGCTGCTCTTGGCCTGGTCGTTGAGGTGGTGAATGGCGAAGGACGAATGCAGGATGTCGGTGCTCTGCAGTGCCGCGGTGGCGTTGGGGGGATCCAGTTGGCCCTGGGCCCAGGCCTGCAGATCGCCTTCGAGCCATTGCGTGGGGTAAGGCACCTCGCCAAGCGCCGCCTGAGCCAGCGGCAGCACCACACCGGCCTGGTCGAGCCCGGTGTAGCGGCCCAGGGGCAGGCGGTGGAGCAGCGGGGCCAGCAGGGCCAGATCACCGCAGCCCAGATCCACCATGGTCGCGGCAGGGGCATGGCCGGGGCGGGCAGCCAGCCAGGCGTCGATGGTGACGGCGGTGGCCGCGGCAACGGCGCGGTGCTCCATCAGGTCGTGCTCCACGATCGCCCGGTAGGAGCTCCATTGCCGATCGAAGAAATCCATCACCCTGGAGTCGATCTCCTCATCCTGCTGGACGATGCCGTGATGCCCTGGAATGCCAATCCGCCATGCCGCCTCAGACGCTGACCCCATTGCACCCCTGGCGATCGCTCGGGCTGGCTGTGGCCCTGGCCGCGCCGCTGCCCCGGGGCCGTGCAGGGCCACAACCGCCAGGGCCAACCCTCGTTTCAGGGGGTGGAACCCCTGATCGGCTGGATCGAGTCCCGCAGCTGCCGGGTGCTGCTGGTCGAAACCGAAGACAGCGGTCGGGTGAGCGGTTGGCTGCGTCGCGATGCGAGCGGGCCGTTTCTGGAGCTTGAGATCAGCCAGAGCGGCAGCGGCGCTGTCGTGCTGTTCGCCGACTTCCGCCGCCCGGCCAGCACTCAGGCGTCGGCGATGCCGCGCCCCTGACAGGCGCTGATGCTGATGGCCCCATCGGGCCCTGGCCTGGATGGAGGGCGGTTGGCTCATGCCGTCAGGAGCGCAGCGGCATCGCTGGCCGCCAGCTCACCGGCTTCGATCGCCCCCTCGAAATAGCCCGGCCAGCGGGGGGATGCTTCGGTGCCGGCCCAGAGCACCCGCCCGTGGTGGGCGGGGCCGGGGCCGCCCTCGGCGTCGGCGGCCAGGCGGGCGTGGCTGGTCCAGCAGCCCGGGGCGATGAAGCTGGTGAAGGCGCCGCCGGTGAACGGCTCGCTGTTCCAGGCCTGCTCCACCAGCTCCAGCGGCTCGGCGGCCTCCGGACCCCAGTAGGCGGCGAGATCCTGCAGGATCAGCGCCCGTCGCTGCGCAGCAGGCAGGGCCGCCAGCGTCAGCGCCCGCTCGCCGGCCACGAAGCTCGCCAGCACGGCCGGCTGGCCGCTCGGCGGCCCGCTGTCGGCGGTGAGCTCCAGCCAGGGCCGATCGCCGATGCCCAGGCCGTTGAGGCCCTGCTCGCGCCAGAACGGACGGGCGTAGCGGGCCAGGATCTTGGTCATGCCTCCCATGGCCGTGCGCTGCAGCAGCGCCTGGTGGGCGGCAGGCAGCGCCGGCTCAAAGCGGATCGCCAGCCGCTGCGGTGGCGGCACGGCCACGATCACGGCCTGCGCCTGCAGCGGTGCCAGGCCTTCGGCGAGCACCTGCACCGTGTCGCCCTGTTGGGCGATGGCCTGCACGGGTGCGCCGAGCTGCAGACAGCCCGGGCTGTGGGCGTCGAGATCGGCCGCCAGCCGCTGGGCCACCGAGCCGGCACCGCCCTGCACGAGCCAGGCTTCGGGGCTCTCGGCCTGGGGTGCCACCGCCTGGGTCCAGGCGAGATGGAGGATCGAGGTTTCCCAGGGTTCGAAGCCGCCGGAGCCGCCCACCCGGCAGAGCCAGTCGAGCGGCAGCCGGGCCAGGGGAAGGCTGGTGTGCTGTGCGGCCCAGGCGGCCACGCTGAGCCGATCGAGCGACTCGGCCTGGGGGCTGCGCCAGGGCTGGTGCGGATCGATCCGCTCCACCAGCTCCGAGAAGGCCCGCTGCAAGGCCTGGGCTGCCGCCAACGCTTCGGCGTCCAGGTGCAGAGCATCGGGTTCAAAGAAGAGGAGGCTGTCGGCGAAGCGGGCCGCCAGGGGGGCCTGCAGCCGCTCACCGCGCCAGCACCAGATCCCGTCTCCGGTGTAGTGGCTGGGGTAGCGGCTGATGCCCAGCTCGCTCAGCAGCGCCGCGAAGCGGTGGTGGGTCGTGCCGCCCCACTGGCCGCCCAGATCCACCACGCTGCCATCGCTGAGGGTGCGGCTCACCATCCGCCCGCCCAGCCGCGTCCGCGCCTCCAGCACGCGCACGCGCAGCCCCTGCTGTTGCAAGCGGCGTGCGGCAACCAGCCCGGAGAGGCCCGCACCAACCACCAGCACATCCACCGCCAGCCCATCCACCACCAGCACATCCATCGCGGTGCCCATCCAGCAAGCAACAGCGCATCTGCTGGGATGCTGGCGCTGATTTCTCCGCCCGACCAGCAACAGCCGTGAGCGCACCCGAGTTGTTCCTGGCGGTGCTGGGCGGCCGGGCCCCGGGCTGCCACATCGAGCTCCACGACGTGCGCTTCGTGGCCGGCGCCACGATCGAAGCGGCGCTTCCGGAGCTGCGGCGGCAGTGGTTCGGGAGGCGTGAGGGCCTGCACCTGGACAGCTACCTGGCGCTGCGGGCGGTGGATGGCTTCGCGGTGAGCCTCGGGCGCGAGCCGGCCGCGCCCCGGCCCGAGCGGCTGTGGTTTGTGAACCTGGGCGCCTACCGCCCCGATTGCCTCGCGGAACTGCATCATTTCGGCCTGGTGGTGGCCCGCTCGCCCCAGGCGGCCAAGGCAGCGGCCAAGCGGCAGTGGCTGCGCGGCGCCCTGCAGCAGCACAAGGATGACCTGGCGGCCGTGGACGACTGCCTGGCGATCGAGCAGCTGGAGCTGCTGGGCGGTGAGCGCTGGCACGTGCAGCTGGAGCCCCACCCTGAGGGCCTGAGTCAGCGCCAGGTGCCGGACTGGTTTGGCTACCGGCCGATCTGAGCTGGCCAAGGGGGGGCGTGGCTGTGGCTGGGACAGGCTCCGGGATTCTGTACAGGCTGTACGGATTGCGGGACGGTGCATGCCGGGATCGTTCCGGTTGTGGTGCTGCACCTGATCAGCACCCGTCGGCCTGCCCGCCCCCAGGGATGATCAGGGGCTGATCCGCACCTCCCGCAGCCATGAACATCGACGGCAAGGCCTGGCGCACGATCTGGCTGGAGCCGGATGGCAGCCCGGGCTCCCACGCGATCGGTGTGATCGACCAGACCCTGCTGCCCCACCGCTTCACGACGCGCACGCTGCGCAGCTGCGATGCGGCGGCCGAGGCGATCCGCACGATGGTGGTGCGCGGGGCGCCGCTGATCGGCGTGACGGGCGCCTACGGGCTGATGCTGGCCCTGCAGGCCGACCCCAGCGATGCCGCCCTGGAGGCGGCGTTTGCGCAACTCAATGCCACCCGGCCGACGGCGATCAACCTGCGCTGGGCGCTGGAGCGGGTGCGGGCGCTGGTTGCACCGCTGCCGCAGGCCGAGCGCGCCGAGGCGGCCCGGCAGGAGGCCGCCGCCATCGCCGATGAGGACGTGGCGATGTGCGACGCGATCGGCGAGCACGGCCTGGCGATCTTTCAGCAGCTGGCAAGCCGCAGGCCCGGCGCCACGCTGAATGTGCTCACCCACTGCAATGCCGGCTGGTTGGCCACGGTGGACTGGGGAACGGCGCTGGCGCCGATCTACAAGGCCCACCGCGCCGGGCTCAACATCCATGTGTGGGTGGATGAGACCCGGCCGCGCAACCAGGGCGCCTCGCTCACGGCCTATGAGCTGGGCCAGGAGGGCGTGCCCCACACCGTGATCGTGGACAACGCCGGCGGCCACCTGATGCAGCACGGCCAGGTGGATGCGGTGATCGTGGGCACGGATCGCACCACCCGCCGCGGCGATGTGTGCAACAAGATCGGCACCTACCTCAAGGCCCTGGCCGCCCACGACAACGGCGTGCCCTTCTATGTGGCCCTGCCCGCCTCCACGATCGACTGGACGATCGGCGATGGCGTGGCCGAGATCCCGATCGAGGCGCGCAGCGCCGAGGAGGTGACCCACATCCAGGGGCGGGCGCCGGATGGGGCGATCACCACGGTGCAGCTGACGCCAACGGGCAGCGCCGGCTTCAATCCGGCCTTCGATGTGACGCCGGCGCGGCTGGTGACGGGCCTGATCACCGAGCGGGGCGTGGCCGCGGCCACGGAGGCCGGGCTGCAGGAGCGCTACGCGGGCTGAGCGCCGCGATCAAGCGATTCGCCGACCACAGGCGTTGATTGAGGCTGGCTCTGGCGTGCCCCTATCTGTAGATGATCAGGTGCGGTCTTGCCAGCGCCGGGGATCTTGGCGTCCGTGAATGGCGAGCACCAGGATTTCATCGCTCACCTCCCGGAAGTAAACGGCATAGGGGAATCGCCGCACCACCAGGCGACGCACTGCCCCATACACGCACGGAAACTTTGCTGGATCCTGCGCGATTCGTTTCACGGCAACGCCAATGGCTTCTGCAAAGGTCTGCCCGAGACCTGGCTCGCGGCTGGCGTACCAACGCTGGCTTGCGAGCAGGTCTTCCAGTGCTTCCGGCAGGAAGCGGACCGCGCGCTTCATCCCAGTCCCAACTGGTTGCGCACCTTCTCCCAGGGAACGGACGCTGTTGGATTCTGCAGGTGAGCCGCCCAGCGGCGGTCCAGCTCTGCGCACAATTCCCCATCCATGGGCAGTGCTTCGCTGCGGCCCTCCTCATCCAGGCTGTCCCAGAGGGCTATCGCCAGTGCCAGCCGCTCTCCCACGGGGAGCTGCAGCAGGTCAGCAATGGGTGTGGCGGCCATGGCTGTGGATCGGAACCACTCCACGCTACCGGGGGTGACAGATGTTCAGCGCGGCTGGCCTTACCAGGTCATCCCTGCTCGATGACCAGCAAGGGGCAGGTGATCATTTCCAAGGCGTTGCGCTAGTTCAACCTGCCGCCGCGCGTTGTGATTCCCGCCCCACTCCCATAGACGGCCTGACTGCGGCCCGCTGAAGCTGCTCCTAACCTCGATTGATCGAGGCGAGGCGGGCCGATGGCGAGCGTGGAGGAGATCCGCCAGCGGCTGCGCAGCCAACGCATCGAGGCCTTGCGCAGCGCCATCGAGCCTCTGCTGGCCGGAAAGGCTGGCGCCGAGGTGTGGCTGTTCGGTTCCCTGGCCCGTGGTGACTGGGATGCGCGCTCCGATGTGGACCTGCTGGCGGTGGCGCCGGATCAGGGCACCGCGGACCAGCTGGCCGAGGCCATGTTGGGAACCTGCCTGGCCGACGACGTGATCGGCCTCAGCCAGGGCCGCTGGCTGGAACGTCAGCGAGGCGACGATCCCTGGTGGCGGGGCATCTGCCGCGATGCGATCCGGCTGCAGCCCACCCAGAAGCCATGACAGGCCGTCTGCACGCCTGGCTGCGTCAGGCCCACAGCGATAAGGCGGTGTTGCTGGCACTGGATCAGGAGCCGGAGCGAACCCACTCGATCGAGCGCTTGCTCTCGGCCCTGGAGCTGCTCGGCATCGAGACCACCCCGTTGCGCCGCGGCAGCGCACGCGCACGACGCCATCCAGCCAAAGGGGCAGGCGGGCCGGCTGATCGCCCCATCAATGAAGAAGTGCAGGTTGTTCTTGCAATGCGTTCAGGGGAGTGCCTCGGTTGAGGCGACATAGCCTTTTCTGCCGCTTTTGAGGCATGATGCCTGGAGATGGTGTGAGGGCCATGGAGGTTCAGGAGCTCACCAGTGCAGCGCCCAGCGGGGTCAACGGGAACCTGGTGCTGCGCAAGGCGCTGCAGCGCGCTGGGGAGGAGCTGGGGCTCTCAGCCCAGGAGACGGCCCAGGCGATCGGCAAAAGTCGCACTTTTTTCGAGCAGGCAAGGGCACAGAGCCGCATCGACCTGCATACCCAGCGGATGATTGCCTTGGTGCTGCGCTTGCATCGCAGCCTCTCGGCCCTGGTGGGCGACGACACCGAACTGATGCGGCACTGGATCAACACAGCCAACCGCCACACGGGAGGCCTGCCGCGGGAGCAGCTGCAGGATCCGGAGCAGCTGGTGGAGCTGGTGCAATACCTCGATGCCATGCGTGGCCGGCCGTGAGCCAGCGAACCCATGTGGATTTCAGGGCTCTCGCCCAGCTGGATGGGGTGGTGTTGCGGCTGGTGGAACAACAAGGCGCTCAGGCCACCCGCCGGACGACGGACAGCCTGGATGAGCAGGCTTGGCTGGAGGACTTTCTGGAGGCCAGCAAGCCGGAGCTTCCCAGTGCAGAGGAGTGCGCGGTGCGGCATCGCCTGCTACTGACTCCGTTTCGTTATCGGAAGCGCCACGGCTCGCGGTTTGCCACACGCTGGGAGCGAGGGTTGTTCTATGGATCCCGCAGTCGATTCGGATGTCTACTGGAGGGGGCGTACTACGAACTGGTGTTTCAAAATGGGCCCGAGCGTCCCTTTCCCCGCAGCAGCGCGATGCGGAAGGCCCTCTTCCACCTGCAGGTGCGCACCTCAAGGGGCCTGAAATTGCAGGAACACGGCAGCCGAAGGCTGCAGGCCAAGTTGCGTGATCCTATGGACAGCCGCTTCTGCCAGGGCATTGGCCGAGAGATGCGCGAAGCTGGAATCGAGGCCTTTGAATACCACTCGGCGCGTAGCATTGAGGATGTGATTCAGATGGGTGCCATCAGCTGCTGCGTGTTTACCAGCACACCGTTTGATCAGGTAGAGATTGTGGTGGAAGCTAACGGGAACGAAGTAGCCATCCGCTGCCTGGATGACAACACGGTGCATCATTTCCAGAGGCCGCAATTCGAAGTGAATGGAGTGCTGCCACCAGCAGCAGTTTGATGAACACGCGCAGGATGCTGCCGCCTGCAGGGCCGAACGCGCAAACCATCGGTGGTGAATTCCTGCAGGGTGTGGATCAGGCTGCATCGCGAGGCCGCCAGATCTGCGGTGTACGCGTCCCCTCAGTGATCAGCACAATGGACTGCACCATCCTGCTGGACCCACGCCAGCGGGAGCAAGTCGGGATCGCCGAGTGGGCACGAATCCCATTCAACTGGCTGGTTGGGTCAGCTACAGAGCAATGCATGCTGTTTGTGCGATCGATCAACTCATCGCCCAGGTGTGGGGTTATCCCGATTCTGTGGACAGTGTTCAGGGCCTCGCGATCGTGAGTGTATGGGCGGGCGAGCTGTATGGGCATGACCTGGCAGACGCTATCAACAGCGTGCTCCCCCGAGGCAGTCAAAGTGCATTAATCAGCATCATTAATATAATTGCTGCCGGCAAATCTACGCATGTTTTGCATAGTGAAGCTACGCATGGCTTGTAGTGAACAGCTAATCCAGCCGCTGCCGCGGCTATGAATGTGTGGTAGGTGCTGCGGATCAGCCGGTTCACCCGCCACTGAGTGGCCTTTGGATCTGAGGCCATAGCTTGCCGCCAGCCCTTGAGGCTGCCAAGGCTCCGCACTGTGCCGACCCATAAAGAGTGAGATGCCCTCTTTTTGTCAGCGCCGATCTGTCCGCTGGCCCTTAGAGCAGGTTAGGCACTGCTCTAAGGGCCTGCAGGATCTTGCTGCAATCTGGGAGTTATTTGCGAACGCTGCCCTTGGGAGGCAGGCAGAGACTTTACATCGAAAGCATAAAATCGATGGAGGCCTGTCCACTCGAGAGGCTGGTTAGACAGCCATCTTCGCTTTGTCGGTAGGACTAACATGCAATTGCAAGCCCAACGCAGAAATCACCTTCAATACTGTTGCCAGTTCAGGATTACCTGAAGACGACAAAGACTTATACAGGCTCTCCCTGCCAAGACCAGCATTACGTGCGATCTGGCTCATACCTTTAGCTCTGGCAATATCCCCTAAAGCAGCTGCGACAAGCTGAGGATCGCCATCCTGCAGAGCAGCTTCCAAATACGCTGCGACATCCTCCACCGTGGAGAGATGTGAGGCAGGATCCCAGATTGTTGTGGTGGTTTTGGTCATTGTTGCCTCCTAGAGATTGCGAGCAAGATCCTTGGCGAGTCGAATATCTTTGTCTTGTGAGCTTTTATCGCCGCCTGCGAGAAGGATGACAAGGGCATCATCTTGCTTTTTGAGATAGATCCGATAGCCGGGGCCGTAATGAATGCGCAGCTCTGTTACGCCTTCGCCTACAGGACGAGTATCGCCAAAGTTTCCCAAGGAGACACGCCTGATCCGAATGTCGATGCGAGCCTTGGCTGTTCGGTCACGCAGGGATGCAAACCACGAGGCATAGGCAGAAGTCTCCCGAATTTCGAGCATGCCTCAGTGTATCCCAAAAGATACGCGCACGCAACCGGCTGTTTGGTCTGTCTAACGCTGCCCCTGAGTGGCAGACAAGGACCAGAGGGCGGCGCCAACAGAGTACCGATGGTGGTCTGTCCACTCGAGGGGTCTGTTGGGCAGCATATAAGTCCTGCGTGGACAATACGCTGGGCAGGACAAAACTCCAATAAGTTGGGACCCATATGACATCCGACTGGCACCTGATAAGTGGCATAAGCTTGGCGCCTAGGAATGCATGAGTCATTTCCACCAAAAGCTACTCACTATCTGGCATCAAGATTTACCTCATGATGCAAGGCTAGTAGCTAAAAGCTCAAACATCTCCAATTTAGACAGCCAGCGCCAATCTGTAACGCTAATGCTTTATTCATGCCTGGACACTTTACGCAGTCTAGGCCCCAGTCCACCACCGAAATGAATCATGTAATATTATACGAGATCTGATTCTGTCTGTTTGGCTATTCCGGCCAAAACCTTAAGCGCCAATCAATAGAAATGACTCAAGTAAAGCAGTGTATTGCAATACTGCGCTATGCCAGACATGCGTTAATATGGTCGGCCAAGAGACCACTTGCATTTCCATGTCTGACTCTGCCACACCACCTCCTGAGATTACCGTGCTGGTTAGTGCGGAAGAAGTAACCGCTACCGAGGGACAACGGGGTTGGAGTCAGGCCATCGAGACTATGCATAAGCGAACATCTGCATTGGTCGAGGTAAAGTTAGATCCAGTTGCCTTAGAGCGGAAGATGGCAGGATTCTTGAGTATGGTTGGACGCTTGTTTGCTCAAGCGGATCAACAGATGCAATCACAATCAACATTGCCGGCAGAACTTCCCCTAAGCATACAGCTCTCAGAGATTGAGCTATCTGTGGAGATTGGTGCAAAGGGTGAGGTCAAACTGGTAGCTGGTGGAGAAGCCTCTGCCAAGGGTGCCATCAAACTAAGGTTTACTCGATCGGTTGCGAACTAGATGGCTGAAAACGACTGGGCGATAGTTATTGGCATTAATCATTATAGGTTCTTGCCCACCGATGACCACCTTAAGTATGCTGTCAGTGACGCTCTAAAGGTCCGACAGTTCTTGTGTGAGGAGGCAAGATTTCCCCAAGAGAATGTGCTTCTGTGCTGCGATAGTCAACTAGGAATCTCCCCGCATCAGCACCCCAACCGAGCTGACCTAAGAGATCTGCTCAAACACGGAATCCAAAGGGCTAGGGATGCACATAACTTCTGGTTCTTTTTTGCAGGGCATGGAATAGTACATGATCACCAAGACTTTCTGCTTCCCTATGACGGGAATCCCAGAGACTTGGAACAGACAGCAGTTCCCATCAGCTTCGTCATCGACTGTTTGCGAGATTGTGGTGTAGCTAATGTCGTGCTGGTGATGGACATGTGTCGCAATCGCACTCGGCGGGGGCCGGATGATGGCAGCCGTGACATCTCTGAAGAGATGGGCACGCAGACCAGAAAGCTCGCGAAAGAGCAGGGTATTGTCACCCTATTTTCTTGTAGCCGGAATGAGCGGTCTTATGAGATTATGGATTTGAAACAGGGTGCTTTTACCTATGTACTGCTTGAAGGTCTGAGGCAGAACACAACTCCAAGAGCTTTAGAGCAATATCTCATCAATCAGCTACCTGCAATCAATCTTAAATATGGGAAACCTAGTCAGCAGCCAATGGTCATCCCTGAGCCTGGTTGGAAATATGACCGCCCATTATTGCTTAGCTGCGCGACGCCTGCCGATATTCAACAGCTTAGAATCGAGGCAATGGGCGCGGAATTGGAAGATCAGGATAATGAGAAGGCAAAAGCGATCTGGTGGCAGGTTATTGAGGCTGATAGGTCTACTCAAGCCGATCGGGCAACGGCGAGGAAGGCGATTGATAGGATTGCCGCAAGTGTACATCAAGAACATGGAGGATATAGCCAACAACGGTCAACGAACGAGTTGATTTCAGAAGAATGCCAATTATCCGATCCGGTATTGGACCCTAAGTTTGAGAAGAATCAACAAGAACAGCATAATCGAAAGGCGATTGGTAAACAGGGCATCGATTCAAAGTCTCCCTTAGAGTTGCTTTCGGCAACAACGGCATTCTTGGATTTTCCTCTTGATAAGATGTTGCCAGGTCTCAGTAGGCAGCAGCGTCGTGAGCTTATTAGGTCACTTGGTGACGCTGAGCTTGAAGAGATGAGACGAAAGGGTGGCTTTGAGTGGCATGTGAAGGAAATCACTAAGGCGGCAAGCTTCTTTAGTGAAAACCTGGATAATGATATTGCTCTCTCCATGCTGAAAATTCCGGCTGGAAGACTTCTGATGGGTTCCCCGACAAACGAGCCGGAGCGTGCGGACGAAGAGGGTCCCCAACACGAAGTCTTTTTAGGCTCATTCTTCCTAGCTCAGACGCCGATTACCCAAGCACAATGGAGAATTGTATCGCTCTGGGAAAAGGTCGACCGTGACTTGCAACCAAGCCCCTCTAAGTTCAACGGGCCTAACCGACCAGTTGAGCAGGTGAGCTGGCTAGATGTGATGGAGTTCTGCAGTCGACTCAACAAGCGTACAGGCAAAACCTATTGCCTACCGACCGAGGCACAGTGGGAGTATGCTTGTCGTGCTGGTACTTCAACACCCTTTCATTTTGGGACTCAGCTGCTTCCCAAATTAGCAAACTACGTTGACCGGCTCACCGACTCTGATGGTAACACCTTCACCAATAGCGATCAGACTACTGACGTGGGTATCTTCCCTGCTAATGAATGGTGTCTACATGATATGCATGGAAATGTTTGGGAATGGTGCCAAGATCACTGGCACGATAGCTATATTGATGAAGATATTGATGAAGAAGCTCCTGTCGACGGCTCAGCTTGGATTCACCTAGAAGTTGATGGAGATGAGCCTAGAGTCATACGAGGCGGTGCATGGAGCTGCTTTCCGGAATTCTGCCGCTCAGCCGCCCGCAATAACTTTCCTCCCGACGATGCATGTGAGTTTCTCGGTTTTCGTGTCTGTTGTCTGCAGAGTAATGAGTAAGTCAAAGTCTCGTGACTGGACATCTTGATTCTATAGCTTTTCTACTGCTAGCACTTAAGGCTAAGCGAAGCCGATGTATCGATTCTGCAATGCACTCTATAAAGCTGTCAAATTTCTCTCCCTGTAATCCTTGCCGCATAGAAGCCTGCCCAACGCTGGCCATCACCTGGCCGCAGTGACCTGGATCTGAAGATTCTGCGATGGATAAGTTAATCTGCGGTGGCGGGTCAGGTGCATGGCCGTGTTAGAGCGCTTTCATGCAATATTCCTGACGGCATAATGCTTTGCTTTATTGTACGACTCTTTAAGATTATTTGGTAACAGCGAAAAGATGGCATCCCTTAATGCCGATGCCGCAATCTTGCCGCCCTGTTGGTCGCTTAATGCCCAAGCGGGGTCGTTAGTGCTATTCACTTTTGCGAAACGAAAAATACCTTCAAAGAACGCACGAACTGAGCTAAATGCTTTATCTGCTGCCATTGCCTCTAGGGAATCTCTGGGCAACAGGTGTATGAGCAGCCGCTGAGAGCAGCAATGCTCGTGTTGGCCCGGATCTGTCTCTGAGACCTTACCTTGGCGGCTCTATGGGCTCATTCTCAGCCTTGTTTGGCTG
>JBILUH010000094.1:0-5023 GCA_044371095.1 Cyanobium sp.
CAGGGAAGGGTTCACGTTTCGTGCACCTGTGCGCTCAGGTCGCTCTCGCATGAACTACAAGGCTCCAGGCCATTCGAGCTCATGTCTTTGGCGGATTGGGCTCGGCCCCACTTTCTCAGGAAGCCCTCCTTGGGAGAACAGTACGACATAACACTAATAGTATATAATCCGATCTGGCGAGCCAGCACGCGTGCGGCCCCGAGCACGTCTTCGTCGAGCCGCAGGGTGGATCGAATCTATGGGTGCGCGTCACACACATCGATACAGAGGTGAGCGACCGCGTCAGCATCCTCTGGGCGGCTGTGGTCATCAACATCTGCGGAGAGCATGCCCGCCTCGGAAGGATTGTCTGCCGATGCAGACCTGCCATACTCCTCGGACGGAAGCCACGCGGGAGGCCTGGCCGAGGTGCAGCTGTTCCTCTCCGCTGTCAGCGACGAATTCCGCTCCTACCGCGATCACCTGCGCCACGCCCTCGATCGCCCTGATGTGACCCTGAAGGTGCAGGAAGACTTCATCGTCTCCGGCACCCCCACCCTGGAGATGCTGGATGACTACATCTGCCATTGCGATGGGGTGATCCACCTGGTGGGCGACATGACCGGCTCGCAGGCCAGAGCCCAGTCGCTGACGGCAATACAGGAGCGCTATCCGGATCTGGGGGAAAAACTGAAGCCGATCGGGGAATGCCTGCAACCCGGCGGTCCTTCGCTCTCCTACACCCAGTGGGAGGCGTGGCTGGCGCTGCTGCATGGCAGGAAGCTGTTCATCGCCACCCCCGATGCCCAGGCGCCCCGGGATGGGAAGCACGTGCAGGATCCCGCGCAGATCCAGGCCCAGCAGGATCACCTGGCCCGTCTCCGTGGGATGGAGCGCTATCCGGGCGTCACCTTCACCAGCGCCGACCACCTCGCCTGGAACGTGCTCCGCTCTTACATCCTCGATGGGCTCGTGGAGGCGAGGCTGGATCACCTGCGCCCCCCGCCCACCACCACCGGCTGGTCCTGGCCGCGCCCCTGGGACTTCTCCGGCTACCTGCGCGAGAAACGCCAGGGCTTCATCGGCCGCCGCTGGCTGTTCGATGCGGTGAGGGCCTGGCATGGCAACACGATGGCCTCCCAGGCGTTGCTGATCCAGGCCGATTTCGGCGTGGGCAAATCCGCCTTTATGGCCGAACTCACCGCCACCGGCACGGCGGAGCAGGGCCTTCCGATTGCCGCCCACCACTTCTGCGATCACAACACTGCCGCCACCCTGGAGGCCGCCACCTTCGTGCGCAGCGTGGCGGCCCAGCTCGCCGGGGCCCTGCCGACGTACCAGGCGGCGGTGGAGGCCGATCCGGAAGCCCGGCGCTGGCTGGAAGAGGCCCAGACCGATCCCGCCAGCTCCTTCAACCAAGCGGTGATCGGCAAACTCCAAGGCATTGCGGCCCCTGCGGCCCCCTGGCTGCTGCTGGTGGATGGGCTGGATGAAACACTCGCGGCCCCCTCCTCAAGGGCCAGCGGCAACGGCAGCTCGATCGTGGCCCTGCTGGCAAGCGGCACCGGGAAACTTCCCCCCTGGCTGCGGGTGCTGGCCACCAGCCGCCGTCGTCAGGAGGTGCGCCAGCCGTTGGACGCCGCCTATGCCTGCGATCTGCTGGATGCCGAGCAAGCCCGCAATCTTTCCGACATTCACGACTATGTGCTTGGCCGGTGCGGCAGCGAACCCTTGGCTACGCGGCTGGCGCAGGCCAGCACGAGCCCGGCCCAACTGGCGGAGCGGCTGGCGGATTTCGAGCAGAGCGGCGGCAAGTTTCTCTACGCCGTGCGGGTGCTCAACGATCTGGCCAGCACCAACGGATCCCTGCAGCCCGATCGCCTCGACGATCTGCCCCGCGGCATGGAGGGCTTTTACCTCGATGCCTTCCGGCACCGGTTTCCACCGGGCGAAGACTTCGAATCGATGCGCGCTCTGCTGGGGGTGCTGTGCGCCCAACGGGAGCCCCTGGGCCGAAGGGAGCTGACGGCCATCCTTTCGGTGGGCGAGCCTCGGGCGGTGAGCGAGCCCCAGGTGCAGCAACTGCTGGCAAGGATCGAAGACTTTCTGCGCATCACCAACAAGCTCTTCGCCTTTGACCATCTCTCCCTGGTGCAGTGGCTCACCGAGGAGAACGACGATGGCTTCTCCCTGGCTGGCACCTACGCCGTGCAACTGGAGAACGTTCAGCAGAGATTCACCAGCTGGGCCCGTGCCGAGGTGGCGGCGGGGCGGGCCCATGAATGGCCCTACATCACCCGCCACCTGGCGGCGCACCTCGAGCCGGGCGAGCGCCAAGAGTGTTTCTCTTACCTGCTACTGGATCTGCGCTGGCTTGAGGCCCGGCTCCGGTTGGCCGATCTCAACGCCCTGCTGGGCGACTGGGAGTGGATCGCCCCTACCCCGGTGCTCACGGCAGTGGAGCGGGCCCTGCGCCAGGGCGCCCATGTGCTGAGCCACCAGGGGCAGGGGTGGAGCGGCCTTGAGCAACTCCCTTCCCAACTCCTGGCCCGCTGGCCCACGGATCCCCCGGGCGGGCCCACCGGCGCTGTGGCGACAAGGCTGCGCGACCAGGCCAGCACCCAGCTCCAGCAGGCTGGCGGCCTGCGCCCCCTCACCGCCAGCCTTCTGGCCGAAGAGGCCTTGCTGCGCACCCTCAGCGGCGATGGAAGCACGGTGAACGCTCTGGCGGTGCTCCCCGACGGGCGGCTCGCTTCGGGGGCAGGCGATGGCACCATCAAGCTCTGGGATCCGGCCAGCGGCCAGCACAAAGCCACCCTGAAAGGCCATGCCGGCCCGGTGAGTGCCCTGGCTGTGCTAGCAGACGGGCGGCTCGCTTCGGGGTCAAGCGATACCACCATCAAGCTTTGGCATCCAGCTACCGGCCAGCTGGCCGCCACCCTGGAAGGCCATTACTCAATAGTGAACGCCCTGGCGGTGCTCCCCGATGGGCGGCTCGCTTCGGCGTCAGGGGATTTCAGCATCAAGCTGTGGGATCCGGCCACCGGGAGCTGCGCCGCCACGCTTAGAGGCCATTCCAACTGGGTGAACGCCCTGGCGTTGCTACCCGACGGGCGGCTCGCCTCAGGATCAGATGATTACACTATCAAACTGTGGGAACCGGCCAACGGCCACCACGCCGCCACCCTGAAAGGCCATACCAGTAGTGTATGTGACCTTACGGTGCTCCCAGACGGGCGGCTCGCTTCGGGGTCAGGCGATCGCACCATCAAGGTGTGGGATCCGGCCACCGGTCAGCTCGCCGCCACCCTGGAAGGCCATTCCGACTGGGTGAGGGCCCTGGCGGTGCTCCCCAACGGGCGGCTCGCTTCCGGGGCAGACGATTACACAATCAAACTGTGGGACCAGGCCACCGGTCAGCTAGCCGCCACCCTGCAAGAGCAGGGCACCAAAGTTCGCTCCCTGGCGGTGCTCCCCGATGGGCGGCTTGCTTCAGGGGCCTCGGCTGGCATAATCAAGATATGGGACTCGGCCACCGGCCAGCTCCCCGCCACCCTCATAGGCCATACCACCGAGGTAAAAGCCCTGACGGTGCTCACCGACGGGCGGCTCGCTTCAGGATCATATGATGAAAGCATCAAGCTGTGGGATCCGGCCACAGGCCAGCTCAAAGCCACCCTGGAAGGCCATTCCGGCTCGGTGTTCGCTCTGGCGGTGCTCCCCGACGGATGGCTCGCTTCGGGGTCAAGCGGTGGCACCATTAAGATGTGGAATCCTGCCACCGGCGACCACTCCGCCACCCTGAAAGGCCATACCCACATTGTAAGTGCCCTGACGGTGCTCCCCGACGGGCGGCTCGCTTCAGGATCATGGGATAACACCATCAAGCGCTGGGATCCGGACAGCGGCCAGCTCCAAGCCACCCTGGAAGGCCATTCCGGCACGGTGTACGCTCTGGCGGTGCTCCCCGACGGATGGCTCGCTTCGGGGTCAAGCGATCGCACCATCAAGGTGTGGGATCCGGCCACCGCAAGCTGCGCCGCCACCCTGGAAGGCCATACCTGGATCGTGAGCGCCCTGACTGTCCTCCCCGATAGGCGGCTCGCTTCAGGGTCCTGGGATGGCACCATTAAGCTGTGGAATACGGTCACCCGCAACCTCGCCGCCACCCTGGAAGGCCATTCCGGCTGGGTGAATGCTCTGGCGGTGCTCCCCGACGGGCGGCTCGCTTCGGGGGCAGGCGATCGCACCATCAGGCTCTGGGACCCAACCAGCGGCGAACCCGAATCCAGCCAGCCGCAATTCGTAGCCGATGCCGCCATCACAGCCCTGGCCTTCCTACCAGCTGTCTCAACCCTGGTAGCCGGTGATGCCAGCGGCAGATTGCACTGGTTGCGGTTGCCTGGAACATGAGCAGGAACAGGCACACCCAGGAGCTCCACACCCTCGCGCAGGTGCAGGTCTAGCTCGCTCGTGGCAGAAATGGTGCGGGGTACATTGCGCCGTCAGACCCTGTGCATTGACTAAGCCGTGAATTTGTTCGCCCACAATGATCTGTTTGCCGCTATCTCCTGAGTGGCATTGGGGTGTGGCCTTCGACACCAAAGGCCATTCCTTAACCACCCCACGATCAAGTACTGCACTGCTGCCATGGGTGTACAGGTGGATGAACCCTACACGGGTATCTAGGCGTATGCCGGCTCTATATGGGCCCTCATCCTCGTACACCACTAAACGCAAATCGCCGCACACCTTCTAAACGCTCAGGGATCTTATCGGTGTGTTCATCATTGACAATCTGATCTGGCTAGCATCGAGACAATCATTATACTGACAATTATCAACCTGGGCGTTAATACTACACCTTTCTTGATCTCTCTGAGTCCTCCGAAGGAATCCGCCTCGCTTTGGACGCCGAACGAATATGGATAGATCGTGCGCAGCCACGATCTTATCCAAAGTTGAACAAGCCTTCAACGCTAGGGTTAAGAGCCCACTGCAGAACAATCAGGTCTTTTTTTAGGTTTTCTTTGGCTTCTGCCCT
>JBILUH010000045.1:0-17708 GCA_044371095.1 Cyanobium sp.
GGCGGTGCCGCTGATAGGAGCGTTCGCTCATGCGAGCGTTGATCAGCAGGAGATGGGGCATCGCCTGCACGAGCTCAGGCCAGAGCTCCGCCTCCGCCAGCACGCCGAGGCAGGGTCGCCAGTAGCTGCGAAACAGCAGCATCGCCAGCCAGTGGTCGATGGGTACGTATTGGTGAATCACCCCGGCCGGCAACACCCGAGCCGCCAGAACTGCCGAGGTGCGCGTCACCGTGGTCACCAGCAGCACCGGCAGGGAGTCGGATCGGGCCGGTTCGTTCTTAGCCCGAGCCACCAGCTGCCGGAAGACCGGCAGCAGGCTGTTGAGCTCGCCCACGCTGGCGCAGTGAAACCACACCAAGCTGCCTGCAGGCCGCCGCCGCGTCGACCAGCCCAGGCGCTCGGCCAGCCGCCGAGGATCCTCCTTGCCCTGCATCAGCCGCACCAGCAACAGGGCCACCCAGACCGGGGTGAGCGCCAGGGCCAGAACCCGATAACAGCCAAGCAGCAACCAGCCGCGACGGTTCATGGCGATCCCTCACCGACCAGCACAGCGGTGGCCCGCAGCCGCGCCGCCAACAGGGCCTGCCCGTCTGCCAAGCCGGCTGGTGGATGCAGCGGCTCACCCAACTGCAACACCACCCGCGAAAAGGGCAGCGGCAACACCGAGCGATCCCAGGAACGCAGGCGATGGACGCGGGAACAGAACACCGACACCGGCACGATCGCGCAGCCGGATTGCTGGGCCAGATGGATCACACCGCTCTTCACCTGCTCAGCCGGGCCTTTGGGACCGTCCGGCGTGATGCAGACCAACTGGCGCTGCTCCAGCAAGCGCCGCAGCAGGCGATAGGCCTTGAGGCCGCCGCGGGTGGAGGAGCCCGACACCACAGCAAGCCCCCGCAGGCGCACCGCCACGGCCACGATCTGGGCATCCCGGTGGGTGCTCAGCAGCACCGCCACAGACCGGCGGCCATAGCTGCGCAACAACGGCACAAAAAAGGCATGGCGATGCCAAAGGGCGTAGATCACGGCGACGCCCTGCTCCTTGACGAGCCGGTCCACCTCGGGATGGGCCTGGATCCGGATTCGCGAGGTGAGGCGAAAAACCTCCCCATAGGCATTGAGAAGGAACCCCGCGACCGTGGCCAGCAGCCGATTGTTGAGCAGGGTTCGTTTCTTCGCCAAACCGGTGATCCCAACGTCCTCGCCGAACGGCTCTGTAGAGCCGATGCATCAAAAACCCCCGAAGGCCGCCAGACGACGGGCCAACGGGGGCATCCCTGGACAAACCTGCCCGGACTCAGGCAGAGCCGACGCCGACGTAGGAGCCGTAGAAGAACAGGCCCACCACGAAGATCACAGCCATGCCGCCAGCGGTGGCCACCAGCCAGAGGGGCAGGACCCCTTCGGTCCAGCGGGAGCGCCAGGCCACAGCCGGACGACCATCGGGGAGGCGATCCGGAATCCGGCCGTCAGGCAGATTGGATTTCTTGCCGCTCATCGGAGGCTCTCCTGGTGACGTGAAGAGGACTTAGTTGAAGAAATAGCTCGAGAACAGAATGCCGATCGTGAACACGAACAGCAGCCCGAGAAACAAACTGGTGCGGTTGAGCTCAACCGGCAGATTGTTGGGGTTGGGAGTGCGTTGCATGGCTGATGAGGAGAGACCGGCTCAGCGGCGAACGAATTGCATGGCCGCCAGGGCGCCCAGGAAGAACACCGTGGGGATGCCGAGGGCATGCACGGACAACCAGCGGACCGTGAAGATCGGGTAGTTGCGCGGGGTGGTGGAAACGGGTGACTGGGTCATGGCTTATTTCAGGCGCAGATCAAGCTGGCTCTTGCCCTCGTAGCGCTGGCTCACGACGGGAGCCTTGCTTTCCTGAGCCTGGAAGTAGGCATCGGGGCGGGGCGTGCCAAAGGCGTCGTAGGCCAAGCCCGTGGACACGAACAGGAAGCCGGCCAGGAAGATGGCAGGCAGGGTGACCGCATGGATCACCCAGTAACGAATGCTCGTGATGATCTCGAAGAACGGGCGTTCTCCAGTTGAGCCGGCAGCCATAGCGACAAGCGTTCAGCCCCGAGATCCTAGGGGTCGGCCGTGGGCGGATGGGAGCCGGAGGAGGTCTTGGTTACAGAAGTTGGCGGCGGCGGGGATCGCCCTGACTGCCGCCAGGGCTCACCACCTCAGCCCACCCAGCGCAGCAGGGATCCCCGCTCGCCCAGCACGAAGCCCTTGCCATCGGGGCTGAAGCTGATGCGCGTGAAATTGGAGGGCTGCTGGGCGCCCACCGGGTCCTTCTGCCAGCTCTTGCCACCGTCGCCGGACACCAACAGGGTGCCGCTGCCACCGCCTGTCCAGATGGAACCGTCAGGAGCCCAGGCCATGTCGAGGTAGCCGTAGCCGTTGGTGATCGGGATCACGGCCTTGCCCCAGTCCTCCACATTGCTGGCATCGGGGTTGAAGCGGATCTGGGCGCCGCGGGCGAGCATCCACAGCGAGCCATCGGGCTGGAAGCCCATCGACTGCAGGCGCTGGCTGCTCATCCGTTGGTGGGGTTGCCAGGTGCCCTGACCGGGATCCCAGGTGGAGAAGAAATTGCCCAGGCTGCTGACGCTCACATAGCGGCCGTCGTTGAAGCGGCGCAGCTCCCGCACGGCACCGGCGGCATCCTCCACCTCGGCCTGCCAATTGGTGCCGCCATCACGGGTTTCATAGACGGCGCCGACATTGGTGGCAAGCTCCGCCTGATTGGGGCCGAGGGCGGTGATCAGATAGGGCTCACCGGGGAGCTTGGTGTCAAGGAACAGGCGGCTCCAGTTCTGACCGCCATCGATGGTGTGGAGCAGCAGCCCGGGCTGACCGGCGATCCAACCTTCGTCACCGCGGAAGTCGATGCTGATCAGACGGAAGTTTTCCTCCTCCGGCAGATCGAGGGCCCGCTCGTCCCAGCTGGCCCCGCCGTCGTTGGTTTCCAGAATCAGGCGGTTGCTGCCCACCAGAAAGCCGTGGCGGTCGTCCGTGAAGGCCACATCGAGGGGGTTGGCCTTGGTGGCCAGGGGCACCGGCTGCCAGGGGCTGGCGGCGGCCACGGGCAATCCCGTGGTGACGCAGCCGGACAGACCGAAGCCGAGCCCCACCACGAGCAGCAGACTGAGCAGGAACCGCAGCAGGGGCTGAAGCGGACGGGACAAGGGTGAGCCAGTCATCAGCGCAGGGAGTAGAGGGAGAGGAAGAAGGCGAAAGCCAAAGCAAAGCCCCCGAAGATCAGCACATTTTTCTGGCCGGGGGTGAGCCGGTTAACGCCCAGCCCGAAATTGAGATTCTCCTCGAAGCCACTGGGCTTGTTGCGGGGGCCGATGTCCTTGAAGGCCCCCACCCGGCTACGACAGACCGGGCAGCGGAACCCAATCGGATCGAGCTCGAGAAAGGGGGTGCCGGGCTCGATGGCCAGCTTGCGCACCCCCTCATCCGGGTCGTAAACGAAACCGCAGCTACGGCATTCGAAACGGTGGGTGGCCGGGTCGACAGCCGACTCGGCCACTGGATCGGGCTCGGCCACTGGATCGGGCTCAGAAGCTGATTCAGGCGCAGAAGCTGGGGTGGTCTCGCTTCGGGGCTCCTGATCGGGCTCGGGTATGGGCTCGGGTGTGAGCTCAGGAGTGGAAGTGGAGCTCATCCCTGGGCCTCAGGTGGTGAAAGGAGTTTATCGACGGCGCTCCGGGGCCCGTGCCGCGGCCGATGCCGACGACTTCCAGGCGCGGATGCCAGACTGCGACGCAGGTTGGCCTGGTTCGCATGTTTGTGCTCTCCGGCTACGACGCCTTTGTCGGCTTCCTGCTGATCTCAGCAGCGGTGCCCGTACTGGCGTTGGTGGCCAACAAGCTGCTCTCCCCGAAGAGCCGCATGGGCGAGCGGGAGCTCACCTATGAATCCGGGATGGAGCCGATCGGCGGCGCCTGGATTCAATTCAACATCCGCTACTACATGTTTGCCCTGGTCTTCGTCATCTTCGACGTCGAGACCGTCTTTCTGTACCCCTGGGCCGTGGCGTTCCACCGTCTCGGCCTGCTGGCCTTCATCGAAGCCCTGGTTTTCATTGCCATCCTGGTGATTGCCCTGGCCTATGCCTGGCGCAAGGGCGCCCTCGAGTGGAGCTGATCCCATGACCAAGTCCCTCTCCTCCGACAGCCTCTCCATCAACGCTCTCAAGGATCTGCGCGCCGCCAGCTGCAATCCCGTGGGTGCTCCCTCGGTCACCTCGGATCTATCCGAGAACGTGATCCTGACGACGCTTGATGATCTGCACAACTGGTCGCGGCTCAGCAGCCTCTGGCCGCTGCTCTATGGCACCGCCTGCTGCTTCATCGAGTTTGCGGCGCTGCTCGGCTCCCGCTTCGACTTCGACCGCTTCGGTCTGGTGCCGCGCTCCAGCCCCCGCCAGGCCGACCTGCTCATCGTGGCCGGCACCGTCACCATGAAGATGGGGCCGGCGCTGGTGCGCCTCTACGAGCAGATGCCAGAGCCCAAGTATGTGATCGCCATGGGCGCCTGCACCATCACCGGCGGCATGTTCTCCGCCGACTCCACCACCGCCGTGCGCGGCGTGGACAAGCTGATCCCGGTGGACCTCTACCTGCCGGGCTGCCCGCCGCGGCCCGAGGCGATCTTCGATGCCGTGATCAAGCTGCGCAAGAAGGTGGGCAACGAGGCCCTGGCCGAACGTGGCAACCTGCAGCAGACGCACCGCTACTGCACCATCTCCCACCAGATGAAAGCCGTGGCGCCCATCGTCAACGGTCAGTACCTGGCGGCCGAAACCCAGAAGCAGGCCCTGGCGGCTGCCAGCGCCCTGCCGATGCCCGACCCGGCAGCCGCCATCCCTGCCAAAGCCAACGCCTGAGCGCGCCCGCCATGCCTGCAGACACCCCCACTCCCCAGACCGACGCCACCAGCAACAGCGGCGCGCTTGAAAACACGGCTCCGGGTCCCGTGGGCCAATGGCTCGTCAGCCAGGGCTTCGAGCAGCTGGCTCTGGGGAGCGACCACCTGGGCGTCGAGATGATCGGAGTGGAGCCGGTCTTCCTGCCCGTGATCGCCACCGCCCTCAAAACCCAGGGCTTCGACTACCTGCAGTGCCAGGGCGGCTACGACGAAGGGCCCGGCGGCCGGTTGGTGTGCTTCTACCACCTGGTGAAACTGGCGGCCCTGGCTGATCGCTCCAGCTCGGGCACGGTGTCCGCCGTCCAAAGCCCCGAAGAGGTGCGGCTCAAGGTGTTCCTGGAGCGCGAAGGCGAGCTCACCATTCCCACCCTCTACGGCCTGTTCCGAGGCGCCGACTGGCAAGAACGGGAAACCTTCGACATGTACGGCATCCAGTTCGCCGGTCACCCCCACCCCAAGCGGTTGCTGATGCCCGAAGACTGGAAAGGCTTCCCCCTGCGCAAGGATTACGTGCAGCCCGACTTCTACGAGATGCAGGACGCTTACTGAGCGTCCTGTTCAATTGCTCCGCTGGTGTTTGCGGAAGTAACGCATGACCGCCAGAGCGACGCTGCGGGGGTCGTGGCGCAGCGTGGCGGTGGGCCGGGCCCCCTGAAGCGGAGCCAGCATCACGTCGTAGCCCTGTCGGCGCAGTTGGCGCACGTCGCAGGCCACCGGTTCAGCCCCCTGATGGCGGTAGTGCGCAACCAGCGCTGAATCACCGAGATCCTCCTGGGCCAACACCGCCGTGAACAGGCGCTCCTCCACGCCGAGGCTGGCCAGCTGGGCTTCGATGGCCCGCAGATGCCCCTCCACGTCGAGCCCATCGGTTTCGCCAGGCTGGGTCATCAGGTTGCAGATGTAGAGGCGTGGCGCCTTGCTGCGGCGGATCGCCTCCACCAATTCGGGCACCAGCAGGTTGGGCAGCAGCGAGGTGTAGAGGCTGCCGGGGCCCAGCACGATCAGATCGGCGTTGGCGATGGCCTCCAGGGCTCTGGGCAGGGCTGGGGGCCGCTCCGGGATGCAACCCAGCCGCACGATCGGGCTGGCGGCATGGCCAATCTTCGACTCCCCTTCAATCCGCTCGCCGTTTTCGAGCTCCGCCCAGAGACGCACGTCGGCATTGGTGGCGGGCACCACCTGACCCTGCACCGCCAGCACCCGACTGCTGGCCGTGATCGCCGATTCCAGGTTGCCGGTGATGGCCGTCAGGGCCGAGAGGAACAGGTTGCCGAAACTGTGGCCCTCCAGCCCGCTGCCGGCCTTGAAGCGGTACTGGAACAGGCGCGTGAGCAGTGGCTCCTCCCGGGCCAGGGCGGCCAGGCAGTTGCGGATGTCGCCAGGCGGCTGCACCCCGAGCTCCCGGCGCAACACGCCACTGCTGCCGCCGTCATCAGCCACCGTGACGATGGCTGTGAGGTTGCTGCTGTAGCGCTTCAGGCCGCTGAGCAGGGTGGAGAGCCCGGTGCCCCCACCGATGGCCACGATGCTGGGCCCCCGGTTGAGGCGCCGCTGGGCCAGCAGGGCATCCACCAGCAGGGTGTCCTTTTCCGGGGCCAGGGCCTGCTGGATCGAGCCGAAACTGCGGCTCTGGCCCAGCCAGATCAACACGGCGCCGACCAGCAGCACCAGGGGACCGGTGATCTTGCGGGGCAACACCCCGGTGACCTGCGCCAGCAGCCACTGAATGCTGGAGAGCATCCAATAGATGGGCTGCAGATCGGCCCACACCGCCGCACCCAGCAGGGCCACCAGCAAGCCCAGGCCCGAGGTGAACACCCAGCGCTTCACCACCAACCCTGGCTGCAACCAGCGGGCCGCCCGGCGAGAGCGGCTCATCAGATCCTTCTGGCGCAGATCGCCACGGCCCAGCCAGCCCGGTTTCGGCAGCGGTCGGCGGGAGCGCCGCAATCGGGAAGCCGGAGCGGGAGGGGGCAAAGGGCGGAGGAGGACGATGCCGCAACTGGCTGAACTTTACGGAGACTGTTCGCGTGCGCAAAGGGTCAGGATGGGATCCAGCTTTGCCGCGCCACCCCCTGGCTTCCTCAGCACCGCCCCAGGTCCCACCGCTGGCTGTGATGGACAACCTCAGCGTGCGCTGGGGCAGCCGTCAGGTGCTGGACGGGGTGAACCTGCAGATCGCGCCGGGGGAACGCCTCGTGGTGGTGGGCCCTTCCGGGGCCGGCAAATCCACGATCCTGCGGCTGCTGGCCGGGTTGCAGTTGCCCAGCAGCGGCCAGCTCAGCCTCTATGGCGTTCCCCAGACCTACCTGCGCCTCGATCAGCGCCACCCTCCCGACGTGCGGTTGGTGTTTCAGAACCCCGCTCTGCTGGGATCACTGACCGTGCGCGAAAACGTCGGCTTTCTGCTGTATCGCTTCGGCCGCCTCAGCGAGCGGCAGATTCGCGACCGCGTGGGCGCCGCCCTTGACGCCGTGGGGCTGCACGG
This sequence comes from Cyanobium sp., assembly GCA_044371095.1. Classification (GTDB taxonomy): domain Bacteria; phylum Cyanobacteriota; class Cyanobacteriia; order PCC-6307; family Cyanobiaceae; genus Cyanobium_A. The sequence goes on from JBILUH010000045.1 coordinate 7,434, forward strand.
CACCGAAGAACAACTGCCCGGGGAGCTCAGCGGCGGCATGCAGAAGCGGGTCAGCTTTGCCCGGGCCCTGATCGACGATCCCGCCAAAGCCAACGATCAGATGCCGCTGCTGCTGTTTGACGAACCCACCGCTGGCCTCGATCCGGTGGCCTGTACCCGGATTGAAGATCTGATCGTGCGCACCACCGATGTGGCGCAGGCAACGTCGGTGGTGGTCAGCCACGTGCACAGCACCATCGAGCGCTCTGCCGAGCGGGTGGTGCTCCTCTACGACGGCCAGTTTCGCTGGACTGGCACGGTTGAGGACTACCGCCGCTGCAGCGATCCTTACGTGGTGCAGTTCAGGAGCGGTAGCCTGCGCGGACCGATGCAGCCGGCGGAGTCCTAGGTCCATGCGCCGCAGTATCCGTGAGGCGATCGTTGGCTTCTCCCTGCTGGCGGCCGTTGCCAGTGCCATGGGACTGTCCTTCTGGTTGCGCGGCATCTCCCTGAGCCGTCAGAACTGGACCGTGAAGGCCAGCTTCGATGAAGCCGCGGGCCTGGCCGAGCGCTCGCCGGTGGTCTACCGAGGGGTGCTGGTGGGCAGCGTGCGGAAGGTGCGGGTCACCCCGCAGGCCGTGATCGCCGAACTGGAAATCAACCATCCCGACCTGAACCTGGCCCGGCCGGCCTTCGCCCAGATCGGCGAGGCTTCCCTCCTGGGTGGGGACGCGCAAGTGTCCTTGATCAGCACCGGCAAAGCGATGCCGCCGGGTACCCCGAATCCGCGCTCCAAAGCCTGCAATCCCAGCCTGGCCCTGTGCAACGGCGCCTCCATCGCAGGGGTGCAGGGGCCGAGCCTCACCAGTGTGACCACCCTGATGCACAAGATGCTGGTGGAAGCCGACCAGATGCAGCTGCTGAGCAAGGTGTCGACCGCCACCAGCAGCTTCGACCGCACCGCCAAGGACACCTCCGCCTTCATGAAGGACGGCCAGGTTCTGGCCAGGGAGCTGGAAACCACGGTGAAAGCGGCCCAACCGACCATCACCAACCTGAACAGCAGCACGGACCACCTGCGCCGCATGATCGCCGCGCTCGACAATCCGAAAACCCTGCAGGAACTTCAGGCCACCGTCAGCAACGCCGAGCAGCTCACCGCCAAGTGGAATGCTGTGGGCGGCGATTTGACCAAGCTGACCGACGACCCCCGCTTCATGGACGGCATCCGCAGCGTGGCGGTGGGGCTGGGCAAATTCTTCGACGAGCTGTACCCGGCCCAGACCGGTGCCGCCCGCGACAAAGCGGCACGTTCAGGAGCCGCTACACCCCGCTGATCGCTTCCATGGCAATGGCGGCGATGGCCTGATCACTGGCCTTCGGCAGCTGCACGTACTTGCCGCCAGCAGCCTCGGCCAGATCCTTGCCCATGCCGCTGCCGATGAATTTGCGCTCGGTGTCGATCACCAGCAGCTTGATGCCCAGGGCCCGGTATCTGCTGGCCACCTGCTTCACCTCCTCCTTGAGGTCCACAGGCTCCTCGCCCTCCAGCTGCGGTTGGCCCAGGGAGCGGCTGAGGGGCACGTTGCCGCGGCCATCGGTGATCGCCACCACCACCACCTGGCCCAGATCGCCGGTGGCCAGGGCGTTGGCGCCCACGCGGGCCGCCTGAGAGAGGCCGTGGGCCAGCGGTGAGCCGCCACCACAGGGCATCGATTCGAGCCGCCGGCGGGCGGCGGTGATCGAGCGGGTGGGGGGCAGCAGCACCTCGGCCTGCTCGCCGCGGAAGGGGATCAGGGCCACTTCGTCGCGGTTTTCGTAGGCCTCGGTGAGCAACCGGATCACGGCCCCTTTGGCGCTCTGCATGCGGTTGAGGGCCATCGAGCCGCTGGCATCCACCAGAAAGATCACCAGGGCGCCGGCCTTGCGCTGCAACTGCTTGGCCCGCAGGTCGCCGTCTTCGACGATCACGGTGCGGTGCGGCTCGCGCTCACGGCGGGACTTCTGATAAGGCGCGGCGGCCCGAAGGGTGGCATCCACGGCGATGCGCTTCACCGGACCCCGCGGCAGCATCGGCTTGACATAGCGACCGCGGGAATCGCTGAACACCACGGCGCGGCTGCCGCTGCCGCCGGTTTTGGCCTTGGCCGAGGAGAACAGCAGCAGGTCGGGATCGATGGCGATGGCCTCCGGATCCAACAGAAACTCCTCAGGCACCTGGGGCGGCGCCTGGTCTTCAGGCGTGTCGTCCTCGCCGTCGTTCTCGGGGTCGTTCTCGGAATTGTCCTCGGGGTTGTCCTCGGGGTCGTCCTGGTCGGCCTCGTTCGCGGGCGGCTCCGGCTCCTGCGGCGGCTGCTCGCCCTGCGGTGGCTGCTCGCCCTGCGGTGGGGGCGGCGGCGGCTCAAGCGGCTGATCGGGATCAGGGGGTGGCAACTGCAGAGCCCGCGGGGCGATCACCAGCCGCACCGCCACCTGCAGGTCGTCGGCCTCCACCCGATCACGGCCGCTGAGGGCCGCATGGGCCCGAGCCACCCGCACCGCATAGAGCTCGCTGCGATGGCCCTCCACGCCACCCCGCAGGGCCTCGTTCACCAGGTAGGCGATCTGTTCACGGGCGATCTGCACATCCGGCAGCCACTGACGCGCCAGCAGCAACTGGGTGGCCAGGGCGTCGGTGTCGTCCTGCCACTTCTGGCGGAATGCGTCACTCGATTCGGCCTGGGCCATGGCGCTGCGGGTGATCTCCACCCGCTGATCCAGCTCCAGCACCTGGTTGGCCGACAGCGCGATGGCGAAGCGATCCAGCAGGTGATCGCGCACCGCTCCCTCCTCGGGGTTGTAGGTGGCGATCAGCAGACAGCGGCAGGGGTGGCTGAGGCTCAATCCCTCCCGTTCGATCCGGTTTTCGCCGGAGCCCACCGCCGCCAGCAACAGGTTGGTGACGTTGTCGTCCAGCAGGTTGAGCTCATCGACGTAGAGCACGCCCCGGTGGGCTTCCGCCAGCAGGCCCGGTTGGAACACGGCCTGGCCGCTGGCCAGCGAAGCGGTCACATCCACCGAGCCCACCAGCCGGTCTTCGGTAATGCCCAGGGGCACCTGCACAAACGGGGCCGGCACCACTGTGGTGGGGAGGAGGGCGTCGGGATCGTTGCCCGTGGGGTCGGCACCCAGCTCGGTGAGCCGGGAACAGGTGGCGGCGTCCCAATCATCAGGGCGCTGGGGATCGATGTTGAGAGCCGTGCCGCCCACGTCGAGCACATCGATCGGCGGCAGCAAGGCGTGCAGCCCGCGCGCCAGCACCGACTTACCGGTACCGCGCCCACCGGCGATCACCACACCACCCAGTCCGGGATCGACTGCGGCCAGCAGCAGGGCCAACTTGAGGGTGCCGTGGCCGGTGATCGCCGCCAGGGGGAAGGCACGGGCGGCGGCGCTCGTGGTGGGCGATCCGCTGGCAACCGATTCGCTTGCAACCGATCCGCTTGCAACCATGGGGGGCCCGAGGCCGATTCACGTGCATGCCAGTCTCGCTGATCAGGCCGGCGGCAACGCCACGGCCACCCTGGCCATCGCCCTCGGCGCCAACCTACCCAGCCGCTCCGGCAGCCCCATCGCCACCCTGATCGCGGTGCGACCATTGCTGGAAGCAAGCGTGCGGCGCTGGAGCCAGGGCCTGCCACACCGAGGGGAGCCGGCCGGCTTCCGCTGGTCGCCGCTGTTTGAAACCCAACCCGTGGGCGGCCCCCCCGGCCAACCCAACTACGTCAATGCCGTTGTGCTGGTGGATGGCATGCCCCCCAAGAGAGCTGAATGGCCAGGGAAAGCTGCCGGGGAATTGCTGGAGCACATGCAGGAGCTGGAACAGCAATTTGGCCGGGAACGCCAGGAACGCTGGGCACCCCGCAGCCTCGACCTCGACCTGCTCTGGTGGGGTGATCTGCGCTGCCAAACCCCGCGCTTGCAGCTGCCCCATCCCCTCTGGCAGGAGCGGGAGTTCGTGCTGGCTCCCTTGGCGGCTCTGGAAAGAACGGCGCCGGGACCCAGCTGCACAGCGATCGCCCTGGCCGGCCGAACCGGCTGGCCCGAGCAGCTGGAGGAGGTTTGGCTCACCAGAACAGCCGAGCCCCCAGCTGGGCCAGACCCGCATCCACGCTGATCAACACCAGGTTCTCCAGCTCGGCCTGGGCCACCAACAAGGCATCCACCCGATCCATGGAGCCTGGGTCAACCGGGGACTGGACAGCCCTGCCAGCCCGCTGCAGGTGGTTGGGCCACACCGGCAGGTAGCCCAGACCATCAGCCTCCAGCAACTGGGGAAAGCGCTCCAGGGCCACCTCCAAACCCGGCAACTGACCCGCCCGATGGGCCGCCGCCAGCTCAAACCAACTGGCAGCACTCACCAACACCCGCTGGGCGGGATCGCGCAGCACCTCCAGCACGGGCTCCGAAAGCAATCTGGGCGAACACCACCACCACTGCAAGGCATGGGTATCGAGCAGAAAACCCGAAGCCCCTGGTGGATGGGTCACACATGGAAAATGGGTCATAGCCGGGCGAACCGGGCGCCGGGCACCAGGCCGTAGGGATCCACCTCCAGCCCCTCCCGAAGCAACCGCCCAGGACACCGCCGCAGCACCGGGCCAGCCTCCAAAGGCACCAACCGCGCCCAGGGCCGGCCGTGCTTGGTGAGAAGCACAGCTTGGCCCTGGTGGGCCGCATCCGCCAAGCGCGAGAGCTGGGCCTTGGCATCCCGCAGGCTGACTTGAACCGGTGCATCAACAACCTGTGGATCCATAACCGCCGCATCCATAACCGGTGCATCCATGGGCTGCCAGGAACCGCTTGTTCCGAGTGTTAGCCATGTAGTCACAAGTGTGACCACATTTCGTACAGAGCGAAAAGGAAGACCAGAGAAGGACAAGCCATGAGCCAGTTCTGGCTGACATGGAGCAAAGGTGAGCCGCCAACACGGGCGGCCAAAGCCATCCCTGCGCGATGCTGATGGCTCTGCTGCAGCCACCGCTCGCCCATGGCGCCCCTTCCCGCTCCCGAGCCTGCGCGGCACCTGGAAACCACCGCCGCCCTGGACGCCCGCAAGATCCGCTTCGAGGTCAACCGCGTCGAGCTGCCCATGGGGGTGGTGGGCAGCTTCGGCCTGATCCGCCACCCCGGCGCCTCCCTGGCGGTGCCCGTGCTCGAGGACGGCCGGGTGGTGGTGCTGCGCCAGTACCGCTTCGCCGTGGCCACCCGCCTGCTGGAATTTCCCGCCGGCACCCTCGATGACGGCGAAGACCCGCTCAGCACCATGCAGCGGGAGCTCCAGGAGGAGGCCGGCTACAGCGCCACACGCTGGGATCCTCTGGGGGCCATGTTGCCCTGCCCGGGCTACTCCGATGAGGTGATTCACCTGTTTCTGGCCCGCGACCTCAAGCCCCTGGACGAGCCCCCCGCCGGCGACGATGACGAGGACCTGGAGGTGCTGCTGATGGAGCCCGGCGAACTGGATCAGGCCCTGGCCAGCGGCGATGAGTACCTCGACGGCAAGAGCGTCACCGCCTGGCTGCGGGCCAAACAGCTGTTGGGCCTCTGAGGGGAGGATTCGACATGGCACCACCCCGCTGGCTGTTCTGGCATCGCCGCGACCTGCGCCTGACCGATAACCGGGGCCTGGCGGCGGCGGCCGCCGCCACCCCGGCGGTGACCGGGGTGTTCGTGCTGGATCCCGCCATCCTCTCGGAGCCCACCATGGCGCCGGCGCGGCTGTGGTTCCTCACCGAGAGCCTGCGGGAACTGCAGCAGAGCTGGCAGCAGGCCGGCAGCAGGCTGGTGATCCTCCGCGGTGATCCCGCCGAGCTGCTGCCCCGCCTGGCCAGCGCCCTCGGTGCCGAGGTGGTGGCCTGGAACCGGGACGTGGAGCCCTTCGGGCGCGAGCGCGACCGGCGGGTGGCGCGGGCACTGCAGGCCGATGGGCGCAAGCTGCTGGCCGACTGGGACCAGCTGCTGGTGGAGCCCGAGGCCCTCAAAACGGGCGCCGGCGATCCCTACCGGGTGTACGGCCCCTACTGGCGCAGCTGGCGCCGACGGGTGGAGGAAGCCAGCGCCCTGGGTTCGGCCGCCTCGGGTGGCCTGGATCCCCTCCCGGCGCCGAGCGCCCTGATGGATTGCGATGCCGCCCAGCTCAGCGGGCTGCCACTGGTGAGCCCCGACCTGGAGCACGGCTTCTCCGGCAGCGAACTCTGCCCCTGCCGCCCAGGCGAGCACGCTGCCCAACAACAGCTCCAGGCCTTCTGTGATGGCAGCGGCGTGCCCCTGCTCCACTACGAGAGCGGCCGCAACATCCCCGGGGAGGCCGGCACCTCAGGCCTCAGCGCCGCACTCAAGTTCGGCACACTCAGCCCGCGGCAGGCCTGGGCCGCCGCCCAGCAGGCCCGCCCGCTGGCCCGCAGCGAGGAGGAGCGTCAGTCGATCCAGGTGTGGGAGCAGGAGCTGGCCTGGCGGGAGTTTTATCAGCAGGCGCTGTTTCACTTCCCGGAGCTGGCCGACGGACCGTACCGGCCCCAGTGGCGCGCCTTTCCCTGGGACAACGACGCCGGCCGTTTTGAAGCCTGGTGCGACGGTCGCACCGGAATGCCGATCATCGATGCGGCCATGCGCCAGCTCAACGCAAGCGGCTGGATGCACAACCGCTGCCGCATGATCGTGGCCTCCTTCCTGGTGAAGGACCTGATCTGCGACTGGCGCTGGGGCGAGGCGGCCTTCATGGCACGCCTGGTGGATGGCGACCTGGCCGCCAACAACGGCGGCTGGCAATGGAGCGCCAGCAGCGGCATGGACCCCAAACCGCTGCGCATCTTCAACCCGGCCACCCAGGCCGCCAAATTCGATGCCGATGCCAGTTACATCCGCACCTGGCTGCCGGAGCTCAAGCATGTGAGCACCCGCGACCTGATCAGCAGCGAGATCGCACCCCTGGAGCGGCGCGGCTACCCGGCTCCGCTGGTCAACCACAAACTCCAGCAGGCCCGCTTCAAAGCCCTTTACGCAACGATCAAGGGCTGAGCTGCTCTCAAGGGCTGAGCCGCTCTCAAGGGCTGACCAACGCCGGCTCACCCACCACACTGCGCAGCACCGCCATCACCCGCTGCTGTTGCGCATCGGTGAGCTCGGGGAAGATCGGCAGGCTGAGCACCTCCGTGCAGAGGCGTTCGGTGATCGGCAGGGATCCCGGGCCGTAGCCCAACGCGGCATAGGCCGGCTGACGGTGGATCGGGATGGGGTAGTAAATGATGGTGCTGACGCCGGCATCCTGCAGTTGCTGCTTGAGCCAATCGCGGCAGCAGGCCTCGGGCAAGCCGAAACTGGCACTGTCGGAGGAGGGCACACAGGCTGCAGAAGCCCCTTCACACGCGCGGGCGCCAGGGCACCGGGGCACGCGCAGCACGAACTGGTTCCAGCTGTGGCCGGCGGGTCCGGCTTCCGGCAAGGCCACACCCCCCAGTGCCGCCAGGTGTTCGCAGTAGTGGCGGGCGATGGCGCCGCGGCGCTCGACCCAGCGCGGCAGGTGGGGCAGCTTGACGTTGAGAACGGCGGCCTGGATGGAATCGAGGCGACTGTTGTAGCCGAGGGCTGTATGCAGATAGCGGCGGGGCATGCCATGCACCGCCAGCTCGCGGATGGTCTGGGCAAGCCCGGCATCCCGGCAGGTGACGGCCCCGCCATCGCCGGCGGCGCCGAGGTTTTTGGTGGGGAAGAAGCTGAAACAGCCGGCATCGCCCCAGCTGCCCACCGGCCGGCCGGCCCAGCTGGCCCCTGTGGCCTGGGCGCAGTCTTCGATCACCCGGAGGCCGTGGCGCTCGGCGATGGCGCACACCCGCTCCATGTCGACAGGGCGGCCGAACAGGTGCACCGGCAGCAGCGCCTTGGTGGCGGGGTTGATCGCAGCTTCCAGCTGATCGAGATCGATCAGGTAGCTGCTCTCCTCCACATCCACAAACACCGGGGTGGCGCCCACGGCGCTGATCGCTTCAGCGGTGGCGAAAAAGCTGAAGGAGGCCGTGATCACCTCATCACCAGGACCGATTCCCAGGCCGCGCAGGGCCAGGATCAGGGCATCGGTGCCGCTGTTGCAGCCGATGGCGTGGGGCACGCCACAGGCCCTGGCGAAGTCGTCTTCAAAGCGGGCGATCGTGGCGCCGCCGATGTACTGACCGCTGCGCAACACCTCCAGAACGGCCTGATCGAGAGCCGCGCCCAGCTCATGGATCTGCTCGCTGAGGCTGAACGGAGGCACTTGCATCGGAGCAACTTAAGGCGCCTGCACCACCGGACTCGCGACCAGGATGCCACTTGATGTTGCAGCCGATGGCCGGCCGTTGCTCCCCAGGCACCGGTTCGCCGACCAGCGCCGCGGCGATGGCGGCCCGCAGGTCGTGGCCATCGCAGGGCAAGCCATTGCCGGGGCGGCTGTCGTCCAACTGGCCGCGGTAGCAGAGCCGATGGTCAGCGCCGAACAGAAACAGATCGGGCGTGCAGGCGGCCTGAAACGCCCGGGCCAGGGCCTGGTCACCGTCGAAGAGATACGGGAAGGTCCAGTGGTGGGCAGCGGCCTGAGCCCGCAGACCCTCCGGGCCGTCCTGGGGATGGGTGAGGGTGCTGTTGCTGGAAATGCCGATCACCTGCAGCCCGGAGACGCCCGCGCCTCCCGCGTGCTCGCCCGCCAGCCGGGTCAGCTCCGGCTCGATGTGCTTCACAAACGGGCAGTGGGCGCAAAGAAACAGCACCAACACTGGCCGCCCCACCAGGGCCGCCAGATCCAGGGGGATACCGCTCACCTGGCAGGTGGTGCCGGCGCTGAGCTCAGCAGCGATCAGCGCGAGCGGCAACGGTGTCCCCAGCGGCAGCATCGTGGAAGGGGTGAGGGCCATGATTCCCGCGGCTCCGCCATGTGCCCACAATTGTGACCTCATTTCGGAGACGTCCTGGCCTGGGCCGTGCCCTCAGCCCAGCCCTCAGCCCAGCCCTCGCCACAGCCCTCGGCGCCGGGCTGCTCAGCGCCTGCGTGCCGGCCCACCGCCACCCGAGCTGGGCGATCTACCCCCTGCAGCGCGTGATGCCCCACGACGGCCTGGCGGTGGTGAGCCAACCCGATGGCTACGGCCTGCACATCTGGCTCGACACCGACACCCGCGAGAGCGGCCGTTGCAAGCCCCGCTGGAGCGTCGATGCGGCCCGGCTGTTCAATGGCAACGGCACCGCGCCGTTCAGCTCGGGCCTGGCCCCGCGCCAGGAGTTCTTCCAGGCCGTGGCCCGCGCCGATGTGCACCGCGCCCTGCGGCAGCAGAGCGCGGCCCTCTGCCGTGCGCGGGCACCCCGCAGCAGCTTCACCTGGGTGGAGCCCCCCCGCAATGCCGGCGAGATCAAGCCCGAGTCCTATCCGCTGCTGGAGGAACCCGACCTGCTCAGCGACCCCAACGCCGTGCTCGAGCAGGAGGAGCGCCTGCTCCGGCCCGCGCCCACAGCACCGGCTCAGCCCGGCGCCAGTAACGACTGAAACGGCGCAGATTGATTCGGCAGCCCCCCTCACCGATGTGCTGCCGTCTCAAGCCAGGCTGACCTGCTGATCCTCGGCCCCCAGCGCCTCCACATCGACGCCCACTGGCCTGCTCGGATGCAGGGCCAGCACAACCTGATCGTCGGAATGGCTGAGGTTGAAGCTGGGGCCACCCGAACAGTGCGGTTTGCCATGGAGTCCTGTGGGTAGTGAGACCGCCTCGGGCGGCACGGGCCAGCAGGAAGCGCTCCCGATCCGCCACCTGGCGGAAGGCGGCATGGCGCAGGCGTTCGCTCGCTTCCAGCAGGGTTTCCAGGCGTTGCAGCCGGCTGGCAGGAACCGTCTCGCGCCGATCAAGCAGCACCAGGCCTGGTTCCTCCTCCGCCTCAGGGTCTGCGGAGGACGCTGCTGGCTCGGGCTTGGGGGTGTCGCCCGGTCTTGGGATCCCCGATCTCGGGCTGAGGCATGGGTATCGAGCACGGCGAACATGCCGATTCATCTGATCGGCATAGCGAGCTGCCAACGACTCCAAGGTCAGGTCGGCCGATGGGGGCTAGAGCTCTGACCAGTCCGATGAAGCCTCCAACCTTGCCTTCCTCGCCATGAACCCCGTAGGACCTCCTGAGAAAGTGGGGCCGAGCCCAATCCGCCAAAGACATGAGCTCGAATGGCCTGGAGCCTTGTAGTTCATGCGAGAGCGACCTGAGCGCACAGGTGCACGAAACGTGAACCCTTCCCTGGTTGAT
>JBILUH010000095.1:0-4968 GCA_044371095.1 Cyanobium sp.
CCACAAGGTCGGCGCCCCGGCGGGCCGCCAACTCAATCTGCTCTTCGGCAGCGGAGAAATTCGCGTCCGGATCCGGCGTGCTGGTGAGCTGCACAGCTGCCGCCAGAAAACTGCTCACCGACTGCCCTAAGCGAACCGGCGAACTGTAGGGGAAGTGCCCAGCGGCGCCAGGACCCCTCAGCTGGCCTTGAGCACCCCGGGCTCCGCCTGGAAAGGCACCATCTGCAGGCTGTCGATGGCGGCGCAGCAGGCAAAGTCGGCGTCGTGGTCGCCCAGGCCGATCAGGCGTTGACCGTGACTGGCAGAACGCAGGGCGGTTTCCGGATCGTGGCGCCACTGCTGCCACAGGGCCAGGGCCGCCAACATCTCGTCGTTACCGCAGGTCACCCCGATGTGGGGAGCCACGGCCATCTCCATGGCCGCCGAAGCCACGGCACCGGCGGCCAGGCTGTCTTCCAGGGAGTAATCGCCCTCCCAACCGCTGCCCACGATCCAAACCCGTTTGCAGTCGTGCTCCAGCAGACGGCGCGCCACTGCGGTGCGATTCGGCAGGCAGGCCGTCAGCAGCAGCGGAACGGGCTTGACCACCGCGAGGGAGCGGGTGCCGTTGGTGGTGCTCATAAAGATCCGCTTGCCTCCCACCAGCTCCGGCGTCACGGCCAGGGGCGAATTACCCAGGTCGTAGCCCTCCACCCGCTGTCCACCGCGCTCGCCGGCCCGCAGACGCTTTTCGACCGGCCAGGCAGCAGCAGCAGCCTCCAGTTCATCCAGGCTGGCAAAGGCCTCCACCGCCTCGGCGCCGTTCTGCAGCGACCAGGCGATGGTGGTGGTGGCCCGAAGCACATCGATCACCACTGCTGCGTCAGGCAAACCGGCTGCGTTAGCTCCGCCTTCGGCTGCGACCTTGACGGCCGGAACGCACTCGGAGGTGTGGAAGTAGGAAATCTGCACGGACGCGGCTACAGCTCAGGTGCGTCACAGTAATCAGGGGCATCCGTCACAGTGGTTTGACTGGATTCCCTGATGTCTGCCCCCATGGCCGCGCCCGTGTTCAGCCAGCGCAGCCGCCGGGACCTGCGCGGTTTCCTGGAGTTGCTGGAGAGCCGCGGAGCCCTGCGCCGCATCACCGCCCCGGTGGATCCGGATCTGGAGCTGGCGGCGATCGCCGATCGGGTGCTGGCCGCCGGCGGGCCGGCGCTGTTGTTTGAAAACGTGATCGGCTCATCGATGCCGGTGGCGGTCAACCTGATGGGCACCCAGGAGCGGGTGCTCTGGAGCATGGGCATGGAGCGGGCCGAGGAGCTCGAGGCCCTGGGCGAGCGACTGGCGCTGCTGCAGCAACCGCGCCCCCCCAAGGGCGCCCGTGAGGCGGTGCGCTTCGGCTCGGTGCTGCTGGATGTGCTCAAGGCCCGGCCCGATCTGGATCTCACGCCCCCCTGCCGCCAGCAGGTGTTCAAAGGCGAGGCGGTGAACCTCAACGCCCTGCCGCTGCTGCGCCCCTGGCCCGGCGACGGCGGCCGGATCATCACCCTGGGTCTGGTGATCACCAAGGACCCCGAAACCGGCACGCCGAACGTGGGGGTGTACCGGTTGCAGCAGCAGAGCATCAACACGATGACCGTGCACTGGCTGAGCGTGCGCGGCGGCGCCCGCCACCTGCGCAAGGCGGCGGCCATGGGCAAAAAGCTCGAGATCGCTATCGCCATCGGCGTGCACCCGCTGCTGGTGATGGCGGCGGCCACGCCAATCCCGGTGCAGCTGAGCGAATGGCTGTTCGCCGGCCTCTACGCCGGTGAAGGCGTACGCCTGGCGAAATGCAAGACGGTGAACCTGGAGGTGCCCAGTCACAGCGAAGTGGTGCTCGAAGGCACGATCACCCCCGGCGAGGAGCTGGCCGATGGCCCCTTCGGCGACCACATGGGCTTCTACGGCGGTGTGGAAGATTCACCCCTGGTGCGCATCCAGTGCGTCACTCAGCGGCGCGATCCGATCTACTTCACCACCTTCAGCGGCCGGCCGCCCAAGGAAGACGCGATGCTCGCCATTGCGCTCAATCGCATCTACACGCCGATCCTGCGCCAGCAGATCCCGGAGATCGTCGATTTCTTCCTGCCGATGGAGGGGCTCAGCTACAAGCTGGCCGTGATCGCCATCGACAAGGCCTATCCGGGCCAGGCCAAGCGGGCGGCGATGGCCTTCTGGACGGCGTTGCCCCAGTTCACCTACACCAAGTTTGTGGTGGTGGTGGATAAGAGCATCAACATCCGCGACCCGCGCCAGGTGATCTGGGCGATCAGCGCCCAGGTGGATCCCCAGCGCGACCTGATCGTGGTGGAGGACACCCCCTTCGACACGCTCGATTTCGCCAGCGAGCGGCTGGGCCTGGGTGGCCGCCTGGCGATCGACGCCACCACCAAGATCGGGCCGGAGAAGCGCCACCCCTGGGGTGAGCCGCTGCGGCGCCCGGCGGAGCTGGAGGCGCGGATCGATGCCCGCTGGGCGGAACTGGGCCTGGCGGATGTGGGCACCACTGAGCCCGATCCTGCCCTGTTCGGCTACACCTTGGAGCACGTGTTGGAGCGGCTGGCGGGGCAGGCCGCGGCGGCAGGCTGAGGCGGCGGTGCTCTCCCGCCAGGCGAGCCACGCCCTCAAGGCCCTGCTGCAGCTGGCGGGGGAGCCCCTCCGTTGGCAGTCGACCCACGAGCTGGCCAGCACCCAGCAGCTGCCCGAGCCGATGCTGGAGCAGCTGCTGCTGCGGCTCAGGCGCGCCGGTGTGCTCGAGGCACGGCGGGGGAGGCTGGGGGGCTACCGGCTGGCGCGGCCAGCGCGAGCGATCAGCCTGGCGGCGGTGCTGGCGGGACTGGGGGAAGCGGCTGCAGGGCGATGGCTCGACACGACCACGAGCACAGGAGATGGCCAGGAGGTCTCGCCGGCTGACCAGGTCACCGAGGCCCTGAAGCGGCGGCTGGAGCGCGCCCGGATCAAGGCCCTGGAGCAACTGAGCCTTGAAGATCTGCTCTTCGACTTGCGCAGCGCCGAAGCCAGTGCGGACAGCGCAACCGGACTGCTTCTGGGTTGAGCCCATGGCCCACGAACAGGCGCCCCCAATGGCCCCCCAAGCGCCAGTCGCCGGACATGCCGGGCGATCAAGACACCTTGGATCACGGGATCTGCCGCTCACAGCTGAAGCTCTGAACCGTGCCGCGGCGCTGCCGAAACTCGGGGTGGTCCAGATCAACAGGGCTCCACCACCAGCGGCCATCGGTGTAGCTCGGAGCGCCGGCATTGTTGGTGCGAGGCAGCTGCAGGCTGAGGCCATGCCACTGCAGCACCACGAAGGCCCCTGGAGAGGTGCCGGCACTGCGATTGGGTATCGCCTCCGCATCCACGGGGCCGTCGAAGGCCCGCACCTCCAGCAGATCGCCATCACAGCGGTAGAGATCAGCGGGTTGCGGGGCCCAGGCAGCGGCCGAGACCGGCGCGGGCAGCAGCAGCGCACCAAGGAACAGCGCACCAAGAAGCAACTGCAGCCCCAGCAGGGCTCCCACCAACCGCACTCCATAGGATCGACCCACCCTCGACCGTCCCTCGTGGCCCATTCCGCCGCCTCCAGCCCCCTCAGCCTGCCTGGCGGCGGCAGCTTGCGGGGCAGCGTGCAGGTGCCGGGCGACAAGTCGATTTCGCACCGGGCGCTGCTGTTCGGCGCGATCGCTGAGGGGGAAACCCGCATCGCGGGCCTGCTGCCCGCTGAAGACCCACTGAGCACCGCCGCCTGTCTGCGGGCCATGGGGGTGACGGTGTCGGAGATCCGCGCCGACGAGCCGGTGACGGTGCAAGGCGTGGGCCTCGATGGCTTCCAGGAGCCCGCCGACGTGCTCGACTGCGGCAACTCAGGCACCACGATGCGGCTGATGCTCGGCCTGCTGGCGGGGCGGGTTGGTCGCCACTTCGTGCTCACCGGCGACGCTTCCCTGCGGGGCCGACCGATGCGGCGGGTGGGGGCGCCCCTGGCCGCGATGGGTGCCGTGATCCACGGCCGCAAGGATGGCAATTTCGCCCCGCTGGCGGTGCTGGGGCAACCGCTCCAGGGCACCACGATCCAGACGCCGGTGGCCTCAGCCCAGGTGAAGAGCGCCATCCTGCTGGCGGCCCTCACGGCCGCTGGGCCCACCACCGTGATCGAGCCGGCCCAGAGCCGCGACCACAGCGAGCGGATGCTGCGGGCCTTCGGGGCTGAGCTGACGGTGGGCGGACCCGGCAACACCGTGGTGACCCTGACGCCAGGGCAGAAACTGCGTGGCCAGAACGTGGTGGTGCCCGGTGACATCAGCTCTGCTGCGTTCTGGTTGGTAGCCGGCGCGATCACCCCCGGCGCCGCACTCACCGTGGAGAACGTGGGCCTCAATCCCAGCCGCACCGGCATCCTGGAGGTGCTGGAGCAGATGGGCGCCACCATCAACGTGCTCAACCAGCGCGATGTGGCCGGCGAGCCGGTGGGAGACCTGCAGGTGAGCCATGGCCCCCTGCGCGCCTTTGAGATCGGTGGTGACCTGATCCCCCGGCTGGTTGATGAGATTCCGGTGCTGGCCGTGGCCGCCTGCTGCGCCGAAGGCACCAGCCGCATCCGCGATGCCGAGGAGCTGCGGGTCAAGGAAACCGACCGGCTGGCGGTGATGGCCCGGCAGCTCGGGGCGATGGGGGCCCGAATCGAGGAATTCGAGGACGGCATGGCCATCCGGGGCGGGGTGCAGCTGCGCGGCGCCAGCGTGGACAGCGAAACCGACCACCGGGTGGCGATGAGCCTGGCCGTCGCCGCGGGAATTGCCACCGGTGACAGCCAATTGCATCGGCCGGAGGCGGCGGCGGTGTCCTATCCCGGCTTCTGGGACGATCTGGCCCGCCTGCGCCAGCTCGCCCCCTGAGTCAGCCCGCGTAGATTCCCGGCCAGCCGAATGCACCCGTCCATGC
>JBILUH010000096.1:0-4958 GCA_044371095.1 Cyanobium sp.
GCGTCGCCAATGATCGTGGAGCGCAGGTGCCCCACATGCATCTCCTTGGCGATGTTGGGGCTGGAGAAGTCGACGATCACCGGGGCCAACGGGGCTCCCGCCGCAGTGGCCTCCACCGCCGGCACCCCCAACCGCGGATCGCCCAGACGGGCCTGCACCTCAGCCGCCAGCCGCTCGGGCAGCAGGGTGAGGTTGATGAAGCCGGGGCCGGCGATCTGGGGGGCTTCGCAGAGCGCGCCAAAGGCCGGGTCCACCGCCAGCTGCTCCACGATCGCCGTGGCGATAGCCCGCGGCGGCTGACCCAGGGGTTTGGCCAGGGGCAGGGCGCCGTTGGCCTGGAAGTCGCCGAATTCGGGCTTGCTGGCCGGCACCAGCTGGGGATCGAGGGGCTGACCCGCCTCACGGGCCCGTTGCACCGCCTCGGGGAAAGCCCGCTCCATGGCCGCCAGCAACTGAGCGTTCAGGGTTTGGGCAATGCGAAGCATGGGGGCCGGGCAGGGCAGGTTCGTCTTCGATCATCCCGCGCAGGCCGCCAACCACCGCAACACCTCCGGGTCAGGCCGTCAGGCCCAACTCCTGCTCCAGACCTTCGAGCACCACGTCGGCCACCAACTGGATGCGGTAGCGGCAGTGCTGGGTCTGGGTGCAATCAAAGCGACCGTGCTCCCAGTACTTGTTGCTGCCGGTGCCGCCACCACACAGTCCGAAATGCTCGCAGCTGTCGCGGCACAGCTCCACCCCCGCACGGATCTCGGCGGCTACCCGGCGAAACTTGTCGCTGGCAGCCAGGGCTTCGAGGCTGTCGACAAGCACGTTGCCAAAGGAGAAGTCGCCGTACTCGGCCGTCTTCACCGACAGTAATTCGGGATCGAAGGTGGACACCTGGCCGCGGGCATCGACGTTGACGATCACAAACGGCGTGTTCATGTCGGTTTGCACCATGCGCGCCTGGCTGCAGGCCAGGCTGGCGATGCCGTCAAATTCGCGAATGCACAGACGACCGGGCTGCTCGCGGCTGCGCTGCCAAAGACGCGCCATGAACGCTCGGTAGCGCTGCTCCAGGGCCGCCTGAGCGGCACCGCCGGCATCGAGGCTGGAGTGGCTGTTGGCCCCCTCCGTCTCTTCCATGTTGAAACCCACCTGGGCGATGCCGTGCTGGAGGAAGAAATCAGCCATGGCGTCGGCATGGTCGAGCGCATCGGCCGTCAGCACGCAGATCACCTGAAAGGGAATCCGCCGCCGGGCCAACCAGTCGATGCCCCGCATCACAGCCGCATGGGTGGGCAGGCCGGTGCGGGTGACCCGGTGGGCGTCATGCAGGAAAGCCGGACCATCCATGCTCACGCCCACATGGATGCCGTTGCGTTCGAAGCAGTCGCACCAGGCCGCGTCGATGACAGTGGCGTTGGTCTGCAGAGACTGCACGATCGTGCCGGGGGGCAGACCGCGCCGTTCCAGGAGCCGTCGAATCCGCTCAGTAGCCTCGTCGTAGAAGGCGATCGGCACCATCAGCGGCTCACCGGCATGCCAGAGCAGGGTGAAGCCACCGCCGAAATAGGGGCTGTCCAGCACCCGCTCCACAGCGGCTTCCAGCACCGTCATCGACAGGCGGCTGCGATCACCCCGGTCGGGGAGATAGCAATAGTCGCAATCGAGGTTGCAAAAGGGGGTGGGCTGCACCACCAGCAGGCGCACCGGCCCCAATCCCTGGCCAGCCGCGGCATCCAGATCAGCGACCGCAGCAGGCATCAGCGCCAGTAGCGGCCACCGTTGAAGAAGCCGCCATTGCGGAACCCGCCGTTGCGGAAGCCACCGTTGTAGAAGCCCCCATTGCCGAAGCCACCGTTGTTGAAGCCGCCGTTGTAAAAGCCGCCATTGGTGAAGCCACCGTTACCCCAGCCCAGCCCGGAGCCATTCACGAACACATAGGAGAGGGCGTCATCGGGCACGGCTGTTGAGCCTTCGGGCAGAGCTGTTGAGCCTTCGGGCAGAGCTGTTGAGCCTTCGCGCTCCTGCACGGCCGCCGCAATGCGGCTCAACCGTTGCTCGATGCTGCGCTGGGACGGGGCTTCCTGCACGCTGGCCAGGGCCAGGGCGGCCGCCCCATCGAGCGGCAGGGAGGCCAGCAGCAACAGGCCAAACAGGTGGGAGCGGTTGAGGAAGGCCATGACAGCAACAGAAAAGGGGATCAGCGAGCAGCGGCAGGAGTGGCGGCCTGGTCGTCGGGAATCAGACGGATCGTCTCAACCCCCAGCAGAATCGCCTCGAAGCTGGCCCGGATGGCGGCTTCGGGCAGAGCCAGGGCACTGGTCGGTCCCAGCCAACGGTTCACGGCTGCGACGGTGTCAGGCTGGCCGTCGAGGTAGCCCTGCAGCAGCCGGGCGATGGCCAGGTTCACCAGATTGCGGAAGGCCGAATCGTTCTCGGGCAGCAAGCAGCTCACCGCATAGGCCTCGAAGGGGAAATCTGGCGTCAGGGCCAGACCCTTGAGCCCCTGTTGGCGCACCAGACCGGCCAGCACGACCGTGTCCCCGACCACCCCCTCAACCGTTCCAGCCCGCAGCGCTGCCACCGCCGCCACCAGGTTGTCGAAGGCCACCACCGTGGCCTTGGGTTGCATGCCCCGCAGCTCGGTCTCGCCCAACGACTGGCGCACCACGCCGATCCGCCGGCTGGCCAGGGCCGCCGGGCTGCCATCAAAGCGGCCGGCCGGAGCCAGCAACCTCAGGCCCGAGATCCCGATCGGCAGCGAAAAGTCCACCTGCATGTCCAGCTCCCAGCTGAACGGCAGACCGCAGGCCAGATCCGCCTTGCCCTTGGTGATGGTGTCCACCATCCGGCCCGGATCGGCAACCGGCGCGAAGCGCACCATCACCGGCCGGCCAACGGCCCGGGACAACTCGGCGGCGATCCGATCGGCCACCAGGATGCCGTAGCCACTGGGCTGGCGCTGGGAGCCCGCCACCACCAGCGGGGGCACATCGGCTAGCCCGCTCATCACCAGCTCGCCGGTACGCGCAGCCCGCTGCACCACACCCTCGGCCAAGGCCGACGCCGGCATGGCGGCCAGCAGACCCAGCGTCCCGAGGCTCGCCGCGAGTCGGCGCCAGAGGCGTGGCTTGGTGGAGACAGTCGGGGTGGAAACAGTCGGAGTGGAGACAGTCGGAGTGGAAACAGCCGGGGCGGGAGTTGCGCCGTGGAGTTGTGTCGCCACCCAGCCTCGAGAAGAACTCTCCGCAGTATGCAGAGGGCCGGCCCGGCTGCCAACACGACGGGCTCAGGCATCAAAACGCATGCTCAGATCCAGCCAGACGCTGCGGGTGATCGGCGCGCTGGTGGAGATCAGATCGATGCCAGTGGCGGCATAGGCCCGCAGCTGCTCGGGCTGCACGCCGGAGGCCTCCAGCACCAGCTGCCGCCCCTCGGCGAGCTCCCGCAGCTGGGGCACCAGCTCCGCCAGCTGGGCCGGAGTGAATTCATCAAGCAGCACCCCATCCGCCCCAGCCCGCACCGCAGCTTCCGCTTCTGCGGCGGTTTCCGACTCCACGATCACCCGGGCCGGCCAGGGTGCCGCGGCCCGCACCGCCGCAATCGCCGCATCCACCCCCCTCGCCCAAGCCAGGTGGTTCTCCTTGAGCATGGCGGCGTCATCGAGGCCCTGGCGGTGGTTGATGCCGCCGCCGCAGCGCACGGCGTACTTCTCCAGCACCCGCAGACCCGGTGTGGTTTTGCGGGTATCGGCCAGGCGCACGCTGGTGCCGGCCAGCTCCGCCACCAGCGCCGCTGTGGCGGTGGCAATGCCAGACAGCCGCATGGCCAGATTCAGGGCGGTGCGCTCGCCGGCCACCAGGGCTTCTGCCGAGCCCTCGAGCTCCAGCAGCCGCTGGCCCGCCGCCACCGCCACGCCATCACGCACCAGCAGCCGCACCACCACCCCGGGATCCAGCAGCCGGAACAAGGGCTCCACCAGCACGCCGCCGCAGAACACCCCATCCGCTTTTGCCAGCCAGTGGGCCCGGCCGCTGCAACCCGCCAGGGCCGCTGCCGTGAGGTCGCCGCGGCCCAGATCTTCCGCCAACCAGGCGCGCAGCTGGGGTTCGAGCTCCGGGGTATTGGGCAAATAGGCAGCGGGCATCACCCCTCCGGGCCGAGCCTTCCCATGATGCGCAGTCAGCAACACGCGCTTGCCAGCGGGGTGATCTGCCTGCCTGATCTGGGTGCCAGCCTGTGGGCATCCGCTGATCCGGAAGACCGCCATGCCCAAACCTCGCTGGTGGACCACCGGTGACCTCGATGGTTTTCTGGGCCTCGGGCTCGACAACCTGATCCAGATCCTGCTGATCGTGGGCCTGTGCCGTGGCGTGCTCGGGTACCCCGACAGCCTTGTGTTCGGCACGATCCTGCCGGCCACGGGCATCAGCCTGGTGCTGGGCAACCTGGCCTACGCCCGCCAGGCCTTTCAACTGGCCCGACGGGAGGAGCGCGACGACCGCACCGCCCTGCCCTACGGCATCAACACGGTGAGCCTGTTCGCCTACGTGTTTCTGGTGATGCTGCCGGTGAAGCTGGTCTCCCTGAGCCAGGGGCTGGACGAGGCCGAGGCCGTGACCCTGTCCTGGCAGGCCGGGCTGATCGCCTGCCTGGGCTCGGGCCTGATCGAGTGTTCCGGAGCCTTCATCGGCAACGCCCTGCAGCGGTGGCTGCCCCGGGCCGCCCTGCTCTCCACCCTGGCGGGGATTGCTCTGGGCTACATCGCCCTGGGCTTCCTGCTGCGCACCTACGCCCACCCGGTGGTGGGCCTGGCGGTGCTGGCGGTGATTCTGGTGGGCTACTACGCCCCGGTGCGCTGGCCCGTGCCCGCTGGACTGCTGGCGGTGCTGCTGGGGATCGCCCTGGCCTGGGCCACTGGGCTGATCGACCTGGATCCCGTGCGCTGGCAGCGCAGCACGGCCCTGATC
>JBILUH010000009.1:0-58812 GCA_044371095.1 Cyanobium sp.
GCTGCGGATCCGTTGCGCCCCTGCCGCGATCACAGCGAGAAGACGCGGCAACGGATCGCGGGCGGCTGGCGCCGGCTCAGGCTGTGGAAGCTGAGAACGAACGATGTCGAGCAGCAATGGCTCTTTCCAGCTCACCTCCCCGGCGTTTGCTGATGGGGGCAGGTTCCCTTCGATCCACTGCGCCGATGGTCTGAATCTCTCCCCGCCGCTGCGCTGGAGCGGGGCGCCGAGCGCCACTGCAAGTTATGCGCTGGTGCTGGAGGATCCCGATGCGCCAGGAGGAACCTGGGTGCACTGGGTGCTGTTCAACCTCCCGGGGGAGTATCAGGGTCTGCCGGCAGGACTGGATCGGGCACCCCGGCTTCCCAATGGCGCCTGCCACGGTGCCTGTTGGGGCATCGCCGACTTCCATCGCGTGGGCTACCAGGGGCCGGAACCGCCGCTGGGGCAGACCCATCGCTACGTCTTCACCCTGTTTGCCCTCGACACCAGCCTGGATCTGCAGCCTGGCATCACGGTGGCGCAGCTTCAGCAGGCGATGGCCGGCCATCAGCAGGCCACAGCCCAGCTCACGGGGCTCTACAGCCGCTAGCGGTGGGTCGTCCCGGCGCCCTGCGTCGAGATGGTCACACTCCCAGCCGCTCCCAGATCACGCCCAGGTTGTCCTGATGCAGGTCGGTGGAGAAGCACGCGGCCAGTTGCTCGGGGCTGAGGCGGCTGGTCACCTCGCCATCGGCCTCGAGGTTGGCCCGGAAGTTGCCGCCGTCGGTGTTCCAGGCGGTGTGGGCGTTGCGCTGCACGATCCGGTAGGCGTCTTCGCGGTTGATCCCGCTCTCCACCAGGGCCAGCAGCACCCGCTGGCTGAACACCACGCCGCCGTACACGTTCATGTTGCGGGTCATGTTCTCGGGGTAGACCCCCAGGCCCTTCACCACCTCGGTCATCTCCCGCAGCATGAAGTGCAGGGTGACGGAGCAGTCGGGCAGCATCATCCGCTCCACCGAGCTGTGGCTGATGTCGCGCTCGTGCCAGAGAGCGCAGTTTTCCAGGGCCGCCACCACGTAGCTGCGCAGCACCCGGGCCAGGCCGCTGATGCGCTCGCTGCGGATCGGGTTGCGCTTGTGGGGCATGGCCGAGCTGCCCTTCTGGCCCTTGGCGAAGTTCTCCTCCACCTCCAGCACATCGGTGCGCTGCAGGTTGCGGATTTCAGTGGAGAAGCGCTCCAGCGCAGCGCCCACCAGGGCGAGGGTCTGCACGTATTCGGCGTGGCGATCGCGGGAGATCACCTGGGTGCTGGCCGTATCCGGCTCCAGGCCGAGCTTGGCGCAGGCGATCGCCTCCACCTGGGGATCGGTGTTGGCGTAAGTGCCCATGGCACCGCTGATCTGGCCCACGCTCACCACCCGCTCCAGCCGCTCCAGCCGCTCCTGGTTGCGTTCCACTTCCGCCAGCCAGCCCGCCACCTTGAAGCCGAAGGTGATCGGCTCGCCGTGGATGGCGTGGGAGCGGCCGATCATCACCGTGCCCTTGTGGGCGCGCACTAACGCCCTGAGGGCCTCGGCCAGCTGGTTGAGCTCGGTGCGCAGCAGCTGCACCGAGGCCTTCAGTTGCAGGGCAAGGCCTGTATCGAGCACATCCGAGCTGGTCATGCCCACGTGGATGTGGCGTCCCGCGTCGCCCACGTGCTCGTTCACGTTGGTGAGGAAGGCGATCACGTCGTGGCGCACCTCCGCCTCGATCTCGAGGATGCGCTCCACCGAGAAGGCCGCCTTTGCCTTGATCGTGGCCACCGCCTCGGCGGGCACCCGGCCCAGCTCACAGTTGGCCTCGGTGGCGGCGATCTCCACATCCAGCCAGCTCTGGAATTTGGCCTGCTCGCTCCAGAGGTTGCCCATCTCGGGCAGGGTGTAACGCTCGATCAAGGCCGTGTCTGGCTCACGTCCAGACCAATGTATGGGTGCGCCCCCTGGGGCCTCCTCAGGCCGCCGCGATCAGGCGCCGGTGCTCCACTTCCCAGTGCACCTGATGCCCCCAGGCCTGCTGGCGCACCCAGCAGCGGCCGCCGCGGCACTGGATCAGTTGAAAGGGCGGCAGATCGGGCGGTTGGTTGCGCAGTTTGACGAAGCTGCCGGGGTAGAGCAGCTCCAGCACGTTGTTGGTTGTTGTGGCGCGCCGGATTGGGGTGGCCATCGCTGCCGCCTCGAAGTTAGGGGCCATCCTCAGCTGGGTTTTGAGCAGGAGCAGGGCTTGCTTGGAATCTGTTCCGTTTGCGTTGTGGTTTGATCACAAAAGCGTGAGTGCCATGGCCCGCAAACAACGCCTGGATCTGGAGCTGGTGGCTCGCGGCCTGGCCGCCAGTCGTCAGCAGGCCCAGCAGCTGATCCGGGCCGGGCGGGTGCGGCTGGGTGATCGCGTCCTCGATAAACCGGGTACGGAGGTGTTGCCGGAGGCGGAGCTGCTGGTGCAGCAGCCACCCCGGTTCGTCTCCCGGGGTGGCGAGAAGTTGTTGAGGGCCCTCGATACCTTTCCGTTGGCGGTGCAGGGCCGTGTCTGCCTCGATGGCGGCATCTCCACAGGCGGCTTCAGCGACTGCCTGCTTCAGCACGGCGCCTCGCGGGTGTACGGCATTGATGTGGGCTATGGCCAGACCGCCTGGAGCCTGCGCAGTGATCCCCGGGTGGTGTTGCGTGAGCGCACCAACCTGCGTCACCTCAGCCCTGCCGATCTCTACGGACCCGAGGATCCCTGGCCCGACCTGGCGGTGGCCGATGTGTCGTTCATCTCCCTGGCCCTGGTGCTGCCGGCGCTGCTGGGCTTGCTCCAGAGCGAGGTCCCCGTGGATCTGGTGCTGCTGGTCAAGCCCCAGTTCGAGGTGGGCAAGGGCCGCGTCGGCAAGGGCGGAGTCGTGCGGGATGCCGCCGCCCACTGCGATGCGATTGCGGGCGTGATCGCGGCGGCGGGAGCGTTGGGGCTGGTGGCCTGCGGCCTGGTGGCTTCACCGATCACCGGTCCAGCCGGCAATCACGAATACCTGCTCTGGCTGCGGCGGTCTGGAGGGGTTCAACAGGATGTCGAACACGCATCACGCCCTGACCAGTCAGGTCCCGACCAGTCCAGCCATTCCCAGCCAGCCTCCCCGGCAGCGACCGGCGTGACCTTGGCCCAGATCAAAGCCCTGGTGGCCAGCACGCTGACCGCCAGGGCTCCAGGGGACGGCTGAGCGGCGCTCGCCGGCGCCTGGTCCGCTCAGATGGCGCTGCTGTCGCGATCGCCGGTGCGGATGCGGATCACCGAGTCGATCGTGCTGACAAAGATCTTGCCGTCACCGATCTCGCCGGTGCGGGCCGCGTCCTGAACCGCTGAGACCACGGTGTCGACCTTGTCGTCGTCGACGACGATCTCCAGTTTGAGCTTCTGCAGGAATTCCACCGTGAATTCCGAGCCGCGGTAGCGCTCCACCTGGCCCTTCTGACGGCCAAATCCGCGCACCTCGCTCACGGTCATGCCGACGATTCCCGCGTTCACCAGCGCGATTTTGACGTCCTCGAGCTTGAAGGGACGAATGATGGCCTCAACTTTTTTCATGGGAACAGCTCGGGCTGAATAGAAGTCTCTCAGGAAATCCCTGCCGGTGGGAGGGAATGCCCCCATTAGGCCCAAGCTTTGTGGTGGTCGTCGTAGCGGTTGTTACCGGCGGCGGCTCTGGCGAGGGCGCCGGCGTGGGTTCCACGCTTTTTCTAGGATCGCCGTCCACGCCTGGCCTCTGGCCGGCCCCGTTCCCGTTTCCATGCCCTCGAGCTCCACAGCCTCCAGCAGCCCTGATCGCACCCAGACGCCGCTTTACGGCGAGCGTGCCATTGCCGAAGCGGAGCTGATCTGCTTCGAGAATCCGCGGCCCGGTCGCCCCTACGAGATTTCGATCGAGCTTCCCGAGTTCACCTGCAAATGCCCGTTTTCGGGCTACCCCGACTTTGCGGTGCTGCGCCTGCTGTACCAGCCCGGCCCCCGGGTGGTGGAGCTCAAGGCGATCAAGCTGTATGTGAACAGCTATCGCGATCGCGCCATCTCCCATGAAGAGGTGGCCAACCGCATCCTCGACGACCTCGTCGCCGCCACCGATCCCCAGTGGATGCAGCTGGAGGCCGACTTCCATCCGCGTGGCAACGTCCACACCGTGGTGCGGGTCAGCCATGGCTCACGGCTGCCCTGCTGACTGGGTCGATCAGACCTGTCTCCCTCAGAGCTGGCTCAGCAGCTCGGGCAGTTCGGCGGCAAAGCCCGTGAGGTTGCGGTTGCACAGCCCGGCCACGTGCAGCTGTCCGGGCTGGCCCTGTTGCTCCTCGGCGATCGCCCACAGCTGACGGGTGGCCAGCAGGCTGAGGCCGCCACCGGCCAGGGCGATGGTAAAGCCTGCGTACACCAGGGGCACGCCCGGATCCCGCTTCAGCAGGATGCCGCTGGCGGGCAGCACGCTCTCCACCCGGATCGGCAGACCCTTCACCTCCACGGGCTCGCCCCCCGGTGCGATCCGCGCCAGGGAGCTGCCGTCGGCGCTGTACACCTCCACGGGCCCCTGTTCACTGCTGAGGCTGAGCAGCACCGGCTCGCTGCCATCGGGTCGGGTCGGCAACACCAGCCCCCACACCTGCTCGCCCAGCTGGGGGAAGCTCTGCAGCGGCAGTTGCAGCAGCGGACTCTTGCCCAGTTGCACGGTGATCGCCGCCAGGGCCCAGTCGGCTTGATACAAGGTCACTCCCTGGAAGCGCAGCGGGTGGTTGACGCTGATTTCCGCCTGCTTCAGCAAGGAGCCGTTGCTGCCGTCGCCCTCAAGGATGCGCAACTGGGATGTGAACTGCTCCGGCCGGCCGGCGGGATCCCGTTGGATGGCAAAGCGGTCGAGGGCCAGGGTGAGCTGGCTGCTGCCGCGGCTGTCCATCAGCTCCAGGCTGCGGCCCGGGGCCAGATACTGCTCGGCCCTCTGCCCACCCACGGCCCCCCAGGCGGCGCCCAGCATCAGCACCACCATGCCCGCATGCACCAGCAGCGGACCGACCCGGCCCAGCACCCCCTTGCGGGCCGCCAGGCGTCCGTCCTTGAGCTGGATCTGCCAGCCCTGACGTTGCAGCAGCTGGGCCAGCGTGTCCAGGCTGGAGCCGGGGCTTGGGGTGGCCAGGGTTTCGGCCACGCTCAATTTGCTGAGCTGGCGTGGAGAGCGGTAGTCGATCCAGCGCAGGGCGGCCTGCAGGGCGGGCCACTGGCGACGCCAGCTGCAGAGCAGCAGCGACAGGGCCAGCCAGGCCAGAAGCCCCAGAAACCAGCTGCTGGAATAAACGTGGTCGAGCTGCAGGGCCATCACCCCATCGCCGGCGAGCAGGCCCAGCCAGGGTTGGGGGTCGTAAAGCCGGTGATAGAACTCGGCGGTTTCCCGCTGTGGGATCGCGGTGCCGACTCCACTGGTGACGGCAATCACCAGCAGCAGCACGATCGCCAGGCGCAGATCGGAGATCCAGCCCAGTATTCGGCTGAAGCCTCTGGTGAAGGGATGGCTGGTGAAGGAAGTCATCGCCAGTTGGCCATCAGGGTGAGGGCGCCGGTGGTGACCAGCACCACCCCGCTGATCGGGGGAACCCATTGGCCCACCCGGCGCAGGCTGAGCAGGCGCGGCAGGCTGGCGGCGGCGGTACCTGCCAGCAGCAATGGCACCACCTGGCCGGCGCCGAAGCTGGTCAGCAGCAGCATCCCAACCAGGGGTTTGCCGTTCTGGGCCATCCAGGCCAGCAGCACTGCCAATACCGGTGTGGTGCAGGGAGTGGCCGCCAGCCCGAAGGCCAGGCCCGCGGCCATCGGCGCCAGCGGCGCCGGCACACGACGACGCCACAGTTCCGGATCGGGGCCGGCGGGCAGGGGCAGCCGGAGCAGGCCCAGCAGGTTGAGCCCCATCAGCAGGGCCAGCACCGCCACCACGGTGGGGATCAGGCCGGGAATCTGGCCGTAGATACGCCCCAGCAGCCCACTCACCAGGCCCAGCAGCACCAGGGCTGCCACGATCCCTGCGGCGAAACTGATGCTGCGCAGCCAGGGGGTCTGGCGCTGGGCCGTCCCCGGGCTGGCCGCTGCCCCATCGCCCGCTGCACCACTCTCCGTTGTGCTGCTGAAGCCGGCCAGGTAGGCCAGGGTGACCGGCAACAGCGACAGTGAGCAGGGGCCAAGGCTGGTGAGCAGCCCGCCCGCAAAGACGACGGCCAGAGTGCCCGGTGAGGGGCTGGCCAGGGATTGCTGCAGCAGCGCCTCGCTGGTGCGGGCCCAATCGGCCAGTTGGGGCCCAAAGCTGATCATGAGCTCAGCCTATCGGGCGGCTGCAGCGCGCCGGCGGCGCGGGGTGGGCGCCAGGCCGCCGGCCTCCAGGGAGCAGCGGATCAGCAGGCCGCACACCAGGAGGCTGGCCATCAGTGAGTTGCCGCCATAGCTGATCAGCGGCAGGGGCAGGCCGGTGGTGGGCATGGCGCCGCTGGCCACAGCGATGTTGAGGATCGACTGGCCCACCAGCAGGGTGGTGCAGCCGATCGCGATCAGGCGCTGTTGGTTGCTGCGGCAGTTCAGGGCCACCCGCAGGCCCACAAAGCCGAACAGCAGCAGAAACAGCAGCAGAACCACCGAACCCACGAAGCCAAACTCTTCGGCAAACACCGCAAAGATGAAATCGGTGCTCTGGATCGGCAAGTACTGCAATTTCTGGGTCGACAGCCCGAAGCCCTCGCCCAGAAAGCCGCCTGAGCCGATGGCCATTAAGCTCTGCACCAGCTGGTAGCCATCGCCCTGGGCATCGCGCCAGGGATCGAGGAACGACACGACCCGCAGGCGCTGGTATTCGTTCACCAGGATGCTGGCGCAGCCGAGCAGTCCCCCGGCTCCGGCGGCCCCCAGCAGCAGGGGCAGGGACAGGCCGCTCGCCAGGGCCATCAGCCACAGCAGCAGGCCCGAGAGTGCGGCGGTGCTGAGGTTGGGCTGCTTGAGGATCAGCAGAATCAGCGCTCCGAACACCCCAAGCCAGAGCAGCTTCTGATCGCTGCCGATGCGCTTCCAGTGGGCAAACAGGGCAGCCCCCTGCAGCACCAGGAACGGCTTGACCAATTCCGACGGTTGGAGCTGGATGGGACCGACCACCAGCCAGCGGCTGGCCCCATTGACGGTGCTGCCGACCACCAGGGTGGCCGCAATCATCACGATGCCGACCCAGAGCCCCAGGGGGGCGATGTGGAGCCAGCGCCGCAGGCTGGTGCGCAGGCCCAGCCAGAGCAAGCACCAGCTGGCCACCATCCAGATGAGCTGGCGCTTGAGATAGAAGGCCCCGTCGCCCATTTCCCGTTCCGCGACCCACCAGCTGGCTGAGGTGAGCACCAGCAGCCCGATCACGCTCCAGAGGGCCACCATGCCCAGCAGCAGTCGCGCTTCGGCGGGCCATTGGTCCCAGGCCAGTGGCAACAGCCCTCCGCCGCTGCTGCGGCCGGGGGAAGCATCACTGCTGGGGGGGCGGGCTGCGGTTCGGGCCAAGGCAGGGAGTGGGGAGTGAGTGCCGGGGTGGTGGCGGCACCATCCAGAGGCCCCATTGAGCCGTGTCGGAGGGGTGGTTGTCGACCCCTGCAAAGCCAATGCGGGCCCCATTAAAAAAGCCCGGCGGATGCCGGGCTTTCAGCACTGATGTGGCAGGGGGGGAGCCGGAGGCTCAATTGCCGACGTTTTGTTGGCGACGCCCGGTGGCTAGTTCCACCTTGAGGATTTTGCCGCCCTGCTTCATGATCCGCTGCTGTTCAGCGAACCAGCTGTCGTAGGGCACCCATTTGGTGAAATAGGTGTTCTGAAGCTCGCGCTGGGAGCGGCTCTTTTCCGGACAGGGAATGCAAGCTGTGATCTTGAACAGACGCATGGAGATGATCCTCGGGTGTGCCGATGGCAGGGATCAGTTGCCCAGGCCGGAGCAGATGTAGTCGAAGTACACCCCCATTTCACGGCCAGCATCCGGACCCACCAGGGCAGCGGTGGTTTCCTTCATGGCCTGGATCGACTGCACGGTGGCGCCGATGGGCACGCCCAGGGAGTTGTAGGTCTCCTTGAGACCATTGAGCACCCGCTCGTCGAGGATCGACGTGTCCCCAGCCAGCATGGCGTAGGTCGCGTAGCGCAGGTAGTAGTCCAGGTCGCGGATGCAGGCTGCATAGCGACGGGTGGTGTACATGTTGCCGCCGGGACGGGTGATGTCCGAGTACAGCAACGACTTGGCCACGGCTTCCTTGATGATGGCCGAGCCGTTGGCGCTGATGGTGGCAGCGGCGCGAACGCGCAGCTCACCACTGGCGAAGTACTGCTCCAGGCGGCCCATGGCGGAGCCATCCAGATACAAGCCTTGAACGTCGGCCTGGTTGATGACGTTGGTGATCGCGTCTTGCATGAATCCGGCTTTGGTGGCGGGGAATGGGGAAAGAACGTTGCCTCAGGAGAGGGCGCCGATGACGTAGTCGAAGTAGAAGCCGGCTTCTTCAGCGTCAGAGCCGGTGAGCAGGCCCATGGCGGCGTTCTTCATTTCCCGCACAGACTCAGCCATGGCGTCGAGGGGGGTGCCCAGGGAGCGATACATCTCCTTGGCGCCGATGATGCCGATCTCTTCGATGGGCGTCACGTCACCAGCGATGATCCCGTAGGTCACCAGGCGCAGGTAGTAGTCCATGTCGCGGAGGCACGAAGCGGTCATCTCTTCGCCGTAGGCGTTGCCGCCGGGGGAGATGACATCGGGACGCCGCTGGAACAGGGCACCGCCTGCTGTTTTCACGATGCGCTCGCGGCTCTCGCTGAGAACCTGAGCAACGCGGAGACGACGTTGACCAGCGCCCACGAAGGACTTGATCTGGTCGAGTTCGCCAGGGCTGAGGTAGCGGGCTTCGGCGTCCGCGTTGATGATCGAGTTGGAGACGATGCTCATGCAGTTCTGCCTCGAAACAAGCGGCCGCCTTGACGGAGACCGATATCCGGTGGGTAAGGGAATGATCGACTCGCGCCGATCGCCGAATCATTCTGCGCCAAGCCCCTGCGTCGTCCCTGCCAGCGGTAACAGTTCTTCACGGCGCTTCCGCGTCGGAGATCCCTTGGGCCGCAATGGTTTTGGTCGATGTTGTTCATAGCAACCGACCGCAGCAATTGTTCATTGTTCAGTCGCGCTGATTGGCGCACTTGTTTCACGGTGCGAATCAAGTGTTGTGGCGATTTTTATCTCTCACCATGAAAAAACCTCCCGAAGCGAATCCGGGAGGCGGGCGGTCGTCTTGGTGGGCAAAGGCCGAGCTGGTCGGGGCTTACGCGGAGCCCCCTTGATCAGATGGCGGCTTTCGGTCCAGGCGTGAGGCCGGCGTTGCCGGCATAGAGCTCGGCGGTGCGGTTCACCGTGCTGAGGGGAATGCCATCGGCGGTTGCCAGGCCGCGCAGATAGGGAACGGTGTCCTGGCCAAAGGCCTGGGCATATTCCTCGCTGCTGAGCAGGGCATCGATCGCGGCTTGTTGGCCGCGGCTGGCGCGGGTGGCCAGGAATGCACTCACTTCCTGAGGCTGGGCTGCCCGTCCGAGCAGGGCCAGGTAGGCGGCTGAAGCTGCCCGCAGTGGCGCCATGCGGTTGATGCGCTTCTGGAAGAGCTCACTGCCAGCGATCTGGGTGACCAGCTCAGCCACGGTGAGCTGCTGGTTGCGGAATTGGGATTCGGCATCGCCCAAACGCTCGGCGGCGAAAGGAACCCGATTCAGCAGTTGCTTGTAGACGCTCTCGAGGGCTTCTTGCACCTGGGATTCACTGCTGGTGCGGCCCACTTGCACAGGCCGGCCCACGCTCTGGCGGCGGCTGAAGCCCTGGGGACGACCCGGTTGAATCGCCTTGGCCATGGCGGCGCCAGGCTGGCTGGCGAAACCGCTGGCCTGGCCGCTGCCCACGGCAGCCCGCCAGTTGCCACTGATCGGGGCACGGGTGCTGGGGGTGGTGGATGCGCTGCCGCCGGGGGTCGAGCTCCAGAAACTCGTTGTGGTGACTGGAGTTCGGTTCCAGCGACGGGTCGGTGCCGGTGCTTGACGAATGCTGCCGGGGCCTGCGCTGGTGCCGGCCTTGGGGGGGGCCATGGCTTCGCCTCCGGAAATCTGGGCCGTCCAGCCGCCCACGATCACCTGGCGACGCTGCGCCAGGTTGCGGGTCACCACGTCATTGGTGGTCCGCAGGGCCTGGGAAGGCGCCACGTCAGGGCGCTTGCCTGGGGTGAGGTCGGCGTAGGCCGCCGCATTGAAAGGCCGGTTGAGGGCCGGAACCTGGCGGGCGTTGCGGTCGCCAGCGGTGATGAACCGCTCGTAAGGGACGGTGTCTTCGCCGAAGCAGTCGTTGTATTCCCTGCTGTTCAGCATCTTGTCGACGACGCCATAGAAGCCGGAGCGGGCTGCGGTGTCGAAGTAGGCGTCGATTTCCCAGCGACCGAAGGTGGGTCGACCCAGGATGCGGCGGTGCATCACCTCGATCGCTTTGGTGATGTAGAGGCCACTCCAGTAGCGGCGGCGGAAAGCGGTCGAACGGGCCACCTGACGGACGAATTCGCGCAGGCTGATATCGCCGTTCTCGAGTTTGATCTCCTCGACTTTGTTGCGCTCACCCGCGTAGCCGGCGGTGCCCAGAATCTGCACATACACCGCGTTGATCACCGCCTGGGTGCTGGCCTCGGTGCCACGGATGCTCGGTTGGCCGCCACGGCGAGGCACGGAACTGCCTCCGGTTGCGATCTGCTGCAGACGCACCACCTTGGGACCCACCCGAC
This sequence comes from Cyanobium sp., assembly GCA_044371095.1. Taxonomy (GTDB): domain Bacteria; phylum Cyanobacteriota; class Cyanobacteriia; order PCC-6307; family Cyanobiaceae; genus Cyanobium_A. The sequence continues at coordinate 10,833 of JBILUH010000009.1, forward strand.
GGGGCATGGCCTTGCGGAATTGGGGGCTGTTCATCTGGCCCGGTTGGGCCAGGCCGTTACCGATCAGGATCCTGCGACTGTCGTAGGCGTAGGGAGCTGGCCGGGTGGCCACTGAAGCGGTGCCCGAGGGGAAAATGGCGCCGTAGTTGAGGGCCAGAGGATCGTTACCCCCACCGTAGGCATGCTGGTCGGGGAAGGGCTGGCGGTAGGAGGCGTAGAGGGTGACGTACTGAGGAGCCCCTTCAAACGGTGCGCTGAAGCGGAACAATTTGCGGTTCGAACCCCAGCCGGCGCTCTCCTGGGCTTCTTCACCCAGATCCCGGAGGTAGGGCACGCTTTCCTCCCCGAAGACCCGCCCATATTCCAGAGTGTTGATCAGGGCATCCACCAGGCCGTTGAGCCCCTGGACGCTGACGATGTCGAAGTAGCGGGTGAACTCTTCCCGGGAGCTGATGCCCCGGCCCAGGAAGTGGCGGAACGCCAGCTCGACGGCCCGGCTGTTGGAGAAGCGGCCGTAGAACTGCTGGCGATATTCCTTGCTGCGGCCGAGAGCGCGGATGAACTCGCGCATCGACAGCTGGCCCTGGCGCACCTGGGTGGCCTCCACCGGGCAGGGCATCTGGCTGTAGGCCTTGGCGATGTCCCGCTCAAACACCTGGCGGTAGGCGGCGCGGATGACCTCGGCCTTCTGGGCCCCGCTGAGGCGCGGCCGCATGATGAAGCGCTGCTTGCCGTCGGCGGCGAGGGCGTAGGTGGCGGGCAACTGCAGCCCCTGATTTTCCGGGCTGCCCAGTCGCTGGCGGGTCGATGGGGTGGGCACCTCCAGTTCGGCGATCAGCACGTTGAAGTACTGAATCACCAGCTGGCGGGCTTGGGGATTGTCCTTGCAGAGGCCGGCGGCGGCGGCGCGCATCTCCTGCAACGCCACGTTGGTGGCGGCCAGGGAGCAGGCCTTTTCGAGCACGTCGCGCAGGCCGCGGGTGTTGACGGCCAGAATGCTGGGATCGCCGGCCACCAGGGCATAGCCCACGTAGCGCAGGAACCAGGCCATATCGCGCAGTGACTTGCGCATCCGGTCGGTGCCGTAGCGGCCCACTGCGATCGGACTGAAGCCGGTGGGCAGCACCACACGGACGTCGGCATCCCCACCGGCGCCCGCGAGCAGCCGCGTAATCAGGTTGCCACCAGAACTACCGGTGCCCTGGGCGAAGGTTTGCACGGAGCGCTGGAACGCGGCCTGGTCGGCGGCCAGGGGCGTCTCATCACCCCTGGGTCCAGCGGCGATGCTCAGGGGCGCATCCAGATAGGAGAGCGGCGTGCCGCCGGAAAAGATCCGGTTGGCCGCCTTGGCCACGATGAAGTCGGCGTTTTCCGAGATCCGGCGCGCGGCCTCCAGCCGCTGCTGCCCACTCTGGAAGAAGGCCACCAAGGAGGCGAGCTCCCCGCCATCCGGGAAGCGGTCCTGTTGCTCCGCCTGACGGACGCTGGAGAGCGGCAGGGTGTCGTAGCGCTGGGGGGAAACCCTGGTGCTGCCGCTGCTGGCGGTCACGGTCATTGACGAGAGCGAACCGGGCGGGGCCACGTTACGGCGGGCCCTCTGGGCCTTCGCCAGGGCATGAACAAATGTTTGCAGCCGCGGTTGGCCCCGCTCTTTCGATGGGGCGCCCAGTCATGAAAAGCTCGGCCGGTTGCCGCTGATGCTTCGTGCCTGCCCGTGATGCCGCCACGCCAGTGGTGAGCGCCTTCTACGACCGTTTCCCCTATCCCGGCGATCCCCTTCAGGACGGCCCTCCACCGGGATACAACTGGCGTTGGTGCGTCGACAGTGCCTGGGCGGTCGCCAACGGTTCCCTGCCACCCCGTCCCGCTGACGGCCCACGCACCTGGCGGATCCTCGACGCGGGCTGCGGCACAGGCGTCAGCACCGACTACCTCTGCCACCTCAACCCCGGCTCCTCGGTGCTGGCGGTGGACATCAGCGGTGGAGCGCTCGAGGTGGCCCGGGAGCGATCCCGCCGTTCCGGGGCCACCGCTCAGGTGCGGGAGCTGCGCATCGAGCAGCGCAGTTTGCTGGACCTGGCGGGGGAGGGCCCCTTCGACTACATCAATTCCGTTGGGGTGTTGCACCACCTGCGGGAGCCGGAGGCGGGACTACGCGCCTTGGCCGGGCTGTTGCGGCCGGGGGGCCTGCTCCATCTCTTTTTGTATGCCGATGGCGGCCGCTGGGAAATTCATCGCACCCAGCGGGCCCTGGCGCTGCTGGGGGTGGGCACCGGTGATGCAGGCCTGCGGCTGGGCCGGCAGTTGCTGGCTGAGCTGCCCGAGACCAACCGCCTGCGCCGTCATCACGAGCAGCGCTGGGCCCTCGACACCACGGCCGATGCCAACTTCGCCGACATGTATCTCCATCCCCAGGAGACCAGCTACAACCTCGAAGGGCTGATGGCCTTCGTGGCTGCAGCCGGTCTGGAGTTTGCCGGCTTTTCCAACCCTGAGGTGTGGGACCCAGCCCGACTCCTCAACGGGGAGCTCTTGGACCGGGCCCAGCGGCTCCCGGAGCGGGAGCGATGGGCCTTGGTGGAAGATCTCGATCCGGACATCAGCCATTTCGAGTTGTTCCTGCGCCAGGGAGCTGGTGTTTCGGTGAACTGGGGCGATGACGCCACCCTGCTGGCAGCCCGGGGTGAGCGCAATCGCTGCCTCTGGGGGTGGCCCTCCACGGGCCTGTTCGGACCCGACCTGATGCCCCTCAACCTCGAGGCTGAAGACCTGCAGCTGATGCAGGCCGTCGAGGCCGCTCCCGACTGCTGCCTGGCAAATCTGTCGTTGCCCTTCGCCGCTGCGGAACGCTGTCAGCGCGCCCGCCGGTTGCTGGGCCAGCGGGTGCTGCTGCTGGTTCCTTAACACCGCGTGATAAGTTGCCCGGGCTTTATCGCACCCGGCGCTTGCAGGCCACCCTCGCAGCGGATTCAGGTTCATCCGGCACTCCACCAACGGATGGTTCTCCATCCATTGGCGAAGGGGTGGCGGATGTACCTCCCTCCTCAGAGGTCCCGTTGGCCGCCAGTGCCACCGACGAGTACGCCAATCTCCAGCGTCGCCTCCTTCTGGCCACGCTGGCGCTCACCCTGGTGGTGACGGCGATCACTTGGCCATGGTTTGGTGCGTCCGCAGCCCGCAGCCTCCTGCTTGGAGGGTGTTGTGGTTTGCTCTATCTGCGTCTGCTGGCTCGCAGCGTCGGCCGCATCGGTCCCGATTCCCGATCCCTGGGTCGGTTCCAGATCGTGGTTCCGGCTTTGTTGATCGTGGCGGCAGCACGCATTCCTTCGCTTGAGCTGCTGCCGGCTTTCGTCGGCTTCCTGCTTTACAAGCCAGCTCTGCTTCTGCAGGCTCTCCTCGCCCCCTGAACCACCCATTCCCCATGGTTCCCTTGCACCTCGCCCTGCCGTTCGCCGAACTGGAGGTTGGCCAACAGTTCTATTGGCACCTCGGCAACCTCAACCTGCATGGCCAGGTGTTCATCAGCTCCTGGGTGGTGATCGGCGCCCTGCTGGCCCTGGTGGTTGTGGGTACCCGCAAGATGGAACAGGACCCCACGGGTGTTCAAAACCTGCTGGAGTTTCTTTGGGTTTACATCCGCGATCTCGCCCGCGAGCAGATCGGAGAGAAGGCCTACCGTGACTGGCTGCCCTTCATCGGCACCCTCTTTCTGTTCATCTTTGTCTGCAACTGGGGCGGCGCCCTGATTCCCTGGAAGTTGATCGAGCTTCCCAATGGAGAACTCGGAGCTCCCACGGCCGACATCAACACCACTGTGGCCATGGCTCTGCTGGTGTCACTGGCTTATTTCTACGCTGGATTGAGCCGTAAGGGTCTGCGCTATTTCGAGTACTACGTGGAGCCCACCCCGATCATGCTCCCGTTCAAGATCATCGAGGACTTCACCAAGCCACTCTCCCTGTCTTTCCGTCTCTTCGGCAACATCCTGGCCGACGAACTGGTGGTTGGGGTACTGGCTTTCCTTGTCCCCGTGATCGTGCCTCTGCCGGCGATGTTTCTGGGCCTGTTCACCAGTGCCATCCAGGCCCTGATTTTCGCCACCCTCGCCGCCAATTACATCGGTGAGGCGGTGCACGAAGAGCACCACTGATCTCCTGCAGCCAGGCCCGTCACGGCGCTCTGGCAAACTCATCGCGCGCAGGTCCGGGTGGAACCGGGCCCACCTCCTCAGGGGGGTGTCCCGGGCGCGCTCCAGCCCATTCCGCGCTCTCCCTGCGCTCTCCTACCTCTTTTCCACCAATGAGTGATCTGACCTCCGCCGCTTCCGTATTGGCCGCCGCTCTGGCCGTGGGTCTCGCCGCCATCGGCCCTGGTATTGGCCAAGGCACCGCAGCCGGTCAGGCTGTCGAAGGCATTGCCCGTCAGCCCGAGGCTGAAGGCAAGATCCGCGGCACCCTGCTGCTGTCCCTGGCCTTCATGGAAGCCCTGACCATCTACGGCCTGGTGGTGGCTCTGGTGCTGCTGTTCGCCAACCCCTTCGTCGGCTGATCACTCACGGCGGGGAGCGGCTCCTCGCTGCTCCCCCTGCTGTGACTGTTCCCCCGTCCACCCCGGCGCTCCTTCTTCATGACCAGCTGGCTCCTGCTCGCCACAGCTGACGCCGTTACCGGCGTTGCTTCCGGCGCCCCGGAGGGAGGTCTTTTTGACCTTGATGCCACCTTGCCGCTTATGGCGGTTCAGGTGGTGCTCCTCACCTTCATTCTCAATGCCCTGTTCTTCCGTCCCGTTGGTCGGGCCGTCGAGGAACGCGAGGGGTACATCACCACCAGTCGTGCTGAGGCCAAGCAGAAGCTGGCCCAGGTTCAGCGACTGGAAGCCGATCTTGCCGACCAGCTCAAGGAAGCTCGCCTGGAGGCCCAGGCGTTGATCGTCGAGGCGGAGCAGGAGTCCGACAAGCTCTATCGCGAGGCTCTGGCTGCAGCGCAGGCTGAAGCCAATGCAGTTCGTGAGAAGGCCAGGCGCGAGATCGAATCCGAGAAGGACCAGGCCCTGGCCTCTCTTCAGGGGCAGGCCGACCGCCTTGGCGCCCTGATCGTTGATCGTCTGCTGGCAGCCCAATGAGCGTTTCTCAGTCCGCCACCGCCCTGTTCGCCCATCACGGCGGTTTTGGCCTCAACCTCAACCTCTTTGACACCAACCTGATCAACCTGGTCATCGTGATCGGGGTGCTGGTGTGGTTCCTCAGGGGGTTCCTGGGGGGCATGCTTGAGCGTCGTCGTCAGGCGATCCTGTCTGACCTCAGCGATGCGCAAGAGCGCCTCCAGACAGCTACTTCAGCTGTGGCCAAGGCCCAGCAGGATCTGGCTGCAGCCCAGCAGAAAGCCCAGCAGATCCGTTCCGATGGCATGGCCCGGGCCCAGGCCGTCCGCACGGACAGTGAGCAGCGGACCATCGAGGAGATGGCTCGCCTCAAGCAAGATGCCACCGCCGATCTCAATGCTGAGGCTGTGCGCGTCACCGACCTTCTGCGCCGGGAAGCAGCACGCCAGGCGATCGAGAAGGCCCTGGCCACACTGCCCGGCAAACTCGACGACGGCGCCCAGGCCCGTTTGATCGACCAGTCCATCAACACCCTGGGGAATGCCTGATGCCTCTCCTCAACTCCATCGCCACCCCGTACGCCGAAGCGTTGCTGCAGGTGGCTGAAGCCAGGCAGGAAGTCGACACGGTTGCAGAGCAGGCTCGGGCTGTTCTGGCCCTCTGGAACCAGAACGCAGAGCTGCGCTCTGCGATGGCTTCGCCGGTCCTCGAGCCCCAGGCCAAGAAAGCTGCCCTGGCCAAGCTCTTCGACGGCCAGATCACGCCGTCCTTCCTGAACCTGCTCAAGTTGTTGGCGGATCGTCAACGCATCGCAGTGCTGGATGCTGTGTTGTTGCGCTTCCTGGAGCTCTACCGCGAGCTGCGCGACATCACCTTGGCCCAGGTCACCTCGGCCACTCCCCTGTCGGAGGAGCAGCAGCAGCAGCTCAATGACAAGGTGCGGGCCATCGCCGGCAGCAAGACCGTCGAATTCGATCTGGCCGTTGATCCCGGTCTGATCGGCGGCTTCGTCGTGAGCATGGGCTCCCGTGTGATCGATGCCAGCCTGTCCGGCCAGGTGCGTCGGCTCGGACTGGCGCTGGCCAAGGTGAGCTAGCTCGCTTCCTGTCTCCTTCTTCGCTTCACCGCCCTCCTTCCATCACCTCCCCCGCGGGGACTTCACACCATGGTTTCCATCCGACCCGACGAGATCAGCGCCATCCTCAAGCAGCAGATTGAGGACTACGACAAGTCTGTTTCGGTCAGCAATGTCGGCACCGTTCTCCAGATCGGCGACGGCATTGCTCGGGTCTATGGCCTGCAACAGGTCATGGCTGGTGAGTTGGTGCAGTTTGAGGACGGCACGGAAGGCATCGCCCTCAACCTGGAGGATGACAACGTGGGCGTGGTGCTGATGGGCGAAGGCCGCGGCATCCAGGAAGGCAGCACCGTCAAGGCCACCGGCAAGATCGCCGCCGTCCCAGTGGGCGACGCCATGCTGGGTCGTGTGGTGAACTCTCTGGGACAGCCGATCGACGGCAAGGGTGACATCGCTACCACCGAAACCCGCCTGATCGAATCGATGGCGCCTGGGATCATCCAGCGCAAGTCGGTGCACGAGCCCATGCAGACGGGCATCACCGCCATCGACGCGATGATTCCCATCGGCCGCGGCCAGCGCGAGCTGATCATCGGCGACCGCCAGACCGGCAAGACGGCCATCGCGATCGACACGATCATCAACCAGAAGGGCGAAGACGTTGTCTGCGTCTACGTGGCTGTGGGTCAGAAGGCCGCGTCCGTCGCCAACGTGGTGGAAGTGCTGCGCGAGAAAGGCGCCCTCGACTACACCATCGTGGTGGCTGCCAGTGCCTCCGAGTCGGCAGCTCTCCAATATCTCGCCCCTTACACCGGCGCAGCCCTGGCTGAGTCGTTCATGTACAAGGGCAAGGCCACCCTGGTGATCTACGACGACCTCACCAAGCAGGCCCAGGCCTACCGCCAGATGTCGCTGCTGCTGCGTCGTCCCCCCGGTCGTGAGGCCTATCCCGGCGACGTCTTTTATTGCCACAGCCGCCTGCTCGAGCGCGCCGCCAAGCTGAGCGATGCCATGGGCAAGGGCTCGATGACCGCCCTGCCGATCATCGAAACCCAGGCCGGTGACGTGTCGGCCTACATCCCCACCAACGTGATTTCGATCACCGATGGTCAGGTGTTCCTCAGCTCCGACCTGTTCAACTCCGGCCTGCGTCCCGCCATCAACGTGGGTATCTCGGTGAGCCGGGTGGGTGGTGCCGCCCAGACCAAGGCCATCAAGAAGATCGCCGGTACCCTGAAGCTGGAGTTGGCCCAGTTCGACGAACTTGCTGCGTTCTCCCAGTTCGCCTCCGATCTCGATGCTGCCACCCAGCAGCAGCTGGCCCGCGGCAAGCGGCTGCGCGAGATTCTCAAGCAGCCCCAGTTCAGCCCTCTGATCCTGGCCGAGCAGGTGGCCGTGGTGTATGCCGGTGTCAAAGGCTTGATCGATGAAGTGCCCGTTGACTCGGTGGTGCAGTTCTGCCGTGAGCTGCGCGAGTACCTCAAGAGCAACAAGGCCGAATTCATCTCCAAGGTGCAGACCGAGAAGCAGCTCAGCGACGAAGCTGAAGCCATGCTCAAGGATGCGATCAACGAGGTGAAGTCGACCATGCTGGCCTCGGTTTGAGGAGGGGCATTACCCAATGGCAAACCTCAAAGACATCCGCGACCGGATCGGTTCGGTCAAGAACACTCGCAAGATCACCGAAGCCATGCGTCTGGTGGCGGCAGCCAAAGTGCGCCGCGCCCAGGAGCAGGTGCTGCGCAGCCGGCCCTTTGCCGACCGCCTGGCACGCGTGCTGGAAAATCTCCAGTCGCGCATGCGCTTTGAAGACGCCGATGCTCCCCTGCTGGAGCAACGCGATGTGGCCACCATCACCCTGATGGCGGTGACCGGTGATCGTGGTTTGTGTGGTGGCTACAACGCCAACATCATCAAGCGCACAGAGCAGCGCGTCGCCGAGCTCAAGGGCCAGGGCTATGCGGTGGATCTGGTGTTGATCGGCCGGAAGGCGATCACCTACTTTCAGAATCGTGCCAGCCAGTACACCATTCGTGCCACTTTCACGGGGCTCGAGCAGGTGCCCAAGGCCAGCGAGGCCATGGGCATCGCCAATGAGGTGTTGGCCGAGTTTCTGACCGGTACGACAGACCGTGTGGAGATCATCTTCACCAAGTTCATCAACCTGGTGAGTTCCAAACCGGTCATCCAGACCCTGCTGCCTCTGGATCCCCAGGGCATTGCCATTCCGGAGGACGAAATCTTCCGTCTCACCACCCGCGATGGCCAGCTGGGTGTGGAAGTGGGCACGGCCGCCAACGAGCAGCCGCGGCTGCCTTCCGACATTGTGTTTGAGCAGAGCCCCGATCAGTTGCTCAATGCGCTGCTTCCGCTCTATCTCGAAAACCAGTTGCTGCGCTCCCTTCAGGAGGCTGCCGCTTCGGAGCTCGCCAGTCGGATGACGGCCATGAACAACGCCAGCGACAACGCCAAGGCGCTCGCCAAGACCCTCACACTCGATTACAACAAGGCGCGTCAGGCAGCCATCACCCAGGAGATTCTGGAAGTGGTCGGCGGTGCTGCTGCCATGGCCTGAGGCCTCGTTTCCGCTGCTCGTCAGCGTTCCATCCCCGGGATTCCGAATGCGGCCAACACCGCCTCGGTATTCCGGGGCTTTTTTCTGCGGCTGAGATGCTGGATGGGAAACCTTGCGCCTTGTCGAGGTGACGATGCTTCCACCATTGCCTCCCACTGCTGGGCTTGCGATCGAGCCTCTGTTTCCTGTGGCTCTGGGCAGGGTGCAGCTGCTGCCCGATCCGCTCGACATGGCGCTGCAGATTCAGGCGATGCATGACCTCAGGGGTGCGGTTGGGTCGAATCCGGATCCCGGCTGCGCCTGGACCGGGGATCTCAATGGCGTCTGGCAGCTGCAGCGCCATCCCGTCTTTGCGCCTTTGATTGATGCGCTCACTGGCCATGCGCAGGCCTACCTGCAGCAGCTGGGCTTTGATCGCTCCAGGCTGGCCTTGCATATCCAGCGCTGCTGGCCGGTGCTCAGTGAGGTGGGGCAGATGGTGGGCCGCCACCATCACCCGAATGCCCATCTCAGCGCCATCTATTACCTCAATGGCGATGGCACAGGGCGCAGCGGATGTCTGCGTCTGTGGCCGCAGCGGCAGATCAATGAGCTGGTGCCGGGCATGGCCGTGGGGCACGGCGGGCCCCTGGGCCCCTCGCCCTGGTCCGTCCCTTGGGTGGATGTGGCCCCCCAGGCCGGCCTGCTGCTGCTGTTCCCCAGCTGCCTGGATCACGCCGTGATGCCCAACGCGGACCCCGACGATCTGCGCTGCTCCATCAGCATCGACTTCGCCTTGAGTGCACCTCCGGCTGAGGCCGGAGCCACTCCGCCGGAGTACCTGGCCCCGCACCCCAGCCATTGGCAGGAGCTATGAGCCACTCAGCTGGACACGTGGAGGCGGGCTGGGAGGATGGAGAACTGCTGTTCCGATCTGGCCCCTCCTGTGACCGATCCCCAGACCTTCACGATCACCGCTGAATTTGAAGGCGCGCAGCACTCCTTCCCCTGCCGCAGCAACCAGACCGTGCTGGCCGCGGCCGAGGCGGCAGGAGTGCCGCTGCCCAGCTCCTGCTGCTCGGGAGTGTGCACCACCTGTGCGGCACTGATCAGCGAGGGCAGCGTGCACCAGCCGGACGCCATGGGTGTCAAGGCCGAACTGCAGCAGCAGGGGTTTGCCCTGCTCTGCGTCTCCTTTCCCTTGGCGGATCTCAAGCTCCAGGCAGGGATGGAGGACGCTCTCTACGAAGCCCAGTTCGGCCAATATCAGAAGTGAGCGACTTGGCGCTCAGCTTGCGCCCCGTCACCTTGCGTCTTCCTCGCCGATCCGGGTCATTGCTGGCCCAGATCGAAACCGCTTTGGCGGCCGAGGGGCAGCCGTTGCGGTGGGCGATCACCGCGGTGGAGCCGGCCCCCGATCCCCAGGCAAGACCCGGGAGCCCGGAGTTCACGCTTGAAGTGATGCTGACGATTGAAGCGGTGGTGCTGGCATGACGGTCTCACGGCCCCTGCCCACCCTGCTGGTGATTCCCACCGGCATTGGTTGTGAGCTCGGCGGCTATGCGGGTGATGCCCTGCCTGCTGCCCGGGTGCTGGCGGCGGCCAGCGGCTGCCTGATCACCCACCCCAACGTGATGAACGGGGCCGCCCTCTACTGGAGTGACCCCCGCATCCACTACGTGGAGGGATCGGCTCTGGATCGTTTTGCCGCCGGGGCGCTGGCTTTGCGACCGGTGCGTCAGCAGCGGGTGGGCCTGCTGCTTGATGCCGGCATCGAGGACGAATTGCGCTGGCGTCACCTGCAGGTCGCCGAGGGCTGTCGCGCCAGCCTGGGTCTGGAGATCGGCCCGGTGGTGATGACCGATGCCCCCCTCGATGTGACGTTGCGCCAGGGGGCCAGTGGCGCCAGCTGGGGCCAGCTCGGCCGCCCCGATGCGCTGCTGCGGGCCGGCCGGCAACTCCAGGCGGCCGGAGCCACGGCCATCGCCGTGGTGGCCCGCTTTCCGGAGGATCCCGGCAGTGAGGCTCTGGCCGCCTACCGCCAGGGTTCTGGCGTGGATGCCCTGGCCGGCGCTGAAGCGGTGATCAGCCATCTGCTGAGCCGGGAGCTGGGGATCCCCTGCGCCCATGCCCCTGCCCTCAGCCCACTGCCCCTGGATCCGGATCTCGATCCGCGGGCGGCGGGGGAGGAGCTGGGCTACACGTTTCTGGCTTGCGTGCTGGTGGGGCTGAGCCGGGCGCCCGATCTGGTACCGCTGGCTGCCCGGATGTCTGGGTCTGCGGCCGGGGCTCTGCAGGCGCCGGCCCCAGACCTGCTCCAGATCGGCCAGGTGGGGGCCGTGGTGGCACCGGCCGGAGCGCTGGGCGGTGCCGCCGTGCTGGCCTGCGCGGAGCGGGGCATTCCCGTGATCGCCGTGCACAACCCCTGTGTGCTCGAGGTGTCGGCTGCGGCCCTCGGGCTGAAGGTGCTGACCGCGGGTGGTTATGCGGCAGCAGCAGGGTTGTTGGTGGCCCTGCGGGAGGGAATCAGCCCCGCCTCCTTGGAGCGGCCCCTGCCCCCGCTGGTCAGCGCAGACAGGCCATCGGATGGCGGGGCGTCACCCCCAGGGCCCGCGCTACGCCGGGATGGCACACCGCCCCAGATGCGGTGTTGAGGCCCGAGAGGAGCTCGGGGCGATCGGTGACGGCCTCCACCAGGCCCCGCCCGGCCATCACCAGGATGTAAGGCAGGGTGACGCTCACCAGCGCTTCGGTGGAGGTGAAGGGCACCGCGCCGGGCATGTTGCCCACGGCATAGTGCTGAACGCCGTGGAGGGTGTGCACCGGATCGGTGTGGGTGGTCTCGCGGCTGGTGGCGATGCAGCCCCCCTGGTCGATCGCCACATCGACGATCACCGAGCCGCGTTGCATCTGCTGCACCAGCGCTTCGCTCACCAGGGTGGGGGCGCGGCCGCCGGCGGTGAGCACGGCGCCGATCACCAGGTCGGCCTCCGGCACCAGGCGTTCGATCAGGCTGCGGTTGCTCACCAGGCTCACCAGGCGTCCGCGGCGGTGGGCCTCCAGGCTGCGCAATTTCTGGGGCGAGCGGTCGAGCAGAAACACCTCGGCGTCCATGGCTGCGGCGATCCGGGCTGCATTCCAGCCCACACTGCCCGCCCCCAGCACCACCACCCGGGCCGGTCGCACGCCGGTGCAACCGCCCATCAGGATTCCGCGCCCGCCGTGGGGTTTCTCCAGCAGGTGGGCCCCTACCTGGGCGGCCAGGCGGCCGGCGATTTCGCTCATCGGCGCCAGCAGGGGCAGGGAGCTGTCATCGAGCTGCACCGTTTCGTAGGCCACCGCCGTGGTGCCAGCCGCCAGCAGGGCGCGGCCCACCTCGGGATAGGCCGCCAGGTGCAGGTAGGTGAACAGCACCAGGTCGGGGCGCAGAAAGGCAAATTCCTCCGGCTGGGGCTCCTTCACCTTCACCACCAGGTGGGCCGCCCAGGCTTCCTCGGCGCTCACCAGCCGGGCGCCGGCGGCGGCAAACTGCGCGTCTGTGAATCCCGCCCCCAGGCCAGCGCCGGCCTGGATCCGCACCTCCATGCCCTGGTTGACCAGGTCGCAGGCGGCGTCGGGGGTGAGGGCCACGCGCTGCTCGTCGCGCTTGATTTCCGCAGGCACGCCGATGCTGGCCATCGGTGCCGTGAGGCCCGGACCGGTGCTTGGGGCTGCCATGGATCAGCTGCGGTGACGTTCCTCCAGATTGGCGGCGGCGCTTGGGATCCGCCAGCAGCTGCCAAAGCCGGGCGGCAAACTCGGCAAAGACATCGCGGCGCCGTCGAGCCTGCGCTCACTCCAGCGCACCGGCCAGCAGCAGAACGGCAAAGGTGATCAGCATGCCGTTCTGCTGCCCGACGACGCTGGTGAGGTGGGCCACGGTGATGGCAGCCACCGCCAGCAGGGAGGTGCCGCCCACCAGCCAGCGTCGGCGACGGGAGTTGCCCGGCAGGGCCACCTGCAGGCTGGAGCAGGCCGTAGCCCAGCCGAGCTGACGCGGTGAGTGCTCCCAGGCAGGTGCCGAACAGACACAGCAGTGCGCCCAGCTTGATCCACAACCCGGCACCTGGAATCTTCAGGTGCTCCGCCAGGGCACTGAAGGGATCCAGCTCCTGGCGCACGGAGGTCGGCAACCAGGCCAGCCCCTCCGGAAGAAAGGCACCCCAGAGCACGAACAGCACTCCAGCGATCAGCACGGCGGTGCGGATGCTGCGCGGTATGGCCCGCTCCGGTTGCACCGCTTCGCGGCCCAGGTTGGCCGCGCTCTCAAAACCGATGAAGCTGAGCACCGCCACCATCAGGGAGGAGCGCACCTGGTCCGGCGTGTCAGCGAGAGGGTTGATCGCCCGCAGATCCGCCCCTCCCCAACCCTGATGCACGATCACCATGGTGCCGGTGGAGAGCTGGACGTCGCGGCGCGCCAGCTCCAGGCAGCCCAGCCCACCCAGGAGGTAGGCCAGCAGCCGTGGGGCTTGCCAGCCGAGGTGCAGCAGCAGCTGCTCCAGGAAGGTGCCGAAGAACACCAGGCAGCCGACCAGCGTGGCGCCATAGCCCAGCGGCAGGGTTCAGCTGGCTGCAGCGCCCACCAGCACCACAACCGCCAGGGCCAGGGCGTAGCTGATCCAGGTGGTAGCGCCGGCGGTGCGCATCGCCTCCGGAATGTTGAACACGGCGGTGAGGGTGAGCCCCACGGTGCCGAGGGCCTGGGGGGTCTCCGCCATTGGCCCGAGGCAGCGCCGCAGGCCGTTTTTGCCGTCAGGGTTGGAGTAAGGACTGACGATCACGCTGCGGCGATCGGCATGCGCCAGCCGCTGCCGAAGGCGCGGCTGCTTACTTTCAGCAAGGGGGCAGCCTGGCGCCGTTTGAATTCGGCCCGGCGCAGCAGTTGCATGATGCGCTCGGCGCTGGCGAGATCCACGCCCGTGCCATTGGCCAGGCCATGGCTGGCGAGCTCCTCGGGGCTGCGCAGGTCCTCGATCAGGGCCTGAAGGATGGGATCCAGCAGGGCGTAATCCGGCAGGGAGTCGCTGTCGCGTTGATCGGGACGCAGCTCAGCACTGGGTGGTTTCTCGCGGATGGCGCCGCCCACCAGCTCGCCCTGGGGGGGGAGGCCCAGTTCGGCCCGGCAGGGGCCGGCCGCTGGGCTGTCGAGCCAGGCGCAGAGAGCGAAAACCGTGGTTTTGTAGAGGTCGCCGATCACCGCCAGGCCGCCGTTCATGTCGCCATAGAGGGTGCAGTAGCCCACGGCCAGCTCTGACTTATTGCCGGTGGAGAGCAGCAGCTGTCCCTGCTGGTTGGCCATGGCCATCAGCAGGGTGCCTCGGATGCGCGACTGCAGGTTTTCGGCGGCGAGCCCGGCTGGAGGCCCTGCCAGTGCGGGGTGGAGGGCGGTATCAAAGCCAGCCATCAGCGCTGCGATCGGCACCGTGTGGGTGGCAATCCCCAGGCGTCGGGCCAGGGCCGTGGCATCACCGACCGATCCTGCCGAGCTCCAGGGCGAGGGCATCAGCAGGGCCTGCACGTTTTCACCCCCCAGCGCCGCCGTGGCGATCACCGCCACCAGGGCCGAGTCAATCCCCCCGCTGAGCCCCAGCAGGGCCCGCTCGAAGCGGCATTTGTGGGCGTAGTCGTGCACGCCCAGCACCAGGGCCCGAAACAGTTGTTCGCTGGCCTCGGGCAGACCCGCAGCTGGGGGGCTGGAGGCTCGGTCGGCCCCACGGGTGTCCCAGACCGCCACCTGCTCGCGGCAACAGGCCAATTGGCTCACCACGCTGCCGTTGGCCGCCACCACAAAGCTGGCCCCGTCGAAGACCAGCTCATCGTTGCCGCCCACCTGGTTCACATAGACCACGGGACACTGCAAGCGTTGGGCTGCCCGGGCGGCCAGGCGGTGGCGCACGGCTGCCTTGGCCTGGCCAAAGGGGGAGGCCGAGAGATTGAGCAGCAGGTCGACGTGGCGCGGAAGCAGTTCGGCGATGGGATCGGCACCAGCCAGGCGGTGGCCCTGCAGCTCCTCCTCCACCCAGAGGTCTTCGCAGATGGTGAGACCCAGGCGCCAGGTGTGCCCCTCGTGCTCCAGTTCCAGAACCGAGGCCTGATCCGCTGCCCGGAAGTAGCGCTGCTCGTCGAAGACGTCGTAGGTGGGCAGCAGCCGTTTGCGGGCGACGATGCGCCATTGGCCGGCCCCAATCAGGGCAATGGCGTTGAAAAGATTCGGTCTGTCGGTGGCTCCGATGGGCTCGGCCACCCCCACCAGCACCGTCAGCTGGGGCAGCTCCTGGGCCAGGGCGTCGGCGAGTTGCTGCAGCACGGTGGCCTGCTGGGCGATCAGGCTCGGCCGCAGCAGCAGGTCACGCGGCGGATAGCCCCAGAGGGAGAGCTCAGGGGTGAGCACCAGGTTGGCCCCCTGGTCGGCGGCCTGGCGGCAGGCCGCCAGAATTCGCGCACCGTTGCCCGCCAGGTCACCCACCAGCGGATTGAGTTGGGCCAGGGCGAGGCGCATCAGGGGCGTTCGAGGCGGCGGTTGTGGCTCGAGCGGGTCAACCCATAGAGATTGTGCTCCAGCAGCAGCGGCACCAGGGCGGCGGGGATCTGGCTGGGGTCCGGGTTCTGGCGCACCGCCGAGCTGGCGGTGGCGGGCACTTCCAGGTTGAGGGTGATCACCCGGCCGCCGAGCGCCTCGAGCGCCTTCACGCTGCCGGGCTGGAGGGGCCAGCCGGTGCGGGGGGCGATGGCCAGCAGACAGCGCTCCAGCACTGCCCGGGCCTGCTTCCAGCCAGGGAGCTGGGGGGCCAGATCGCTGCCCACCACAAACACCAGCTCGCGGCCTGGCCAGCACGCCGCCGCCCGCTCCAGGGTGGTGATCGCCCAGGGGCTGCTCAGCTCCTGCCGGTGGCTGAGCCGGGGGTTGCCAATGGCTGCTACCAGCTGGCCGAGCAGGGCCGCCCGCTGCTCCAGGGGCGCGCCGTGCTGCTTGAGGGGGTTGTCGCTGGCCCAGGTGGCCACCTGGGGATAGAGCTGCAGCAGCCCCTCCAGCAGGGCCTGATGGCCGCGGGTGGGCGGATCGGCGCTGGTGCCGAACAGGGCGACCGGTCCCTCGCCGGCATCGATGGCCGCGCTGCTCACGGCAACAGGGCCTGCAGGTTGGCGGGCGGCTCGGGGCGATCGCCCAGCCACAGGCGCACCTGAGGATCAGTGCGGGCCAGGCGACGCAGCAGGGCGCCGGGGCGCCCGCCCCGCTGGGCGCCCCGCAGCAGTTCGGCTGCAGCCAGCCGGCCCGTGAGCCGGGTGGTGTGCACGGCCAGGGCCGCCTGGGCCAGCGCCACCGGCGCGGCCGGCGCGAGGCTGAGCCCGCCGGTGAGCGGCGCCGCCACCAGCAGCAGCTGGCGCAGCGCCCCCAGGGCCAGCTGGATGCTGAGCTGGGCGCCCCCCAGCAGGGCGTTGTGGCCCGACAGCCGCCGCAGCAGCTGGCGGGCGCCGGCGCCGTGCATGGGCAGGCCGTAGAGCTGGCAGAGCTGGAGCACCAGGGCCGTGTCGCAGGCGAGGCCGCCGGCCAGATCCAGCAGCACCAGCGGGTTGGCGGCCACGCCCGTGGCCTTGAGGGCGGCGTAGCGGCCGATCAGCGATTGGGCGGCCTGGCGGCTGGCCCCCAGGCGCCAGCGTTGCAGGGCCTGGTGGAAGCGGTCGGCGGCGCCGAGGGCATTGAGGGCCAGCAGCAGCGCCCCGTGCTGCTCCAGCAGCTGCACCAACGCCCGGCGCAGCGGCGCCACCCGGGGCGGCTGGGAGACGCTGCGCACCCGGCCATCGGCCAGCAGCTGGGGCTGGCGCGGCGCGGCGGCCACCGGGATCAGCTCCAGGTGCCGGGCGGGGGCCGGCAGGCGCCGCTGGATGCTGGCGATCAGGTCGGCCTGCTCCGCCTCCGTCCAGCAGTCGCAGCGGTTGAGCACCAGCAGCAGCGGCTTGCCACTGGCCAGCAGGGGCTCAAGGGCGTCGTGCTCGACGCTGCTGAGGTCGCCATCGAGCACCAGCAGCACCAGGTCGGCGCCCAAGGCCACCCGTGCCGCCAGCCGGGCCCGGGCCGCGGCGGCGATCTCATCGATGCCGGGGGTGTCCACCAGCTCCACCCGCAGTAGGCCGTCGATCAGCTGATCCCAGGCCCGGGCGGCCTGGTGGCGGGTGCAGCCGTGCGCCACGTCGGTGGCGAAGGCCGCCTCCCCCAGCAGGGCGTTGAGCAGGCTCGATTTGCCCACCCCCACCCGGCCGAACACGGCCACCCGCAGGCAGCGTTGGCGCAGGCGCTCCAGCTGGCGATCGAGGGCCTGGCGCTGGCCGGCCAGCTGGCTCTGTTCGCGGCCACTCAGCTGCAGCTGCTGGCGCCACTGGTCCAGCAGCAGCTGGCAGCGCTCGGGGGTGGCGGGCATTGCAGTCGCGCCGGCGCCGGGGTTCATGGCCGTGCTCCGTCGGCGGCGGGTTGGGGCCGGCGCCACCAGCCCGCCAGTACCGCCAGCACGGCCTCGGCGCCGATCACACCGACGAAGCCGCCGAATTCATCCACCACCACCCGCACGCCGGTGCTGTTGCGACGGAAGCCGGTGAGCAGTCGGTCGGCCCGGATCATTTCCGGTACGTAGTCGACCGGTTCACTCAGCGAGGAGGCGCTGCGAGCTCCCTCCCCTTGCAGGAGGGCCGACAACAGCCGCTCCCGGCTGGCCACGCCCAGCACCTCATCCACCTCCTCACCCAGCACCACCCACCACTCGGCATTGTTCGCCAGCAATTCGGGCCGCAGCTGCTCGAGGGTGGCGCCCCCCTCGAGGGTGGGAGCTGCCACCCGTGGCGTCATCAGGTCCCGGGCGGTGAGGTCGTTGAGCTGGAACACCTTGGCGATCATCGCGGCCTCATCCGCTTCGATCTGGCCCTTCTGGGAGCCGAGCCGGGCCAGCAGGCGGATCTCCTCTTCGTCGGTGCTGATTTCGTTTTCGGCGGTGATCGCCGGCAGCAGCTGCTCCAGCAGCAGCACCAGGGGCAGCATCAGCCGAGCAAGCACGGCCAGGGCCGGCGCGCTGGCGAGGGCCACAGGCAGGGCCAGGCGGCTGCCCAGGGCCTTGGGCAGGATCTCGCCCAGGAGGATCACCAGCACCGTGAGCCCCACCGAAAACAGCGGCAGGGCGACGCCCTTGATGTCGTAGCGGCTGAACACGATGGCGGCGTAACCACCCAGCATCAGGCTGCCGAAGATGTTGAAGACGTTGTTGGCAATCACCAGCACTGACAAGGTGCGGCCCAATCGCTGACGCAGCTGCTCCAGCCGGCGGGCGCCGCGCACAGGCCGGCTGCGGTTGGCCAGTTCGTGCACCCGTAAGGGGTTCACCGTCAGTAGGGCCGCCTCCACCGCTGAGGACAGGGCTGATCCGGCAGTGACCACCACCACCAGCAGCGCCAGGCCGACCAGGTCGTTCATTCCGCCGCGTGACTGCTGGCCATCTCACCTATTAAATCGGCTCTGCCAGCGTTGTCTGCCGCCGGAGCTGCTGTGGCTGGTCCAGACTGGCGCCCATCCAGGGCCTCCAGGCCACCCACCATGCCCGATCTGTCGAGGTTCGCTGAGCGGCGCGCGCGTTTCTTTGCGCTGTTGGGCGGGGCGGCGGCGGTGATTCCGGCGGCGCCGCTCGTCACCCACCATGCCGACTGCGAGTGGCCCTTTCGTCAGAACAGCGACTTCTGGTATCTCACCGGTTTCGATGAACCGGACGCCGTGGCGCTGTTTCTGCCGCACCGGCCCGAGGGCGAGCGCTTCGTGTTGTTTGTGGCCCCCAAGGAGCCCAGTGCGGAGGTGTGGAACGGTTTCCGCTGGGGCACCGAAGGGGCGGTGACCCACTTTGGCGCCGACCTGGCCTATCCCCGCAGCGAACTGGAGCAGCGGCTGCCCCACTACCTGAAGGGCGCTGAGGGTATCGCCTTCCGCGTCGGCAGGCATCCCAGGGTGGAGCCGCTGGTGCTGGCGGCCTGGGCCGGTCAGCTCGATCGGTCCCCCCGCAGCGGTTCGGCCGCCTTGGGCCTGGTGGCCCCCTGCCCGCTGCTGCACGATCTGCGGCTGCGCAAGGGACCCGAAGAGCTGGAACGGATGCGGGAGGCGGCGCGCATCTCCGCTGAGGCCCATGAGCTGGCCCGTCAGGTGGCCCGGCCTGGCCTCAATGAGCGCCAGGTGCAGGCGGTGATCGAGCAGCACTTCCTTGAGCAGGGCGCCCGCGGCCCGGCCTACGGCACGATCGTCGCCGGCGGCGACAACGCCTGCGTTCTGCATTACACCGCCAACAACGCCCCCCTGCACGATGGCGACCTGCTGCTGATTGACGCCGGTTGTTCGCTGGGCGACTACTACAACGGTGACATCACCCGCACGTTCCCGATCAACGGGCGCTTCAGCGCTGAGCAGCGGGCTCTCTACGAACTGGTGCTGGCGGCCCAGGAAGCGGCGGTGGCCTCCGTGGCGCCGGGCTTCACCGCCGAGGGCGTGCACGACACGGCCGTGCGGGTGCTGGTGGAGGGGTTGCTGGAGCTGGGTCTGCTGGAGGGCTCGGTGGATGGCTTGATCGAGCAGGGGGCCTATCGCCACCTCTACATGCACCGCACCGGTCACTGGCTCGGGCTCGACGTCCACGACGTGGGCGCCTATCGGCTGGGCGAGCACCACGTGGAGCTGGAGCCGGGAATGGTGCTCACCGTGGAGCCGGGGCTGTATGTGAGCGATCGGCTGCCGGTGCCCGAGGGCCAGCCCGCCATCGAGGAGCGTTGGAAGGGGATCGGCATCCGCATCGAAGATGACGTGGCCGTGACCGAGTACGGCCACGAGAACCTCACCGCCGCGGCGCTCAAGGCTCCGGCGGCACTGGAGCGCTGAGGCTCAGTCCAGCAGCGCCAGCAGCTCCCTAAGCAGGGAGGCGGTCGATGGAATCACCCCATCGGCGCCGGCCTCCCGCAGGCGCGTTTCGTAGGCGGCTCGGGCTTCGGGCTGGCCATGCAGGTGGGGCGGCGCCACCGCCAGGCTGAGGAAGCGCTGCCCGGGGCACTGTGCGCGGGCCCGCTGCACGGTGAGCACATCGGCGACGGTGTCGCCCAGGTAGGCCACCGGCGGAGCCGCCTCCCCCAGCCCTCCGCCTGCCAGCGGGGCGGCCAGCCGCAGGAGGCCGGTGGGATCGGGCTTGTCGGGTGCATCCCCCATGGCGATCAGGGGCGGATCGGCCAGGGCCAGGCGGGTTTGCAGCACGTAGCGGCAGGAGGGGGGTTCGGCGCCGCTCACGAAGCCGTAGGCCAGATCGGCCGCCGTCAGGGCGGCGAAGAAGGGCGGCTGCACCAGCAGCGGCTCGTCGCCGATGAACCCTCGCCAGTGGCTCGGGTCGCCCTCGGGATCGCCGCCGAAATAGAAGGTTTCGAACACGGCCACCAGCGCCTCAAACGCCGGCAGGGGTGTGTGGCCCGACCGCCGCAGCAGTTCCAGGGAGGCCTCCCAGTCGTTGTTCCAGCGGCCTTCGCTCTTGAGGGCGTCGATGGCGGCCGGCTCTGGCCGCTGGCCCGCGAAGTGGTGCACCGTCTCCACGATCGCCCGGCGGTAGCTGCCGCTCACATCGCGGATCACGCCGTCGATGTCGAACAGCACAACGGCCTGGGGGCGGGTGGGCATCGGTCGCGGCGGGGGTGTGTGGTGAGGCGGTCTCAGGGTTGGGCGTCGCACTCGAACTGGGCGCTGGCCGCTGTGGTGGCCTCGCAGCGGAACAGGGCTGCGGCCAGCTCCGGGCTGATTGTGAAGGTGTTCAGGCCGGCGCCCGCCAGGCTGGTGAGGTCGTGGGTCTGGCGCAGGCTGGCCACCAGCAGGCGCACGCTTGAGCCAACACCCTCCAGGCTGCGTTGCATGGCGACCACCTCTGCCGCGCCGTCGCGGCCCTGGTCGTTGATCCGGCCCAGATAGGGGGCGATGTAGGCGGCCCCCAGGGCGGCGGCGATCAGCACCTGGTGAGGCTCGTAGCAGGCGGTGAAGGTGACGGGGATGCCATCGCGGACGAGATCGCGGGCGACGGCCGCGCCCTGCTGGGTCACCGGCACTTTGACGGCGATGCGACCGGGGGCCAGCGCCGCCAGGGCCTGGCCGCACTGCAGCATCTCCGCCGCGTTGGCGCCCCAGGCCTGCAGGTGCAGTTCGGCGATGCCATGGGCCAGGGCCATGCGGCTGAGCTCGGCCAGGTTGTTGAGATTGCAGGGCTGGCTGGCCCGACGCAGCAGCGTGGGATTGGTGGTGACGCCGTGGAACAGGCCACTGGGCAACCACTGCTGCCAGGCTTGCGGGTCGGCCGAATCGAGGAACAGGCGCAGGGCCATGGCCGGAGAGCAGGCCGGTGGCCGGCAGGGCGGCTGGTAGGTTAGTTGTTTGACGTGTTGCCTTGAGCGCCGACCCCATGACAGCCACAGAGAGCGCTCCAGGCGCTGTTGCGACCGATGCGCCCGAGGTTGCCGCGGCCGCTGAAGACACCACCACCCAGGGGCGTCCGGTGATGCGTGGTGGCAGCGCTGCCCTGGCCACCGCCACCATCGACGAAGACGGCGTTCCCTCCGGCTACACCCCGAAGGCTGACGAAGGTCGCTTCCTGCTGAAGATCCTCTGGCTGCCCGACAACGTGGCCCTGGCTGTCGATCAGATCGTGGGTGGTGGCCCAAGCCCGCTGACCTCCTATTTCTTCTGGCCCCGGGAAGATGCCTGGGAAACCCTCAAGACCGAACTGGAGGGCAAGAGCTGGATCACCGACAACGAGCGCGTTGAGGTGCTCAACAAGGCCACCGAAGTGATCAACTACTGGCAGGAAGAGGGCAAGGGCAAGAGCCTCGACGAGGCCAAGCTCAAGTTCCCCGATGTCACCTTCTGCGGTACCGCCTGATTGGTCGTTGTTCTTCAACCGCGTTGACACCTCAACCATTTCTGCGCCCCTTCCGGGGGCGCTTTTTTGTGGTTGTTTGCTTGGTTGTCTGCGTGGTTGTCGTGTGGGTCGGGCGGGTTTCGTCCATTAAAAAAGCGCCCTCGGGAGGGCGCTGAGCGGAAAAGGGTGAAGCGAGGAGCTGAGCTAGCTCGCCTGGGTGGCCTGGAAGCGGGCACGGGCGGTGGCCAGAGCCTGCAGGGCTTTGACCTTCTCCGCGCTGGTGGCCTGGCCTTCAAAGGCGGCTGCAACGCTCTTTGCGGACTCGAAGGCCGCTTCAGCGGCGGAGGCATCAATACGGCTGCCCAGCTCAGCACTGTTCACCAACACAGTCAGTTCGTCAGCTTCGATTTCGGCGAATCCACCCATCAGGGCGATCGTCGACCAACTGCCGCCGGAACGCAGACGCATCACGCCGGTGTCCAGGGCCGCCAGCATGGTGACGTGCCCGGGCAGGATGCCCACCTGTCCGGTTGTGCTGGGCAGGATGACCTCTTCGGCGGTTCCGTCAAAAACGCTCTGATCGGGTGCCAGAACGCGCAGGGTGAGACTCATGGGTAGGGGTCCTCAGAAGGGAGAGGGGATCAACCCTTGGCGTCGGCGAGGATCTTGGCGGCCTTGGCCTTCACCTGGTCGATGTTGCCAACCAGATAGAAGGCAGCCTCGGGAAGGTCGTCAAGCTCACCGGCGAGAATCATGTTGAAGCCCTTGATCGTTTCTTCAAGCTTCACGTATTCACCCTTCTGACCGGTGAAGATCTCGGCCACAAAGAAGGGCTGGGAGAGGAACTTCTCGATCTTGCGGGCGCGATCCACGGTGCGGCGGTCGTCTTCGGACAGTTCGTCCAGACCCAGAATGGCAATGATGTCCTGCAGTTCCTTGTAGCGCTGCAGGGTGCTCTGAACAGCGCGGGCTGTGCGGTAATGCTCATCACCCACCACGGCGGGCTGGAGCATGGTGCTGGTGGAATCCAGAGGATCCACTGCGGGGTAGATGCCCTTGGAGGCCAGGCCGCGGCTGAGCACGGTGGTGGCGTCCAGGTGGGCGAAGGTGGTGGCCGGAGCTGGGTCGGTCAGGTCGTCTGCAGGCACGTAGACGGCCTGGATCGAGGTGATCGAGCCTTCCAGGGTGGAGGTGATGCGCTCCTGCAGCATGCCCACGTCGGTGCCGAGCGTGGGCTGGTAGCCCACAGCGGAAGGCATGCGGCCCAGCAGTGCCGACACTTCCGAGCCGGCCTGCACGAAGCGGAAGATGTTGTCGACGAACAGCAGCACGTCCTGCTTGTTGGCGTCGCGGAAGTGCTCAGCCATGGTGAGCGCTGACAGACCCACGCGCATGCGGGCGCCGGGGGGCTCATTCATCTGGCCGTAGCAGAGGGCCACCTTCGACTTGGACAGGTCGTTGGGGTTGATCACACCCGACTCCTTGAACTCTTCGTAGAGGTCATTGCCCTCGCGGGTCCGCTCACCGACGCCGGCGAACACGGAGACACCGCCGTGCTCCTTGGCGATGTTGTTGATCAGCTCCTGGATCAGCACGGTCTTGCCCACGCCGGCGCCGCCGAACAGGCCGACTTTGCCGCCCTGGCGATAGGGAGCCAGGAGGTCGATCACCTTGATGCCGGTCTCGAACACCTTGGGCTTGGTCTCCAGCTCCGTCAGGCTGGGGGCGGCCCGGTGGATGGAGGCGGTCAGGTTGGTGGTGACAGGGCCCTGCTCGTCGACAGGCTCGCCAAGCACGTTGAAGATGCGGCCGAGGGTGGCCTCACCCACGGGAACAGAGATCGGGGCGCCCGTGTCGAGGGCTTCCATGCCCCGCACCAGACCATCGGTGGTGCTCATGGCCACGGCGCGCACCCGGTGATCACCCAGCAGCTGCTGCACTTCAGCAGTGAGGGCCACTTGCTGTCCCGCCGAGTTTTTGGCTTCAATCCGAAGCGCGTTGTAGATCTTGGGCAGCTTGCCGGCCGGGAATTCAACGTCGAGAACCGGGCCAATCACCTGCCGGACGATGCCTTTGGTGCCGGTGGCGGTAGCAGCTGCCATAGGGAAGGAAGACGCGAAGAGTGCTGAGGGGAAACCATTCCACCTGAAGCGTCGCAACCTTACCACCGCGCCTGAAGCGCCCGAACAGCCTGCGCCTGATGCGCCTGCTGAGCCCGTTGGTTCGGTCACCCGCACAGCGCAGGGCTGGTCACCCCACGAGTGGCCGGCATAGGTTGGCACTCGACGGGCCTGAGTGCTAATTCGCCGTTTCGGCGCACTCCGGCTCGCAATCCAGTGGCGTCTCAGGCGCCATGCCGTTGCTTTCGCAATTCATCCATGGCTGCTGTTTCTCTCAGCGTCTCCACGGTTAAGCCCCTCGGAGATCGCATTTTCATCAAGGTGTCCGAATCGGAGGAGAAAACCGCCGGCGGCATCCTGCTGCCCGACACCGCCAAGGAAAAGCCCCAGGTGGGTGAGGTGGTGCAGATCGGTCCAGGCAAGCGCAACGACGACGGCAGCCGTCAGGCTCCCGAAGTCAGCGTGGGCGACAAGGTGCTCTACAGCAAGTACGCCGGCACCGACATCAAGCTGGGCAGCGATGAATTCGTGCTGCTCTCCGAAAAGGACATTCTCGCCATCGTCAACTGAGCCCGAACGGCTCGGACTGACGCAGATTCTGTCGATTCAGCTTTAACCCCATAAGGACATCGCCTTCCATGGCTAAGCGCATCATCTATAACGAGAACGCCCGCCGGGCCCTCGAAAAAGGCATTGACATCCTGGCCGAAGCCGTTGCCGTCACCCTGGGCCCCAAGGGACGCAACGTGGTGCTGGAGAAGAAGTTCGGTGCTCCCCAGATCATCAACGACGGCGTCACGATCGCCAAGGAGATCGAGCTCGAGGACCACATCGAGAACACCGGTGTGGCCCTGATCCGTCAGGCCGCTTCCAAGACCAACGACGCCGCCGGTGACGGCACCACCACCGCCACTGTCCTGGCTCACGCCATGGTGAAGGCCGGTCTGCGCAACGTCGCCGCGGGCGCCAACGCCATCACCCTGAAGAAGGGCATTGACAAGGCCTCGGACTTCCTCGTCAAGAAGATCGAGGAGCACGCCAAGCCGATCTCCGACTCCAGCGCCATTGCCCAGGTGGGCACCATCTCCGCCGGCAACGACGAAGAAGTGGGCCGCATGATCGCCGACGCCATGGACAAGGTCGGCAAGGAAGGTGTGATTTCCCTGGAGGAAGGGAAGTCGATGACCACCGAGCTGGAGGTCACCGAGGGCATGCGCTTCGACAAGGGCTACATCTCGCCCTACTTCGCCACCGACACCGAGCGCATGGAAGCGGTGCTCGAGGAGCCCTACATCCTGCTCACCGATAAGAAGATCGGTCTGGTGCAGGACCTGGTGCCCGTGCTCGAGCAGATCGCCCGCACCGGCAAGCCCCTGCTGATCATCGCCGAGGACATCGAGAAGGAAGCTCTCGCCACCCTGGTGGTGAACCGCCTGCGCGGCGTGTTGAACGTGGCCGCTGTGAAGGCTCCTGGCTTCGGCGATCGCCGCAAGGCCATGCTCGAAGACATCGCTGTGCTGACCAACGGCCAGCTGATCACCGAGGACGCCGGCCTCAAGCTGGAGAACGCCAAGCTGGAGATGCTGGGCACCGCCCGCCGCATCACCATCAACAAGGACACCACCACCATCGTGGCCGAAGGCAACGAGGTGGCCGTGAAGGCCCGCTGCGAGCAGATCCGCAAGCAGATGGACGAAACCGACTCCTCCTACGACAAGGAGAAGCTGCAGGAGCGTCTGGCCAAGCTGAGCGGCGGTGTGGCCGTGGTCAAGGTGGGCGCTGCCACCGAGACTGAGATGAAGGACAAGAAGCTGCGACTGGAAGACGCCATCAACGCCACCAAGGCGGCTGTTGAGGAAGGCATCGTCCCTGGTGGTGGTACCACCCTGGCCCACCTGGCTCCCGCCCTCGAGGAGTGGGCCAAGGCCAACCTGTCCGGCGAAGAGCTGATCGGCGCCCACATCGTGGCCTCCGCCCTCACCGCTCCGCTGATGCGCATCGCTCAGAACGCTGGCGTCAACGGCGCTGTCGTGGCTGAAAACGTGCGCAACAAGCCCTTCAACGAGGGCTACAACGCCGCCACCGGCGAGTATGTCGACATGCTGGCTGCCGGCATTGTCGATCCTGCCAAGGTGACCCGCTCCGGCCTGCAGAATGCCGCCTCCATCGCTGGCATGGTGCTGACGACCGAGTGCATCGTGGCCGACCTGCCCGACAAGAAGGAAGCAGCTCCCGCCGGTGGCGGCATGGGCGGCGGCGACTTCGACTACTGAGCGAAGCAGGCCAGCCTGAGTCCCTCAGGCCGGCCTCCTGTTTTCAGGGCACCGCTTCTGAGCACTGCTTCAGAGCACTGGGGAGAGAGATGGTTTGCCCTCCTCTCCCTTTTTTTTGTGGCAGGCGCCGAACGCTGGGGGAGTCGGTGGGGCTGCCGCGGCGTAAGGATTTGTACGGTTTTTCCCGGCTGCCGGGGTGTTTTGCCGGGCTGGCTCCAACAATCTCAGGGCTCTTGCCCACTGCCTTGATTGAGCTGCCTGTCCTGGAGGCCTTCGACGCCTTGCTCTGGTTGCGGGCGGCCGAACAGGTGGAGCGGCGTTATGGCACCACCGAGGCCACCACGAGCCGCTACCGCAAACGCTGTCTGAAGTTGTTTGGGCTGACGATGGAGCGTCGGCAGGGCGAATGGGAGCTGATCGGCGACACCCGCCTCCTGCTGCGGGAGCGGCAGGTGCACCAGGAAGCCCGTTGGCGCGGCTATCGGCCGCTGCGTCTGGAGGGCACCTACTGGTCGGCGCCTTTGCTCAGCAGCCCAGTCCTGGAGGGGTGGCTGTTGGGCGTGTCAAACATCGTGGGGGTGCGGCGCACCTTCCAGCTGGTGGAGGAGCGCATCGTCGATGCCCTGATCACGGGGTTGCCCGATCTGCCCACCAACCGAAACCCCGATCTGGTCGCCATCCCCATCATTCGGATGCCGGTGTTCTTTGTGGTGTCCCCAGGCCACCCCTTGCTCGGCCGCGACCAGCTGAGCGTGGAGGCGATTGCTGAGTTTCCCTCCCTGGCGCTGCCGGAGGGCTCCTACCCCCTGGTGGAGCAGGCACTGCGCAGTCTGGGTCTCTGGAACGACGGGGTGCGCATGGCCCGGTATCGCCGCGACCTGTGGGAGGGGCGAGCCGAGCAGGAGCTGGTGGTGGGTTACGGCACCGCGCTCAGTCTGGCGGTGAGCGGCGACACGCTCTGTCGTTTGCCCCTGCAGTTGCCCTTTGCCTCGGGGGATGCGCTGGTGGTGCGGCGTGAGTATGCCCAGCATCCCAGCCTGCAGGCTCTGTTGGTGGAGCTCCATCGCTGCTACCTGCCGAGGGTTCGCGAGCATGTCGACGTCGACTTTGATCCAGGTTTTCTGGCCCGCGTCGGCGTGTGAACCGGTCTTTTATGCAGGATTTGCAAGGTTGGCAGGATGGCGTTGTGTTTGGCAGCATCTGCATCTTGTTTGCGAATTAGTGGCGTTACCGTTTCGCCATCCCAGGGCTGGAGGCTTAGGTGGTCTCAGTGGAGGTGTTGGCGGCGTTGGATGCCCTGCTGTGGCTGCGCACCGGTGATCGGGCTTCCACCTATTTGCAGTGCACCCAATCGACAGTGAGCCGCCACAGCCGCCGCTGTCTGCAGGCATTTGACCTGGCGCTGGAGAAACGGGCAGGCGAATGGTGTCTGCAGGGAGATCAGTCGCTGATTGATCTGGAGCGCGGCGTGCATCAGCTGTTGCGTTGGCAGCAAGGCCGTGGTCTGCGCCTGGACAGCCAACACTGGTGCCGCCATTTGCTGGCCACGGAGCTTCCCGACGCGTGGACGTGCGGCAACACCAATTATTTCGAAGTCCAGCGGCTTCAGGAGCTGTTGCTCCATGGCGTGATCGATGGCTGGATCTGCTCAGCTCCCGATCTCCCCGACCATCCCGACCTGCACGTCATTCAGCTCACGGACATGCCACTGGGGCTGATGGTGAAGCCCGGTCACCCGCTCCTGGAGCGGGGTGATCAGCTCGGCTTCGCGGATCTGGCCGACTATCCCGTGCTGCCGTTGCCCGATGGCGCGTTCCCCAAGGCACAGCGCATCCTCCAAGACTTCAATCTCTGGCCGTGTCCGGAGCGGAATCGACGCTTCCAGAAGGCCCCCTGGTTTGGCAAGGCTCCACTGGAGGAGTTGATGATCAGCTTCGGCACGTCCCTGCAGCGGGTGACGGGCTTCCTGGAGGGCTGCGTGCCCCTGCCCCTTCCCCTGCCGATGTCCGTGGGGGAGGCTCTGGTGGTGAAACGAGACTTCGCCGCCAGCCCCCACCTGCACAGCCTGCTGGCTGCCCTGCTCAACAGGGCCGTGCAGTTGGCCTCCGGGCTGGAGGACGTGAAGGTGTTGCTGAGCGATCAGCCCGGCTTGAAGCTGAGTGCCACGCCGTTGTTGCAGTAACGCTTGCCCGTGGGCTTGGGGCCGTCATCGAAGACATGGCCCTGGTGACCGCCGCAGCGCCGACAGTGGTATTCGGTGCGGGGCACGATCAGCTTGAAATCCAGCTTGGTGGTGATGGCGTTGGGCAGCGGTTGCCAGAAGCTGGGCCAGCCGGTGCCGCTCTCGAATTTGGCCTTGGAGCTGAACAGCGGGAGTGCGCAGCCAGCGCAGGCATAGGTGCCGGGCCGTTTTTCGCTGTTGAGTGGGCTGGAGAGGGGGCGCTCGGTCCCTTCCTGGCGCAGGACCTTGTAGGCCGCTGGGCTAAGGCGTTGCTTCCAGACAGCTTCGCTCAGCTGCCAGGCCGGATCCTGGGCTTTCGAGGCCGCTTCGGCGCGGGAGGCCCCGGTGAAGAAGGCCCCGAGGCTGGATCCCAGGGCCACCAGCAGGTTGCGGCGCGGCATCGACATCAGTGCCCTAGCTCAGCCAGCCGGCGCTGAGCACCACCGCCAGCCCCAGAAAGATGGCGAGCAGCGTCCAGCTGATGCGGTTGAGGGTGGCTTCCGCGCTGCGGGCGCTGGTGAACATGGACCCGCCGCTGGCAGCCAGGCCGCCCATGCCGTCACCCTTGGGGCTGTGCAGCAGCACGCTGATGATCAGCAGCACGCCACTGCCGATCCACACCCAGGACAGAACCGACGCAATCATCACGGCTGTTTCGATGTGTGCAGGCTAGACGCCGAGCGTCTGGGGAATGCGGCTGGTGTTGGCGGTGGTGCCGGCGGGCAGGACCAGCGACGCGCCGCTCATGGTCGCTGGTTTGGGCAGGTTCAGGATTTCGAGGATGGTTGGGGCGATGTCGGCCAGCCCGCCCTGGTCACGCAGCAGCACATTGGTGCCGTGACCTGGCAGTTTGCGCTTCTCGCCTTCCACCAGGATCACCGGCACCGGGTTGGTTGTGTGGGCGGTCCAGGGGCGGCCATCGGGCCCTTCCATCGTCTCGGCGTTGCCGTGGTCGGCGGTGATCAGCAGGGTGCCGCCCATGCGATTGGTGGCCTCCATCAGCCGGCCCACGCAGCCATCCACGGTGCTGATCGCAGTGGTGGTGGCCTCCATCTTGCCGGTGTGTCCCACCATGTCGGGGTTGGCGTAGTTGATCACCACCAGGGCGTAGATGCCCTTCTGGATCGCGGCAATGCAACTGTCGGTGAGCTGGCTCGCCGACATGGCAGGGGATTGGTCGTAGGTGGCGACGCGGGGAGAGGGCACCAGATGGCGGTCTTCGCCTGGGAACGCCTGCTCGATGCCGCCGTTCATGAAGTAGGTGACATGGGGGTATTTCTCGGTTTCGGCGGTGCGGAACTGACGCAGTCCCGCCTCGGAGACCACCTGACCCAGCAGGCCATCGAGGGATTCCGGAGGGAAGGCCACCGCCACTGGCAGACCCTTCTCGTATTGGGTGAAGGTGACCACGTCGAGCGGAGTGATCGCCTCGCGGGGGAAGCCGTCGAACTCGGGCACCACCAGGGCGCGGATCAGCTGCCGCACCCGGTCGGGTCGGAAGTTGAAGCACACCACACCGTCGCCGGCCTGAATCAGCCCCTCGGCCAGGCGCACCGGTTCGAGGAATTCATCGCCGATCTCCTGGGCGTAGGAGGCGTGGATGGCGTTGACCGGGCTGAGTTCGGAGATCTCCGATGGCTCGGTGTAGAGCCGGTAGGCCTTTTCGGTGCGATCCCAGCGGGTGTCGCGGTCCATCGCCCAGTAGCGGCCGCAGAGCGTGGCGATCCGCCCCACGCCAGCCCGGCTGATCTGGTCCTGCACCTGGGCCACGAACCGGGGGGCACTGCTTGGGTCGGTGTCGCGGCCATCGGTGATGACATGCACGCAGACATTGGAGAGGCCCCGTTCTGCCGCCCAACGCAACAGCCCACCCAGATGGGTGATATGGCTATGAACGCCCCCATCGGAGCAAAGGCCGATCAGGTGCAGGGTGCCACCCCGCTGGAGCAGGCCATCAGCCAGCGCATTGAGGGCGGGATTGGCGGCCAGGCTGCCGTCCTTGACCGCCTGGCTGATGCGCACCAGCTCCTGGCGGATGATGCGTCCGGAACCGATGGTGAGATGCCCGACCTCGGAGTTGCCCATCTGGTCGTCGGGCAGGCCAACGGCGGCACCGCTGGCTTCAATCAGTGTGTGGGGATAGGCGTGCCAGAGGGCATCCATCACCGGGGTGCTGGCGGCCCGGACAGCATTGTGTTCGGCCTCGTGGCGGTAGCCCCATCCATCCAGGATGGCAAGCACCACGGGGGCGACGGACGCAGAGTCTCGAAAGGCTGGTGAAGAGCCGGAGGTCAGAGTGGTTTGCTGCTGTGAGGGAATTGTTGTCACCCGTCTCACCTAGCGGCGTTGAGCCAACGTCTTCCAATCCCAACCTACAGTGCAGATGTGCTGCGATCCCCGCGGATCACGGCATGGTCAGCCTTTGGCGACAAGCAAAGCCTTTGGCGATAAGCACTGCCTTTGGCGATCAGCAAAGCCTTTGGCGATCAGCACTGCCTTTGGAGATAAGCACTGAGCGCTGATGCACCGCCTTGAACTGCTCTCGGCCCAGGATCTGGGTCGGACACTCGATCGGCTGGCTTCCCAGGTGTTGGAGAGTGCCACCGACAGCCGAGCCCTCGTGCTGTTGGGGATCCCTACCCGCGGTGTGGCGTTGGCCGCGGTGCTGGCCCAGCGCCTGGCTGCGATGACCGGCCACCCGATCGATCAGGGAACGGTGGATCCCACCTTCCATCGGGATGATCTCGAGCGGGTGGGCACCCGGCTGACCCAGCCCAGCAACCTGCCGGTGGGGCTGGATGGGCGTCAGGTGGTGCTGGTGGACGATGTGATTTTCACGGGACGCACGGTGCGGGCGGCCCTAGAGGCTCTGCAGGCCTGGGGACGGCCGAAGAGGGTGAGCTTGCTGGCGATGGTGGATCGGGGACATCGGGAGCTGCCGATCCAGCCCGACTTCTGCGGACGGGTGGTGCCGACAAGCCGACAGGAATCGATCCAGCTTTGCCTGCAGGCGATCGATGGTGAGGAGGGGGTGTATCTGTTGCGGCCGGAAAGTTAGGCGTGCGGCCGCAGAGCTAGGCGGGCTCGAATTCGTCACCCCGGAAGTGGGCTCGGAATTTGCCGAAAGCCACCACCACCGGCAGGGTGGGGCTGATCACCCGTCCCTTCCAGTCGTTGAGCACGGCGACCACCTCGCCCTGCTGACCCTGCAGATCAAAGGCCTCACCGCGGTGCTGGGGGTGGTGGTAGACAACCACGCTCTGGGAGACCTTGACCTGATCACCTGGCTGCATAGCCTCGGGGCTTGGACGCGGGGCCAATCCTGTCATGAGCCATTCATCGCTGGCAGGCCGTTTCCGGTCCGGCTTCCACCACCTTGCCGTTCAACGCTCGACAGGCGGCCTGAAACGCTGACCATTCGTCCATGCCGCTGGCAATCCGCTGGCGCACGAGGGCGTCGAGTTGCTCGGCGGGCACGGTGTGCGGCAGTTGGCCGTGGGCGTCCCGTTCGCGCTCCTGGCCCTTGAGGCCCTCAATGCCTTTTTTCACCTTGGCCTGCACGTCGCGGCTCTGGGTTTTCCACCAGGGATGGTCGATGCGGGTCAGGGCATCGAGGGCTTCCCACCAGCGCTGCTGATCGCCGAGGCGTTGGGCCCGCTCGAACTGCAGTCGGTTGCGGGTCCAGTTTTCGCTCAACCTGTCGCCCAGGCTGTTGCCGTCGGCCCGTTGGTCATCGCCCATGGTGGCCAGGAGCGCGAGGGCGCCGGGCAGGTCTCCCTCCTGGAAGCGGCTGAGCGCTCGCTGTTGCAGGGACTGCTGCCACACCAGCAGCTGTTGGCGGTCGGCTGCCTGGCCAGCCTGGGAGTTGACCAGTTGCAGCTGCAGTTGCAGGGCGGCGCTCCACTGCTGTTGCTGCCAGAGCTGGGCGGCCTTGCGGCGCCGGCAGCTGCCCTGCTCGGCCGGGGCCTGGCCCCCCAGCCAGCGCAGGGCTTCGAGCTGTTCGCTGTAACGCAGGCAGGCCTCGAGATCGCCGCCCTGGGCCGCCTGCTCCAGGCGCTGCGGCAGCTGCTGTTCCCACCAGTAAGCAGCCCCGAGGCCGCTGGCAACAAGGCCCAGGGTGAGGCCCAGCCAGAATCGGGGCAGCCTGTGGCGGCGCAGGGCCAAGGCGAAGCACAGCTAACAACCCCAGTCTTATGGGGCCAAGGGTCCGAAAGCACCCCCCCGGGGGCAGCGCCTGCGGCGTCCACCGGCTCGGCGCACAGGGGCCGCTCAGGGCACAGGGGCAGCTCAGCGCACGGGACCCAGCACCCGCGCCGGCATGGGCCGGCCGCTGCGCAGGTCGGTGGCCTCCAGCACCAGTTCGCCCTGGCCATTCACCTGGAAGGCCAGCCGCAGGCAATCCTCCCCGGGCTGGCCTGGGGTGTCCAGGGCCAGGGGAGGGGGCTGGGTGCTCCAGGCCCGGATCCGGCCCTGGCCGGCCGGTCGCTGCCGCAGCACGGGCAGGCCGCCCTCGAACACCACCTCACTGCGCTGCTCGTTGTCGGGTTCCCCCAGCACCAGCTCCAGGGCGCGTTGGTCGGGGTTGCTGCAGGCCAGCACCAGTTCCAGCGGCCGCTCGCTGGGCCAGGGTTGCCCCGCCACGAACAGGGGTTGCCAGTGGTGGCGACCGGAGCGCTGGTCCCAGCAGCGCACACAGACGCCATGGCGCAGCACGTCGCGCACCTTCACGCCCGGGGTGAGGGCCAGGGCGCCGAGGGCGACGGCTTCCACCGGCCGCTCGTCGCGCAGGGGCACGCCGCCGCAGCGCTCGCTCAGCCACTGGCGGATCAGGGGGATGCGGCTGCTCCCCCCCACCGGCAGCACGGCGGTGATCTGTTGCAGGGCCAGGCCTTCGCGCCGGGCCGCGGCCAGCACCTCCTCCAGGAGGCCATCAAGTTGGGCGAGCAGACCCCGTTGCCGCAGCAGGTCGTCGAGGGCGCCGCGGCTCAGCCGCAGGGCCTGGGGCGGTTGGCCTGGCTCAGCGGGGGTCCAGAGCGCCAGGGCCTCCTCCTGGCTGCTGAGCTGGCACTTCAGACTCTCCGCGGCCTGGAGCAGCGGGCCAGCCAGCGGTGCCCCAGGACAGAGCTCGGCGGCGATCCAGCGGTCGAGATCCCGCCCCCCCAGAGCCAGGCCTGCCTTGCCGATCACCCGGGCACAGCGCAGGGCCTGGCGGCTGGACCCCAACTCGCGGCCGGCGAAGCGCAGCAGCTGGGCCATCGGGGCCGGCCGGCCTTCGCCCCCCTCCAGGGCCACCAGGGAGAGGTCGATGGTGCCGCCGCCCAGGTCCACCACGAGCACCGTGCTGCCGGCCGGCAAGCCCGCCCCGATCGCCGCGGCGGTGGGTTCGTCCACCAGGGCCAGTTCGGGCACCGCCAGCTCGCTGCACACCGCCTGCAGCCATTGGCGATAGCGCAGGTAGCTGTCGATGGGGGCCGTGAGCACCAGCCGCTGCGGCTCCAGGTTGGCGGGCAGCGCCGCCCAGAGCCGACGCAGCAGCAGGGCGCCGGCCTGCTCAGGCGTGAGGGGCAGACCGGTGCCTGGGCCTGGCTCCGTGGCGGCAGACCCGACCCCCGGTCCGGCGCCGATGTGTCGCTTGAAGTCGCGGTGCAGCTCGGGGCCGTCGCCATGGGCCAGTCCGGCTTCGAGCACCTGGCGTCCGATCAGGGGCCGGGGCGTGGCGGGATCGCTGAGCCAGAGCAGGGTGGGCACAACCACCGGCTCGCTGCTGCTGTAAGGCGGCAGGGCCAGCAGCTGCGCCGCGGCGCCGGCAGCCTGATAGGCCACCACCGTGGTGCTGCTGCCCAGATCGATCGCCAGGGTGCCGCCCATGGCCCCCTTCTAGCTGGGGGATTGCCACTGCTGACCTAGGCTGGGCATACCGAGGTGGTGTTCATGCAAAGCGGTCTTGATCTCAACCCCAAGGAACTGGCCCAGCGGGCTGAGAGCCTGATTCGCCACTCCAGCAATCGCTACCTCACCACCGTGCGCATTGCTTTTCGGGCCAAGCAGCGTCGCTTCGATGACTTCGATGGACTCCTCGACGACTCGATGATCAAGCCCGTGCAGCGAGCCATCGTTGAGCTGAGCGACGAGCAGGACCAGCCCGACCTGCTGCCTGGCTGAGCCTGGTCCAGGCAGGTTGACGATGCAGGTTCAGGAGGGTGAGGGGTGGCGTTGGCTGGAGGATCCCGCCCGCCACCCCTTCGCTGTGCTGATCGGCGGCCAGGACTGGGCGGTGGAGCTGACCGCCGAGGAGGCCCGCGGGCTGCAACGGGGTCTGGTCCAACTGATGCAGGAGCATCGCAGCCTGGCCGACCAGCTGATGCCCGAGGAGGCGATCAGTCTGGAGATGGAGCGGGGCCCGCTCTGGATGGCACTGGAGGGCGACCGAGAGGGGTGGCAGCTGCGGTTTGTGCTCACGCCGGCCTCCCAGAGCCGGGCCGTGGAAGGCAGCTGGCAGCCCGAGGCCAGTGCGGCGCTGGTGGCGGCCCTCATGGCGTCCCTGGCCGAGAGCGATCCCAGCTGAGACCCAGCCGATCGGGGTGTTGATCAGCAGTGCTGATCGTGGTCGATTTCCCGTTTGCCCCCCAAGAACAGCCCGCGTTTTGCCCAGGTTTTCCCCAGTCCAAGGGCCTGGATGCGCTGCGGGGCCTTGGCTCTGGGGAGAACGGTGCCGTTGTCTGCTTTCCCCTTGACACGGCCAGAGCTCTCCTCCCGCACCGACCCCGGTGGGACGGGCCCGGCTCAGGCCCCTTGAGGGGCAGGCGATCTCAGCCTGGGAGGCCTGGTTGTGGGGCGTGGAGGGGGGATTTGACGCTTGCGAGCGGATGTGGAGAACTGGTGCCAGATCTTGGTTGAGCCCCCATGGAGTTGCAGGCCACAGTTGTTGCTCAAGCAGCCAGCGTCGCCCAAGCTGCTGAGGAGCCGGAAGCCGCTGCTCCTGCGACGGTCAGTTTTCATGCCGAGGTGCCGGAGGTGTTGCTGGCTTCGATGCGCGATTTCATTGCGCACCATCCCAACTGGGATCAGTACCGCCTCTTTCAGGCGGCCCTCGCTGGCTTTCTGGTGCAGAACGGCCTCAACAGCCGCGAGGTCACCCGTTGCTATCTGGCCAATCTGTTCCCGGCCCAGGCCGGTTTCAGGAGCCCGTGAGCCCGGCCCGGTCGTCGGGCCCGAACAGCTGCTGGTAAGCCGCCGTGAGGGTGCAGGCCGCCAGGGGCAGAGTCAGCACCAAACCCACCAGCAGCACCAGGAAACCGGCCAGCACCATGCCGAGCAGCACCAGCGCCAGCCCCAGGGCCTGGAGCCAGTGGGGGTCTGTCGCAGCCCGGCTGCAACGGAATGCCGCCACGGGATTGAGGCCGCCGATCAGGGTGAGCGGCAGGCTCAGGATCTGGTCGGCGCTGAAGTAGATGGCAGCGGCGAGACCCGCCAGCAGGGGCAGCGGGGCCAGCACCGGCTGGATCAGGGTGAGCAGCCAGGAACTGGCCTGGGCCAGGCGCACGATCAGCGCCAGCACCGTCAGGCTTAGCACCACCATGCCAGAACAACGCAGCATCGCTCGCCCATCCACCCTGAGCAGGTCGCCCAGCCGGGGCCGTTGCTGGTTGAGGGCCAGCAGCGCCCCACGCATCAACCCCACCACGAGCCAGAGGCCCGTGATCACATAAAGAATCCAGGCGAAGCCCGCCAGGGCCATCGACAGGGGATCGGGCCGACCCAGCAGCGAGATCACCAGGCCACTCTCGTGGCGATAGAGCAGCTGGCTCAGCAGGTTGAGGCCGCCGCCGATCAGGGTGAATCCCATCAACACCCAGGGGCAGCGGCCAAAGGCCGCCCATCCCCGCTCCACCGCGCTGCGGATTGCCAGTGGCTGCTGGCTGCGTGGGGGCTCCAGATCGCTCACGCGGATTCGAGCAGGGCCAGCAGCTGCTCAGCACTGCTGGGACTGACCGGCAGGATCGAAAGCCGATTGCCCCTCTTCACAACCCCCAACTCCTCTGGGCTGAAGTTCTCGCGCAGGGCATCGAGGCTCAGCAGGCTGTCGAAGTGACGCACGTACCGCAGACGGACGCAGTCCCAGCGCGGCCGCTCCGGAGTCGAGGCGGGGTCAAAGTATTTGGAGCTGGGATCAAACTGGCTGGGATCGATGAGCTGGGTTTCGATCACCTCCATCAGGCCAATAATGCCGGGTGGTTTGGTGTTGGAGTGATAGAAGAAGGCCTGATCGCCGATCTGCATGCTCCGCATGAAATTGCGGGCCTGGTAGTTGCGAATGCCATCCCAGAGCGTGGTGCCTTCCCGTTGCAGATGGTCGATCCCGTATACATCGGGCTCGCTCTTCATTAACCAGTAGGCCATGGGCGTCGCGGCGGACGGCTCGTGTGCGGATGCTAAGGGTCGACCTCTGGGGCGCTACAGCGCGGCGACCAGTTGACGGAAGTGATCGCCGCGGGCTTCGAAGTCGCTGTACTGATCAAAGCTGGCGCAGGCCGGCGACAGGAGCACGGCGCGGCAGTCCAGGGTTGTTGCCAGTTGGGCGGCCAGGGGTACCCCTGTGGCCAGGCCCGCGCAACACTGCACCACGCCGGGAAACCCAGCCTCCTGAAGCAGCTGCTGGAATTCCGCCTGAGCGGCGCCGTAGAGCACCACAGCAGCGGCCTTGCGCTGCAGGGCGGAGAGCCAGCCGGCGGGATTGCCACGCTTCGATTCTCCGCCCGCCAGCACCACCAGGGGGCCGCCCAGGGCGTGGACCGCCACTTCGGCAGCGTCGTAATTGGTGGCCTTGCTGTCGTTGAAGTAGTGGATGCCCTGATGGTCGCGAATCCGCTCGAGCCGGTGGGGCACGCCGGGAAAAGCCCGGAAGGCCGCCTCCATCTGACTGCCCGAGAGCCCGGCGGCCAGTCCGGCGGCGGCGGCCATCAGCAGGTTCTGGCGGTTGTGGGCTCCGGGCATGGCCAGGCAGTCGCTGGCCATCAGGGGTTCGGCGGCAGGGCTGGTGCCGGGTGGGGCGGCGCGCATCACCTGGCCGTTCTCGATCCAGAGACTGGGTTGCAGCGTGGCGGGCAGGTCGTCCCTGCGGCCGGCGGTGATCCAGGTGGCCTGGTCCCAGCTGGCGGCATGGGCCCGGAGATCGGCGTCGTCGGCGTTGAGGATGCGCACCTTGGATCGCTCCAGCAGGCTGCGTTTGATGGCGCGGTAGGCCTCGAGGGTGCCGTGGCGCTCCAGATGATCCGGCGTCAGGGTGGTCCAGATGCCCACGTCGGGGGCGACCTGGGGAGCCGCTTCGATCTGGTAGCTGCTGAGCTCCATCACCAACCAGTCGGGCGGCGCCGTGCGACGTTGATGTTGCTCCAGCACCAGCTCGGCGGCGGAGAAGCCCACGTTGCCGCCCATGGGGGCATCCAGGCCGGCGTGCTGCAGCAGGTGGCTTACCAGGTGGGTGACGGTGGTTTTGCCATTGGTGCCGGTGATGCCGATCCAGGGCACGGCACCGTTGGCGTGCCAGGCCAGGTCGAGTTCGCCCTGGATGGGAACCCCCTGGCGGCGCAGCGCTTCCAGCGTGGGGTGATCCCAGCGGATCCCCGGACTCACCACCACGGCTGCCGGGGGGGCTGCCAAGGCGGCAAAGGTGTCGGGGTGGAGGGGGGCGTCCAACTGGACGGCAATCCCGGACTGCCGCAGAGCGGTGGCTTTGGCTTCGAGGGTTGGGCCGCTCTGGCTGTCGATCACCAGCACGGAGCGCCCCAGGTGGCGCAAGAGGCGTGCGGCGCCGATGCCGGAGCGCGCCAGACCAACAACCACGGTCAAATCGCTTGCCGTGACTGCCATCTCAAAAACTACAGCTGATCTTGAATGGAAAAAGTGGGCGATACTGGAATCGAACCAGTGACTCCTACCGTGTCAAGGTAGTGCTCTACCTCTGAGCTAATCGCCCCAGAAGCCTGCTTACTTTACAGATCGGTTAGCAGGGAAAGCTCTCGAGCTCCGCGCCGCCTCTCTCAGGCTTCAGCTCACTGGCGCTTCATCCATTCAGCAGCGCACCAGCTCGATCCGCCAGCGCTCCCGCTTGGTGGCCGTCACGTTTTCGAGCCGCAGCTCCCCCCGGCCCTCGAGCTGGATCCGATCGCCCGCTGCCAGCAGGCGGCTGGGGCTGGACATGGGCTGCCAGTTGAGCCGCACGCTGCCCTGACGAATCAGCTCGGCCATGCGGCTGCGCGAAATTCCGAAGCCCGCTGAAGCCACCGCATCCAGGCGTAGGGAGGCCTCGACGGTGTGGAAGCGCCGCGGCTGACGCTGGGCAGGCAGCTGCAGCTGGTCCAGAGGGCGGGCTTCCAGCTGCACCTCCACCGTGCGCACGGAGATGTGCAGCCCGTCGAGGGCCGTTGCCTGCTGGGCGGTGAGAATCGCCTGGGCGCCCCGGTCGCCTCTCACCCAGAGGTCGCCCAGGGCACCGGTCTCCGCTCCGAGAGCGAGCAGGCCCGCCCGGAAGTCGGTGCGATCGGCGGGGTCGAACAGGAAGTTGCCGCTGATCTCCAGGCCCATCAGCGCATGGGGTATGGCGTTGGGCTCCAGGGCCGCCTCGCGACGCTGCAGCAGCAGACGTCGCCGCTCGGCTCCGGGGTAGCCGCCACTGCTGCTCAGGCTGAGTTCGCTCAGATCCCCCAGCCGCTGCTGGGCCTCCTCGCGCACCTCGGCCTCCAAAAAGGCTGACCACACCGGCTCCCAGGTGCGCAGGGCCAGGTCGGCCGCGCCGATCACGGCCTCCAGCTCCCGGGGGTGCAGGCTGCCTTCCAGCAGGTCGCGTCGCGGCAGCATCAGATCCGCTCCTCGTCAGCCATCGCCCAGGCGCACCACCGCCAACGGTTTGGCCTGCTGCAGGCTGATCCACGGCATCTCAACGCCATTGGCGGTTTCAGCCAGCAGCAGCCAGTTGCCCTCCTCCACCCGGTTGCGCAGGCTGCGGATGCGGTCGTCCTCCTCGGAGCGCACGCTCGCCGCGGCGGCGAAGCTGCCCATCCAGCCCGATCCCATGCCGAGCAGGGCGCCGATCAGGTGCTGACTCCAGGCGCCGGCAAAGGCAAAGGTGTCGAGGTCGGTGATGTAGGTGAAGGTGAGGCCGGCCAGGAAGCCGAAGGGGATCAGCCAGCGGGCCATGGAGCGCTGGCGGTTGCGCCGGGCCACCGCCGGATTGAGCCGCTCTACCTCCGCCAGGGTCTGCTCGCCTTCGCCGATGGCCTCCAGTCGCACCAGGGGCGGCTGCAACTCCGCCAGCCGATCCTTCAGTTGATGCAGACGTTTGCGGTCGTTCAGCACCACCACCACACTCGTGCCCACGCTCCGCTCCGCTCCTTCGTGATGGGGGGATTCTCACCGCTCACTACACTGCACCGCCGGCTCACCCACCCCACCGCCGGGCATGACAAAGGTTCTCGTTTCGGATCCCATCGACCAGGCGGGGATCGACATCCTGTCTCAGGTGGCCACGGTGGATGTACGCCCCGGCCTGCCGCCTGAGGAGCTCAAGGCCATCATCGGCGACTACGACGCCCTGATGATCCGCTCGGGCACCACGGTGACGGCCGAGATCATCGAAGCCGCTGACAAGCTGCGGATCATCGGCCGTGCCGGCGTTGGGGTGGACAACGTGGACGTGCCCGCGGCCACCAAGCGGGGTGTGCTGGTGGTGAACTCCCCCGAGGGCAACACCATTGCCGCCGCTGAGCAGGCCCTGGCCCTGATGCTGGCCCTCGCCCGCCATGTTCCCCATGCCCATGCCAGCACCATGGCGGGCGGCTGGGATCGCAAGAAATATGTGGGCAACGAGCTTTATAAGAAGAAGCTTGGCGTGGTGGGTTTGGGCAAGATCGGCTCCCACGTCGCCCGGGTGGCCAAGGCCATGGGCATGGACGTGATGGCCTACGACCCCTTCGTCTCCGCGGAGCGGGCCCAGCAGATGCAGGTGCGCCTTCTGCCTCTGCCGGCCCTGTTTGCAGAAGCCGACTTCGTCAGCCTGCACCTGCCCCGCACGCCGGACACCGAAAACCTGGTGAACGCCGAGCTGCTCAGGACGATGAAGCCCACGGCCCGCATCGTCAATTGCGCCCGTGGCGGCATCATCGATGAGGCGGCTCTGGCCGAAGCGGTCGACAACGGCACCATCGGTGGCGCCGCCCTCGATGTGTATGCCAACGAGCCCCTTGAGGCCGGCTCCCCTCTGCGCAGTGTGCGTGAGCGGCTGATCCTCACCCCCCACCTCGGCGCCTCCACCGAAGAGGCCCAGGAGAATGTGGCGATCGATGTGGCCGAGCAGATCCGCGACGTGCTGCTGGGCCTGCCGGCCCGCAGTGCCGTCAACATCCCCGGCCTCAATGCCGAGGTGATGGAGCAGCTCAAGCCCCATCTGCAGCTGGCCGAAACCCTGGGGCAACTGCTGAGCCAGCTCGCCGGCGGCCCGATCAACGAGCTGGAGGTGCGGCTCCAGGGCGACTTCGCCGCCCATCCCGCCCAGCCCCTGGTGGTGGCGGCACTCAAGGGCCTGCTCTCCACCGCCCTGGGCGACAGCATCAACTATGTGAACGCCAGCCTGGAGGCCAAGGAGCGCGGCATCCACGTGCTGGAGGTGAAGGACGACGCCAGCCGCGATTTCGCCGGCGGCTCGCTGCAGCTCAGCTCCAAGGGCTCCAAGGGCAACCACACCGTTACTGGAGCCGTGTTCGCCGAGGGTGAGCTGCGCATCACCACCATCGACGAGTTCCCCGTGAACGTGGCCCCGAGTCGCCACATGCTGTTCACGCGGCACCGCGACATGCCCGGAATCATTGGCCAGCTGGGCTCCCTGCTGGGCGAGCACAACGTCAATATCGCCTCGATGCAGGTGGGCCGCCGGATTGTGCGCGGAGACGCGGTGATGGTGCTCAGCCTCGACGATCCGATCCCCGCCAGCCTGCTGGCCTCGGTGCATGCAATCAACGGCATCCAGGAAGCCCACCCGGTCACCCTCTGATGGTGGCCGCGTCTGGCGCCCCGTCCGGCGCCGGCCCCAGCTGGTGGCGACTGGAGCTGGCATCCCTGCCCGAGCTTGAGGAGTCGCTGCTGTGGAAGCTCGGTGCCCTGGGAATCCCCCGGGTGGCCGTCCAGCACCGGCCTGAAGCACCCAGTCAGCGACAGCTGGTGGCCTGGCTGCCGGCCATCGACTGGCCCGAACCGGAGCGCGCCCAGCTGGAGCAAGCCCTGATCCCGCTGGCGGAGACCTTCGGCCTGGTGCTGCCGCCGATCCGGTGGTGCGAGCAGACTGACGAAGACTGGAGCCTCAGCTGGAAGCAGCACTGGCAGGCCGATCCGGTGGGCCAGGAGCTGCTGATCCTGCCGGCCTGGTTGTCCTGTCCGCCCGAGCACCTCGGGCGGCAGGTGATTGCCATGGATCCCGGCAGTGCCTTCGGCACTGGCAGCCACCCCACCACCCGTCTGTGCCTCGAGGCCATGGAGCAGCTGGCGGCATCGCAGGCTGGCCTGACAGGCCTGCGGCTGGCGGACCTCGGCAGCGGCAGCGGCGTGCTGGGCCTGGCGGCCCTGCGCCTGGGGGCCGCCTCGGTGGCGGCCGTCGATACCGATCCCCTGGCGGTGCGGGCCACCGCCGAGAATGCGGCCCTCAACAGGCTCACGGCCCAGATGCGGGTGGGTCTGGGTTCGGTGGAGGCCCTGGCCGCGCTGCTCGACGGCCAGCCGGCTGATCTGCTGCTCTGCAACATCCTGGCGCCGGTGATCCAGGCCCTCTGCCCGGCCTTTGAGACGGTGCTCGCCCCCCACGGCGTCGGCCTGCTCAGCGGCCTGCTGGTGGCTCAGGCGCCGGCCCTGCAGCAGGCGCTGCTGGAGCACGGCTGGCAGGCTGAGCTCACGGTCCAGCAGAGCCAGTGGGGGCTGATGACCATGCGGCGTGTCGCATAAGGCACGCTGATGTGTGCCTTGGCTTTGATTGGGCTTCCCGGATTCCGGCGCGCAAATCGGCAGGAAAGGCGTGCGGCGGATGTATGAAGGGCGGGTCCTACAGGCCCGGCTTCCGGGTGCCTGTGAGCCCCAATCCCTTTCATGGCTTCCTACAAGGTCACCCTCATCAGCGAGAGCGAAGGCCTCAACAAGACCATCGAGGTTCCTGACGATCAGTACATCCTCGATGCCGCTGAAGAGCAGGGCATCGATCTTCCCTATTCCTGCCGTGCGGGCGCCTGCTCCACCTGCGCTGGCAAGCTGACTGCCGGCACTGTCGACCAGAGCGATCAGAGCTTCCTCGACGACGACCAGATCGAAGCCGGTTTCGTGCTCACCTGCGTGGCTTACCCCACCAGCGACTGCACCATCAAGACCCACGCCGAGGAAGAGCTCTACTGAGCTGCCCTCCGGTCAGGGTCCGGGGCGGGTTGCCTCGGACCCACTGCTTCCTTCTGCCCGAGCCCCGCACTCCGTGGTGCTTGATGGCCGGGCCCCTGTCTGCCACCCTGCGGGGTGGCTTTTTATTGTCGTCCTGGAGCCATTGTTCAGTGTCAGGCCAGACAACCCCGTCGCGGGGCAACGTCGAAGTCCTGCTGGAGCCAGGGAGCGAGCACACCAGCCCTGGAGGCCAGTACAGCTATCGGGTGCTGGGCCCCTGTTGCCGGCTGTTTGATCGCGAGGAGCTGCCCTGGCCCTGCTGCCGTCTGGCTTGGCGCAGCAAGGAGCCCAGCTGGCGGCGGATCGGGCGGCGCTTCGTTCCTGATCTGGCCTCGCGCCGTTGCCCTTCCTACGCCGTCGAGCTGCTCCAGCCGGGAGCGCGTCCCACGCGCACCGTGATCACCCTGTTTCCGGTGCGCCTGGGCGCGCAACTGCAGGAGTGGTGGTACAGCAAACTGCCTGCTTCGCTCGATCAGGCCAACAGCCAGCCCCCCAGCCAGACGGTGACGTCAGACCAACGCGCCTGAGTCGGCCTTCCAAAAAACGCCACAAAAAAGCCGGTGTTGGGTCACCGGCTGCTGGAGAATGGGTTGAGGGGGTAGCGATTGAAGCCGTGCGCGATCAGAAGTAGATCTTGCCGCCGCCCCACTGCACGCCCTGCACCTTGGGGGCCACCAGGATGTAGCCGGCCATCAGACGCAGATCGTCATCGTCGAGATCGCGCATCTTCACGAAGATGTCGCTGCTGCGCAGGCTCGGGTGGACGTCGGCGATGCTGTATTCCCCGTCGTAGGAGGTGGGGTCCTTCATGTAGTCGACCAGGGCCTCCACGTTGTCCCTGGACGGGGTGGCCAGGGCGAGGGTCTCGGGGTCGAGGCCGACGTTCTGGTTGGTCTTGGTGATGCCGCCGGCGTGGCACTCGCCGCAGCTGCTGTTGAACAGCTTGCGCCCGGATTTGATCTCCTGCTCGCTGAAGGTCACCAGGGCGCCATCGGGGCTGGCCGGCACGGTGAGCTGCTCGGTGCTCCACTGGGCCGCCAGGGCCGGGCCACCGAAGCCCATGCACAACAGCAGAGCCAGGGGCAGGGCCAGCAGGGTTCGGGCGAGTGCGCGAATGCTCTTGCGGAAAGCAACCCTGCGGAAGGCAACCCTGCAAAAGGCAGCCGAGGAGAAGGAGGAGGCCATTGGGAAAAGCCGGCGGGTAGG
This sequence comes from Cyanobium sp., assembly GCA_044371095.1. Taxonomy (GTDB): domain Bacteria; phylum Cyanobacteriota; class Cyanobacteriia; order PCC-6307; family Cyanobiaceae; genus Cyanobium_A. The sequence goes on from JBILUH010000009.1 coordinate 54,795, forward strand.
CGGAAGAGACCGCATCGGAGACCTTGTATCACGGGGACAGGGCCCTCCGGAGCCCAATCGCGTGAACTGTTGCAGGCCTAGGCCGTCGCTGGTTCGGGTGGGGTGATGTCGAGGCTGAGGAAATCCTTGGCCACCAGGGTGTTGGCGAAGATGGCGCGGGCCTCCGCCACCAGGTCGTCCGGCGTCATCGCATTGCCCGGCATGTAGCGGGGGCTGAGGTGGGTGAGCACCAGCTGCTTCACGCCGGCCTCCAGGGCCGTCTGGGCCGCCATCGTGCTGGTGGAGTGCTGGCGCTGGTAGGCCAGCTCCGCCTCGGCGTGGGAGAAGGTGGATTCGTGGATCAGCAGGTCGGCACCGGCGGCCAGCTCCACCGCCGCCTCACAGAACACGGTGTCGGTGCAGTAAACGACGCTGGCGCCCGGGCGGTCGGGGCCGCAGAGGCTGGCGCCATTGATGATGCGGCCGTCGTCGAGGGTCACGCTGCGTCCGGCCTTGAGCTCGGCATAGACCGGGCCGGGCGGGATGCCCAGGGCCCGGGCCTTCTCCACATCGAAGCGGCCGGGGCGCGGTTTCTGGTCGACCCGGTAGGCAAAGGCCGGCACCCGGTGGGTGAGCGGGGCGCAACGCACGGTGAGGTCGTCGTCGTCGAGCAGCAGGGCCCCGCTGCTGGCGGCATCCTTCACCCGGTGGGTGCGCAGGGGGTAACCGATGCGGGTGGAGGAGGTGCGCAGCACCCCTTCGAGGTAGTCGCGCAGGGGGTCGGGACCGTAGAGATCAAGGCCCGTGCAGGTACCTGCCAGTCCGAGGCTGGCCAGCAGACCCGGTAGGCCGAACACATGGTCGCCGTGCATGTGGGTGATGAAGATCCGCCGCAGCTGGCTGACCCGCAGCTCACTGCGCAGGAACTGGTGCTGGGTGGCCTCGCCGCAGTCGAACAGCCACAGCTCACTGCGCTGGGGCAGCCGCAGGGCCACGGCCGACACATTGCGACCCCGGGTGGGCACGCCGGAACTGGTGCCTAAAAAGGTGACCTGCACGGTCGTGCCGCCTCTGGCGCATGCTGCCACGCCGGGCACAATGGACCCCCTGAGCAGGGACCTTCCTTTTGGCGCCGCCCTCCCCTCGTCTGCGGGTCGTCGCGTGGTCGGCGACATGGCTGGTGGCCGGTCCTGCAGCGGCTGTGCTGCTGGCCGGGGTGGCCCCCACGTCCTTGCTGGCTCAGGCTGCCCAGCCCCAGGTGCGGGTGCTGCTGCTGGAGGCTGCCCTGGTGCCGCTGGCGGCACGGCAGCAGCCTCTGGTGCTCCGGGCTGGCAGTCAGCGCTGGGCGCTGGCCCCCGGCGAGTCGATGGTGCTCCAGCTCGCCGCCGGCGCCTTGGTGCTGGAGCGCGGCAGTGCCGTGGAGCGCCTGCCCCAGGTGTCTGAGCTCTGGCTCGAACCGGCGGTGCGGCCTCCGGGCGCTGGGCTGGAGCCTGGGGCGGCCGCTGACGATGGGGCTGATTTCCAGCTGCAGCAGCGGGGCTACCGCGGGCGCCTGCAGCTCCTGGTGGGCGGCTCCGCTGTGCGGGCCATCAACCACGTTTCCCTGGAGACCTACCTGCCCAGCGTGGTCGGGAGCGAGATGCCGGCCAGCTGGCCCCAGGCGGCCCTGCGGGCCCAGGCGGTGGCGGCCCGTACCTACGCCCTGCGGCAGCGCAAACCCGCGGCCCCCTTCGACGTGAGCGCCACCGTGGCCAGCCAGGTGTACAAGGGCGTTGATGCGGAAACGCCCTCCACCCGCCAGGCGGTGGCCAGCACCCGCGGCCAGGTGTTGATCTATGGCTCCAGCCTGGCCAATGCGGTGTTTCACAGCAGCGCCGGCGGCAGCACCGAAAACAGCGGCGATCTCTGGAGTCAGCAGCTCCCCTACCTGGTGAGCGTGCCCGATTTCGACCAGCACAGCCCGGTGCATGCCTGGCAGCAGCGGCTGGAGCCCGAGCAGCTGCAGAAGGCGTTTGGTGAGATCGGTGGAGCCCAGCGCATTGATGTGCTCGCCACCACCGGCTCCGGACGGGTCCGCCAGGCCCGGGTGATCGGTCCCGCCGGCACGCTGGTGCTGACCGGTGCCCAGTTGCGCAGTCGCCTCGGCCTCAAGAGCACTCTGGTGCGCTTTGAGGTGGTGGTGCCCGAGTTGGCGGCCCTGCCTCTATCCCTGCCGGCCCTGCCGCCGCTGTCGTCCCAGCCGTCTGATCCAGAGGCCAATCCGCCACAGCAGGCGCCCCAGCCACCGTCGCGCCCGGTGCAGGTGCCACCGCCGTCGCTGCTGGCGATCGGCCGCGGCTACGGCCACGGGGTGGGCATGAGCCAGTGGGGGGCCCACGGCCTGGCCCAGCGCGGTCAGAGCTATGATCAGATCCTCCGCCATTACTACCGCGGCACCGAGCTGCGTCCCTACGGCACTCCCTGAGCGTGGAGCTGCTCGCGTTGCCAGACGCCCAGGCCGTGGCGACGGCGGTGGTTGAGCGGGTGTGGCAGGCGCTCCGGGCCGCCCCGCGCAAGCCTCTCGGTCTGGCGACCGGGCGCACCATGGAGCCCGTGTATGGGGCACTGCGGGTGCAGCTGGGCCGGCTCAGCCCCCACGAGCTGCAGGTCATCCGTGACGGCTGGTTGAGTTTCAACCTCGATGAATACGTGGGCCTGGCGGCCGACGATCCGCGCTCCTTCGCCGCCTTCATGGCCGATCAGCTGCAGCGGCCCCTCGGCTTGCGGCCTGATCAGGTGCGGCTCCCCGATGGCCTGGCGGCCGATCCCCAGGCCGAGGCCAGGCGCTACACGGCGTCCCTTGCTGCCGCCGGGGGGGTGGGTCTGCAGCTGCTGGGCCTCGGCAGCAACGGCCACGTGGGCTTCAACGAACCCCCCTGCGGCGCCCAGTCCCCCTGCCGCTGCCTGGAGCTGAGCGCCGCCACGCGTGCCCAGAACGCCGGGGCCTTCGGCGGTGCCGCAGGGGCGGTGCCGGCTCGGGCCATCACCCTGGGACTGGCGGAGATCCTGGCGGCTGAGCGGATCCTGCTGGTGGTGACCGGTGCGGCCAAGGCCGGGATCCTGCGGCGGGCGCTGCTGGAGCCTCCCTGCCCGGAGGTGCCGGCCAGTTGGCTGCAGGTCCATCCGCGGCTGGAGGTGCTGGTGGATGCGGCTGCTGCTGCCGCCCTCCCCCCGGCCCGTTAGGGGCGTTCCTGAAGCGTGGGCAGCTGCCATTGGCCCGACAGGGTCGTCTGGCCAGGCCCGTAGAGACGGGCCACGAAGAAGAAGGGCCCCGCAGGAGCGGGCAGCCAGTTGGAAACTTTGTCTGAGCCGGGATTCTCATGCTGGAGATAGATCTCCAGGGATCCATCGGCTCCGAGCTTCAGGCCCTGGGTGCGATCGCCGATGGAATAGCGATTGATCGGATTGGCCACCAGCAGCCGCTGCGGCAGGTTGTACATCGTGATCGACCAGAATTCACGCACCGGCGGCAGCTGGCCGGCGGGGAAGCGCAGCACCCACTTGCGGCGGCCATCGAGCACCTTGCCGTCTGGGCCCGTCTGCTGGCTGACGTAGAAGGCCTCGGCACTGCTGTTGCCGTAGATCCCCAGCATCGCCCCCATGGAGCGATAGGTGAGGTAGTCGGGCCCCAGTTCCTCACGGGTGCCGAAGAAGCCCTTGGAACTGCTCTGGGCCAGGGCCTTGCTGCGCAGGTTCGTGGCGGCGGCGGCCACCCCGGCTTCGATGGCGCTGCGGGTGGCGGGATTGAGTTGATTCGGGTCAAAGGGCCGGCCCGGTCCGATGCCGATGCGGGCGAAGCGATTCATCATTGCCCGCTCCGATGGCACGGTGGGCATGAACGGCAGCAGGGCGTTGAGGTAGCTGATGAAGCCGATCCCCTCAGCCTTGGCAGCATCCCAGGCGGGCCACGTCACCGGCGGTGCGGGCTTGGGGGGCTTGGTTCCTTCGAAGCGCGAGAGGGGGATCAGCTGGTATTGCGCCTGCAGCGCTTGGAGGGTGG
>JBILUH010000046.1:0-17150 GCA_044371095.1 Cyanobium sp.
AAGCTCGGCCGCAAGACCTATCAAGGTGGATCCTTTCTTGGCGGGCTGGTGCAAGCCGTGATCCGCTTCATCAACCGCTGGACCCACACCAAGGAACGGGTGGTGCAGCTGGATCAGAAGCGCCAGGAGTTCATCGAGAAGACCAAGGACCTGCCTCCGCTCAGCCTGGGAGGCAATGGCCACGGTGGCCCTGTGAACCAGACGGAACCCTTGTCCCCCGCCAAGGTGGAGGTCGTGAACAGCCCAGCGGCCCAGCAGGCCCAGGAGGTCAAGGCCGATGGGACAACTCACTGACACCTTGCGGGCCACGTTGCGGGACCTGGCCCAGTCCGATGCCCGTCTTTACCGCGGGTTGCAGCAGGAGCTGAGCGACGCAACCCCTGCCACCAACCCGCCTGCTGCGCTGCTGGAGGGTGATGCCCCAGCCAGCCGCGAGGAGCTGGAGGGTTTGTCGGTGGCAGCGCTCTGGAGCCTCTGCAAGGCCCGAGGCATCAAGGGCCTCAGCAAGGGCCCGGTGCCGAAGCAGGTGAATGCCCTGCTCAGCCACCCCGATGGACCTCCCCCGCGCAGCGCCCTGCCCGTCAAGGCGAGCAAGGACAGCAAGGGTCGGGCCACTGGCGGCAGGGCCACGGCCAAGGTTGGCGGCACAGAGCTCCAAGCCCTGGAGCAGCGTCTCGATCGGCTGGAGCAGCTGGTGCTGCTGATCGCCCAGCAGGTGGGTGTGCCTCCGGCAGCGATCGAGCGGTTGCTGCCGCCGGCGGCGCCGGAGGCCTGAGACAGCGGGGGAACACAACCGACCTGGGGACTCTATATTCGCTATTCGCGAATGCCGAATGGCCAGTTGCGACCTTGGCCCGCTCACCCTCCAATCCCCAGCTTGTGCTGCGTCCGCAGGATCTGGTGGTGCTGCTGCGCCTGGCCCTGGATCCAGGCCCCGCGCCCACCTATGCGGCCCTCGGCGCCGAGCTGGGCCTGACGGCTTCGGAGACCCATGCGGCGGTGGAGCGTGCCGTGGCCGCCAAGCTGGCGATCAAAGATGAGGCTGGCAAGCCAGCGGTGGTGCGTGCTGCCCTGAGAGCCTTTGTGAAGCACGGGGCCCGCTACTGCTTTCCAGCCACGCAAGGTGGGCTCAGCCGCGGTATTCCAACCGGTTATGCCGCCTCCCCCCTCATCGTGCAGATCCGGCCGGGCAATGACCCGCCACCGGTTTGGCCGTGGAAGAAGGGAACAGCCCGCGGCATCGCCTTCCATCCGCTCTATCCCAGTGTTCCCGAGGCGGCAGAGCGCAACCCGGCTCTGGGGGAGCTGCTTGCCCTGTTCGATGCAGTGCGCGGCGGCAGTGCCCGTGAACAAGCCCTGGCCCTGGCCCTGCTGGAGGAGCGGCTGCAGCCATGAACCCCAACGATCCCAACGTCTCCCTGCTGGAACGGGCGGCTGAGCAGTTGGGCGAGGCGCTGCTTGAGCAACTGGTCTTTGTCGGCGGGGCCGTGGCCGGTGTGTTGATCACGGATCCGGCCAACCCAGGATGTGGATGTGATCTGCCGCGTTATTGGCAAGTCTGACGACCACCAGCTGGGGAGGCAACTGCGGCAACGGGGCTTCCAGGAGGACAGCCGGCCAGGGGCACCCCTCTACCGCTGGTGTAAAGACGACTTCGTTCTCGATCTGATGCCAACCCGGGGGGAGATCCTGGGCTTCGCCAATCGCTGGTACCCCCTGGCTTTGGAGACCGCTCAGCTTCAGGGGCTACCGAGCGGCCGCGCGATTCGGATCGTCACCGCACCGGTGTTCCTGGCCACCAAGCTGGAGTCCTTCCGCGGTCGCGGTCAGGGCAATTTTCTCTTCAGCCACGATCTGGAGGACCTGATTGCGGTTGTCGACGGCCGTGCCTCGCTGCTGGAGGAATGCAGGCTCAGCCCGCCTGAACTGCGGAACAATCTGGCGACGCAGTTCCACGACTTGTTGAACACCTCCGCTTTCAACGAGGCATTGCCGGCGTTCCTGCCGCCGGATCAGGCAAGCCAGCAACGACTGCCTGATCTGCTGGAGACGCTGCGGGCGATCACCGCTCTGGCTGCATCCTGATCTCCAGCTCGGTGTAGCCAGTTGCGGGATCCGGCTCCCGGTGGAACCGCCACTCGGGCAGCAGGCCGACCACCAGCTCGGCGGTGGTGCGCACCAGCGAGCCGGCGCAGAGGTGGCCGCCGATCACGGTGCCGCTGCTGTCGGCCACGGCGATGTGCAGGTGGGCGCCATCGGGCGAAAGGGTGCCGGAGAGGCTGATGATCTCCAGCTCGCCGCAGATCACCGTGGCCTCGGTTGCCCCCGCCAAGCGCAGTTGGGCCACGGACAGGCTGCCGATGCCGCTGATCACACAGCCGGCCTGTTCGTCCTGTTCGCCCATCCAGGCCTCAAGCGTCAGACGCAGGTCTTGCCCTGGTGTCAGCCGCAGTGGAATCACCTTCATGGGGGTGGCCCATCTACCAGGGATTGGATCATCACCAAGGCATCGACATAGCCCAGCTGCCTGTGGCGGAACGCCCCTGGCAGGGTGCCGACCACCTGAAACCGTTGCGCTGCCAGCAGCCGATGCCGGCGGTGTTGGTGCTCACCACCCGGTTGAACTGCATCAGCCGGAACCCCAGTCGTCGCGCCGCCTGCAGGGAGTGCTGGCAGAGGCGGCTGCCGATCCCCTGCCGGCGGCAGTGCTCGGCCACCACATAGCCGGCATTGGCCACATGGGCGCCGAGAGCGAGGGAGTTGGGCCTCAGGTAATAGGTGCCCACCACAGCCCCGGCCGCATCCACAGCCACCATCACCGCCTGGTTCTGCTCCACCCAGGGCACCTGGGCCTCGGCCTCGCTGATGGCTGGGTGATGGGGAAAGGTTTCTCCAGCGCGGAACACCGGCTCTAGCAGCACCCACAGCGCCGGCCAGTCGCCGGGCCCATAGGGACGGATCTGCAATGTCGATGGAGCGGGAGTCAGAGATCAGAAGTGCTGCCCTGGTGATTGTCTCGCCAACAGGAAGGCGCCCCGTGGGGGGCGCCTTAGCACCGGTTGCGGACCTGATCCTTGGCATCTTGGGCTCGATCGGGTCGGGTGTCTGTGACTTCACGCGTCGCCTGTCTGGGGCCTGGCAGGGAAGGAATGGGGATCACGTCTCTGGGAAGAGATGCTCAGGGCTTGACCTTCTCGGCTGTGATCCCGGCCCGGGTTATGCAGCCCGGGGTTTCAACACGCGGGAAACAGAACTGGTGTATCGCTCTTTGCGGCTACGGGATGGCGTTCTCGCTGCGCCACCGAGTTCACCTGTTGTGTGTCGCATCGTTGGCGCACCTCCGCTGTACGCACCGGCTCGGGTGATCCCTGGCCGGACTCTTGGGGAGGGTGAGGGTCGGGTTGGCTCCCGGGCCTCCCCTCAAGTTCAAAGTACGCCTTCTGGGCGCTGGTGGAGGCTCCTTGGAGGTCCTGTTCCCGTACCCCCTAAAACCCAGCCAGTGCAATGCTTCTGAGGCGCTACTCCCCTCCTCTGGAGTCTGCAGAGCCGACGGTTCTATGGGCTGGGCGCATGGATTTGCGGACTGCTGCATCCGCGGGGCAACCTGAACCCTGCTCGGGCCATCCCTGCGAGCTGACCCGCTGATTGTCAAGGGCCTGCCTAACAGCCGTCGGCTGCGGCCGGGCCAGCTCGATGCCCTCAAGCAATCGCTGCTGGGAGTGCTGCGCCAGGAGCTGTTTGTAGCCGGCTCCGCAGGGGAGCAGCTGTGGGACTACGGCTTGGTGAGCCGCCTGCTCGCCGATGGTTCCCTCGGCGGCCGAACCACAGGCCTGCTGGCGCTGATCGAGACGCCGGAAGCGATGGAGGCCTACGTGTTGCGGTCCCAGGGCCAGGACGACGCCAAACGCCGCGCCCAGCGCTGCATCACGGACGTGCAGGAGGGGGCGCGCCTGGCCGCCGCTCGAGGCTGGATCACCTGAGATGGCAAGGGCGGCTGCCCGCAGGGCCGGTTCCCCGTATCCGCACGCACCCGCAAGAACGTCTCAGCCGGCCAAAGATGGAGCCGGAAAGAAGGAGATACCCCTGCATGCGAGAGGTTGTGTTCCGCCTGGAGGCTGAACGCCCAGGCCACCTTGAGGCCAGCGCCGACGGCCTGCCGATCCGCATCACTGCCCCAACCCTGGAGGAACTGCAGCACGAGGCCCGCGAGGCCCTGATTGAACACATGGGCCCGGCCCATTGCACGGTTCGTGTGCGCGTTCGCCGCAGCCCCAGCGCAGCCGTCAGCAGCATCCGGCCGGTGGGCCGCCCTGCGGCCCTCTGCCGTTGAGCTGGGGATGCCCGAGCAAGCGGCCAGGGCCCTCACAGGCTCGATCGTGCTGGCCGCCGATGATCCCGCCGCACTGGCGCAGTTCTATGGCGCTCAGCTTGGTGTTGAGCCACAGCCGGGCTTGAGCGCCGCGCACTGGCACGTCCCCTGGCCGGCCGCAGCCGCGCCAGGAACCGTTCGGCGCCGAGGCCTGGCTGCTCGACCAGGAGAGCAACCGTTTGCTGCTGCTGGTGATCCCATCACCGTGAAGCCCCACCCTTGGCCGGCACTCCGGCTCAGCCCAGCCCACCCAGCCGGATCAGGGCACCCACCACCACGAAGGCGACCGCCAGGGCGGTGATGCCGCGGATGTGCCAGGCCAGGGCGGTGAGGTTGTCGTCGGTGAGGTGGGGAATCAGCCGCAGCCGGGCGTGGATGGCCAGGGCAGCTGTGGCGGCCAGCAGCAGCAGCTTCACGCCCACCAGCATCCCGATCGGGTTGGCCGGACTGAACAGCCCCCGGAAGCCGGGGAGATAGATCCAGCCCATCCACAGCCCGGTGAGCACCTGGATGGCCAGGGCGGTGAGGGCCAGCGGTTCGAAGGTCTCCTCGAAGCTGCGGATTGCGTCCGCGCTTTGTGCCCGCAGGGCTCTGGGCAGCACCCCCAGATCCAGCACCAGATGCCCGCCGGTCCAGACCGTCGCGGCCAGGGCATGGACGATCACCAGCAGCGGGAAGACGGACACGGCAGCACCCGGGCAGCTGCTCCCACGATGGGTGCAATCGAGCGGGGTTGGCCGTGAAGGTGATCGTGGATCTGTGCGTGGTGCCGATCGGCGTGGGCGTGCACCTGGCGCCCTACATCGCCGCCTGCGAGAAGTTGCTCACTGAGGCGGGCCTCAAGATCCAGCTGCATCCCAACGGCACCGCCATCGAGGGCGAGTGGGGGCCGGTGTTCGCCGCGATTGAGGCCTGCCACCAGGCGGTGCATGCCATGGGCTGCCCCCGCGTCTACACCACCGTGAAAGTAAGTACCCGCACCGACAAGGAGCAGACGCTGGAGGACAAGGTGGCCAGCGTCCAGGCGCTGTTGTGAGGCCAGGCCAGCGGGAGCAGGCCGGCGAGGTTCTCGCGTTCTGGTTTGTCGAAACCCGGCCGCGCCAGTGGTTCGCCAAGGACGCTGCCTTCGACGAGCTGGTGCGGGATCGGTTCCTCGGGCTCACCCGGCAGGCGCTCGCCTGTGAGCTCGACGCTTGGAGCACGGAGCCGACCGGCGGCCTCGCCCTGGTGCTTCTGCTCGATCAGTTCCCCCGCCAGATCTGGCGCGACACCGCCATAGCCTTCGCGGGCGATCCCCAGGCCCTGGCTGAGAGTTTGCAAGCGGTGAAGCGGGGCTGGTTGGAGGCGGAGCCCGGGCAGGCGCGGCGGCAGTTCTGGCTGATGCCCCTGATGCACTCGGAAGACCTGGCGGTGCAGGAGATAGCCCTGCCTCTCTTCGAGCGGTTCAGCGATCCCCGCACCGCCGATTTCGCCCGCCGGCACCGGGATGTGATCGCCCGCTTCGGCCGCTTCCCCCACCGCAATGCCGCTCTGGGGCGGGTGTCGGGTGCAGAGGAGCTGGCCTTTCTGCAGACGCCCGGGTCCAGGTTCTGAAGCGGTTCAGCGCTCAGCCGGCGCGGGAGGCGGCAGCCACTGGGGTTCACAGGGCTGCCAGCCCTGCTGACGCTTCTGCGCCCAGAGCTTGATCGCCTGCTCGCGGGTGAGCTCCCTGCGCTTCTTCAGCAGCGGTGCCTCACCACTGGGCATCACCTCCCCGAAGGTCACCTCCAGACTCTGGCTCCAGCGGTCGTAGCGGAGCGGCTTGAAGTGCAGCACCTGGCGGCCATCGCTCAGCCAGCCCTCCTGCGGTGAGAGCGGCGGGCGACGCGGCTGCTCGGTGACGTTCATCAGAAGTGGTTCAAGCCCCCTCCGGCGCCCAGCCCCGCTGGCGGGTCATGTCGTCGGTCCAACCCTGGCAGCGGCTGGTGAGGTGCTCGCCATGGGCGATCAGGCCCTGGTGCAACTGACAGGTGAGCACCGGGATGCAGTTCACCCCAGCGTGGTGCCTAAACCAGTGGCAGGTCATGCAGACCTTGCAGCTGCGGGTTTTCAGCAGGGTTTCCTCATCGAGGTAGGGCCACTCCTCGATCGGGGTTTCAAGGCGGGCGGCCTGAACCACCGGCCGGGGGCGAGAGGCGCCCATGAACGGCTCCAGATGCGTACTCCTGTACTAGCACAGTTCAATGGGCTTGGGTGCCGCGGTCCAGGGGCTGGATATCGTTCAAAAAGAGGAGAGGTGCCGATGCTCCGCGAGCTTGTTCTGGCCTTTGGCATCCCCCTGGTCCTGTTGCTGCTGGCGGTCCTGGCGCTGGAGCAGTGGCGGGATCAGCTGCCGTTGTGGCTGCAGAGGTTGGCCGAGCGTCCGTCCGGGCTCTGGAACACCGGTATCGGGCTGATCATTGGTCTGTCGCTGCTGCGCTGGTTGCTGCAGCGCTGAGGCTCAGGGAATGGGCAGCTCCTGGTCGTCGTCCGCTGTGATGGCGGCGACCGCCGCCTGGATATCTCTGGTGACCTGGCGAATCCGTGGCCAGCTGGTGGTGGTCAGCACCAGGATCGCGATGCTGCGGCTTCGCAGGTTCTGCTGGTAGCGGAGGTTGGTGTCGGTGGTGATCAGGAGCTCGTAGCCCTCCTGCTCTGCCAGGCAAATCAGGTCCCCGTTGGTGACGGTGGACCAGCCCAGCTCATAGGCCGTGGCGACGACATGGCCGTTCAGTGAGCGGCGCAGGGGAACCGGCGTTCCCTGGTCAAACAGAATCCGCACTCAGGCGACAGCCGCTGCCGTGCTGCGGGCGGCATGCTCCAGCACCGAGCGGGCCTGCTCCGGCGTGACCCCGGGAAAGAGCTCCACAAACTCAGCCAGGGAGATCCCGTCTTCCAGGTTTTCGAACAGCGCCGCCACTGGGATCCTGGTGCCGCGGAACACCCAGGCACCACTGACGCGCTGAGGATCCCGCTCCACTGCGGTGCAGCCAGCCCAGCCGAGTTCGGTTTGCGTGCTCATGGCCCCTTCGTGGCCGGTCTCTTTCAGGGTAGGCAGCTCGAGACCATCGAGCTGCGTGCGCCCCGGCGTTCAAGCCGCAGCCTGGTGTTGCTCTGCTGAGCGCACCTCACGGTGCGAGTTTGCCGAGCACAGCGATAGGTGCGACACCAGAAACGTCTCGATCCAGTCGTGATGCCGCGCTGACAGATCCGATCAGCGATTGAAGGGGCATCAGCCGGCACCTGGAACCGCTTGCGAAATGCCTTGGTGAACCCCTCCAGCGCCGGGCGCGGCAGGCCCCGCACGGTGGACAGGATCTGCTGGATGGTGGCGGGATCGAGGGGCTCCAGCCTCTGCTCAGCATCCGGCTGTGCGCTGGCGTTTTCCCGCTGCTGCTTGTCGTAGAGGGCCAGCCCGAAGGGATTGCCAAAGGTCGTCAGAGCGCGCTTCATGGCGTCGGTTTCCGTCTCCTTGATTGCCGATTCATGGGCCTGGCCCAGGTCGGCGTCGATGCCGTGGCCGGCACCGCTTCCCTCGCGGATGACATCCCCGACGCGGATGCGGACCCAGGCGGTGTAGGTGACGCCTCAGCCGGCGCGGTTGCTGCTGCCGAGGGTGCGCTCGCGTTCGGCGACGCACTGCACGGCGATGGTTTCGCGTTGCCAGCCGTCAAAGCCAACGATCCGATTGGCCTCAGCGATCGCTTGCCAGCCCTCTATGTAGGAGACCTTGGCGCGGCCCTACTCACGCTGTTTGACCTTGGCGCGATCAAGCGGCGCTGAGAGGGCAGCGATCTGCTCGGGGGGGAAAACGGTGGTGGGCATGGGAATGCTGCGATGTGAGAGGTGATTTGGGTGGAAGGGGTATGGGCCCGCCCCAGAAACGGACCCACGTGAAGGGAGGCTCTGCCCCCTCAGTGGATGCGCCAGGAGCGGCGGGAGAGGAGCTGGGCGCCGGAGATCTGGCGGCCAGCCTTGAGGGCCTCTTTGATGGCGGCCTTATCGGGCTGGGGGGTGGTTTTGACGGCGAGCCACAACGGGTTCATGTGGCGATCGACGACGTCACGCAGCTCGCCTACGTGGAGGTGCTGGCGGACGAGCAGCAGGCCACAGCGATCGGTTTCCTGAGCCGGACAGTGGCCTGGTTCAACGGCCAAGGCCTGCAAAGCCCTTGGCCTCAAGCACATCCGCACCAGGCCTTACACGCCCCGCACCAATGGAAACGAGCTGCTCCGCTGATCAACGTGGTGAGACACAACACCTAGCCCGCTGGCCCACGGCCCCGCCGCTGGGCGCTCAGAGCACGAGCACCCGGGCGGCTGATCCCCAGATCAGCTGCTGATTGCGGGCCAGCAGCAGGGCCTGCTCGCGCGGCAGCCAGTGGGGATCCGCGCAGATCTGGCCCTCGCCGTCGAGGAACAGGTGCCGCGCCTTCGTGCTGCCCTTGGCGGCCAGGTGGAAGCAGACAAGACGGATCGGGCAGGACGCGACCACCAGAGAGGGCAGCTTCCTGGGCCTCAGCCCAACGGCCTGATCTGCACGATCGCCGCGCGCAGCTCGAACTGATTGAGGCTGGGCCACCAGCGGAAGGGCCTCAGCTGGTTGTCCTCCAGCACCACCCCATTCACCCACCGGGAGATGCTGTCCCAGCACCAGTCCACCAGGGCCGCTCCGGCAGCCGTGTGCAGCAGCAGGATCTGCTCCAGCCGCCGGCGCAGGAACGAAGGCCGCAGCCGCCGGGCGCGCAGGCCGGCCAGGCTTGCAATGGAGATCACCACGTCGCCAGCTCCATCAGGTGTGGGAGATGGGCCGCGCCGTGATGGCCGGATCGCGCTGGAACAGACCGTCAAGGTAATGCCGGCTCACGGCCCGGTCCTTGCAGCCGTGCTGGAACAGGAAGCCCGCAAGCGCGGCATGCAGCAGGCGGTACTGGTCCCAGTTGGGGTGGCTGCCGATGAACTCCCGCATCGCCTGGTGCAGATCCTCCGGGAACTCGTTGACGACGCTCACGTGGGCCGGGAGATGGTCGGGGATCTGGCTCATGCGTTCATCACGGCAATGCACCCATCAAGTCACGAGCACCGCAGCGGCGTCAAAGCAGCAAACCCAGTCCGACAAGGCCGTGTCTTGCCGTGAGAAGCGAGGCCTGAGCTGCCTTCCTGGCGGCTTGCTGTTCCTCTTTGGCTGGCCAAAGCTCCCCGCTGCCGACGGTCAAGAGGAGAGGGCTTTTCCACAGCTGGCGCCGCACTGGTGGCTCCAGCGGCGAGGTCTGGGGCGTTCAACCTGTGGAAAAGCTGCCGGTTGTGGCGAGAAACCGCTGAATTCGGGGGAAAACCCGATTGCTCAGCAGCGCTGATCAATCCGCCCGCGCCCCTGCAGCAATCCCAATCGGGTTTCGCGGAACAACAGCTCCTGTCTGATCCCCAACGCACAACCGCCCCTGCAGCAGCCTCAGTGCGATGGCAGGGGCAACATGCGCAAGTTCGCCATCGCGACGTCGCTGCTGTGCTCCTCGCCATCGGCTGCCTGCTGGAAATCCGCTGCCCCGCGGCCACGCCCCTGCTGGCCCTGGTCCACCCCCACACCAGCCTGCTGCCAGAGCTGCGCAGTCCTGAACGGGTGCGGCTGATCCCGGACCGCACCTATGAGCTGCTCAGCGATGCCGCCGGCAACCGCTGGAGTCGGCTGATCGCCTCCGCCGGTGTCACCACCTTCACCTATGAGGCCCGGATCGAACGGCCCGACAGCACCGATCCCGTGGTTTCCGCCGCCACGGCCTGTCCGGTGCAGGCGCTGCCGGTGGACACCTATCCCCTGCTCAACCCCAGCCCCTACTGCGACACCGCCGCGCTGATGACCTTCGCGTGGCAGACCTTCACCGCGGTGCCCGCCGGCTGGGGGCGGGTGCAGGCGATCTGTGACTGGGTGCACGACCACATCCGCTTTGACTATCAGGCCGTGGCCCCGGAGAAGCGCGCCAGCGACACCCTGCGCGATGGAGCGGGGGTGTGCCGCGATTTCGCCCACCTCGCCATCACCCTCTGTCGCTGCCTCAACATCCCCGCCCGCTACTGCACCGGCTACCTCGGTTACACCGGCATCCCCGTAGGTGAGGCGCCCGTGGATTTCTCCGCCTGGTTTGAGGTGTTTCTCGAAAACCGCTGGCATGTCTTCGATGCACGGCACAACATCCCGCGCTGCGGCCGGGTGCTGATCGCCCGCGGCCGCGATGCCGCCGATGTGCCGTTTCTGCGCTCATTCGGGGCGCATGAGCTGGTGGGGTTTGCGGTGACCACCGAGATCGCTGCCCCCGACCCCGAGACAGGAGGGAGGCAGGACGCCGCCCGAGGCTGAGCAGCCTGCCGTTCCGCAACCTCGTCGGTGGTTCCCTGAGATTCCCCGCCGAAACAAAACTCCCCCGCGTCGGCTTCCGGGCCGTCAACGAGGGCTACCGCCAGAGCTACGGCGTCATCAACTCCGATTCGGAGTTTGTGCACCTCTTTGGCGGTGACCTGGATGTGGACCGCTCGATCGTGGACCTGCAGGGCCCCGAGGCCCGTGCTGCCCAAACCGAGATGAAGGTGCGCTCCATGCGCCTGACGCTGGAGGCGGCAATCATCAATGGCGATGACACCTTGGATCCGCGGGCCTTCAACGGGCTGAGCAAGCGGCTGGCACCTGGAGATAAGCAGACAATCGACAACGGCGGCAGCACCCTCAACCTGCTGGCGCTGGAAGCTCTCACCGACAGCGTGATCGGCTACGGCGGCGACAAGGTGCTGATCGCCAGCAAGGCCGCCCGACGTCAGATCAGTACTGCCTCCCGTCAGGCCGGCGGCGAGCTGTATGAGGTGATCGACGGCCGCCACTCTTTCGAGGGGATCGAGATCCTGTGGTGGAGGAGGACGCCGAGGGCCATGCCGTACTCGGGTACGACGAACCGGCGGGCACCACCTCGATCGTCTGCTGCGTGCTCGGTGATGCGGCGGCCTGCAGGGCCCATTGGAGAGCAGGTATGGCATTGCGGTGCGTGACTTCGGGGAGGTGCATGACGCACCGGTATTCCGCACGCGGGTGGATTGGTACGTGGGCTTTGCCGTCTGCAACCGCAAGGCCGCTGCACGGCTTTACAACGTGGCGCCCATTCCGCTGGTGGTGCCCCAAGGGCCAGCCCCAAGCCACCCGGCTGCTCGATGCCCAGACGGTGCTCGTCGGCTGGATCAACCACTCGGCTACCGACTGCTACGAGCACAGCCGCAGCAGCGGAAATGTGGTGAACCTTGGTACCGACCTTGATGCCTCCAGCTCCTTTGTGCTGGTGGCCTCCCATCCCGGCCACAGCAAGGCGGTAACCGTGACGTTGGAGCTGGCGCCGCTGCTGGCGGCAAGGTGGAGGCGAGCATCAGCGGTGCTGCCCTCCTGCTGAATCCAGCCGACAGCGAACTGGTTACGCCGCCCTGCCTGCGGCTGGCCCGCGCTGTGATCTCACCAAGCACACCGGTGGGGATGTGCGTGGCGCTGACCGCCAACCAGGGGCTTTGAGGTGAGTGCCATGGACACCGCAATGCCCCTGCAACTGCTGCAACCCCTCGATGGGGCCAACCCCGCCTCTACCCCCGTTCACCTCTCGGGTCCGGAGCAGCGACTGACCGTCACCCCGGATCCGGGTGTGGGCGATGAATCCCTGCTACCGCCTAGCCAGCTGCTGATCGTTAAGGGCGGCGAGAGCCGCTCGATCTGGCCGGTGCACCTGGCCGGCTGGCAGGCATTGGGCTGGCAGCTGTACACGGAGCCGTCAGAAGCAGCGCCCGAACCAGAATCAGAGCCGCAGCCTGCATTACAGCCATCGCCGGAGCCTGGATCAGGACCAGCACCCCTCGCTGAAAACAGCACCGCGGACGTGTCCGAGTTGCCCAGCACTGAGCTGGTTGAACCGGCTGCTCCCACCGATGGTGGGGAGGCGCTGCTGGCTGTTGAGCCGCCTGATTTCCAGGCGATGACCAAGGCCCAGATCGTCGAGTTCTGCTCCACCGTCTACGGCGTGGAGCTCGATAGCAGCCAGACCAAGGCCGAACTCGACGAGCAGGCCACGGCGCTGGAAACCAAGGCCAGCGGCAGCAACGAGGGCAGTAACGATGCCACGGATCTCGCGGCCCTGGAGCTGGGTGATGCCCTGCTCTGAGGCAGGTTCGCGGTGCCCCAGCCAGCACATCCCTGGCTGGGGACTGGCAATAGCTGTGCAGCACTGCCCTGGCGCCGATGGCCACTCCCGATCCGGCTGTGCTGGCCGAGCTGACGGCTCAGTGCCACAGCAGCAGTCGGCCGCAAGGAGTGATTTTCCTGGGCCAGGCCCAGCTGCAGGAGGGCGGCAACCCTGAACCGCCCCCGTCCGGTGGTGTTAGCTCGGTGCAAGCTCTGGCGCCGCTGGTGAGTGCTGCCGCTGCCGCTGGGGTGGTGGTGGTCGCGCTGGACCTGCGCTTGCTCAACCCCCTGCCGCCTTGACCCGAGCTCTGATCTCCCAACCCTTTTCTCTGCTCATCGCCATGGCCACCACCATTGAGAGCCGCACCGCCGGCCGTTCCCTGCCCCAGCCCAGCGACCTGCTGCTGGTGCAGCGCGGCAGCACGCCCTACCGGGCCACGGCTGATGAGGTCAAGGCGTTCATGCTCAGCCCCGCCACCGCGGCTGCGATCGGGGCGATCAAACCGGGCACCAACCTCTCAGTGGATGCGGATGGCACGCTCCATGCCGCCATCTCCGGGCCCTCACCTACCGAGGTGCGATTGACCCCACTACCAGCGAGGCCCCTGCTGGCGCTTCAGTCGGGGATGTCTATCTGGCCAGTGCGGGCGGTCCTGCCCTGGCCAGCTGGCAGGGCCTTGCTGGTGAGCAGATCGCCCAGGGGGACCTGCTGCTATTTGACGGCAGCAGCTGGAGCGCCAACGCCTCCCTGGGCCCCGATGGCGCTGGCGTGATCCGCATCAAGGTGGCTGCGCCACTGAGCGTTGATGAAAGCGATCCGGCCCAGCCGCTCCTCAGCGTCGAGCCCGCAACAACCGCCGCTGCCGGCGTGGTGCAGCTGGCCGACCCGTTGGCGCTGGCGGACGGCACACCCGGGCGGGTGGTGGATGCGGCCCAGCTGCAGGGGGCGCTGGCCACCGCCCAGCCGGCCGGCGACTACATGCCGCTGGACCTCAGCACCCTGCCCGCCCTGCCCTGAGCGCCGCCGCTGATGACGCTCCAAGCAAGCGACCTGCTGGCAATCACCCGCCCTGCTGGACCCCAGGCCGGCACCTATCAGCTGTCGGCTGCGGTTCTGGCAGAGCTGCTGGGTACGCCGCCGGTGCTGGGGATCAGCGGCCTGCTCTGGTCGACCACTCGCTCTGCAGCGGATAACAACTGGCAGGCGGTCTGCTGGTCGCCCGAGCTGCGGTTGTACGCGTGCGTGGCCAACACCGGCAGCGGCAACCGGGTGATGATCTCAAGCGATGGCATCCGCTGGAGCGCCCAACCAGCGGCCGCTGACCACAACTGGGTAGCGCTCTGCTGGGCAGCCGAGCTGGGTCTGTTCGTCGCTGTCAGCGACAGCGGCATGGGCAACCGGGTGATGACCTCAACGGATGGCCGCAGCTGAACCCTGCGGCAGACGCCAGCCGATAACAGCTGGAACTCCATTTGCTGGTCAACCGAACTGGGCTTGCTGGTGGCGGTCGCCAGCAGTGGCACTGGCAACCGGGTGATGACGAGCAGCGATGGCCTCACCTGGGCAGCCGGCCCGGCTGCCGCGGATCAGGAATGGCGCTCCCTCTGCTGGGCGCCGCAGCTGGGGCTGCTGGTGGCTGTTAGCAGCACCGGCGGCAACCAGCGGGTGATGACCTCAAGCGATGGCCGCGACTGGACGCTGCGGACAGCGGCCGTAGCCAACAGCTGGACGGCGATCTGCTGGGCGGCTGAGCTGGGTCTGCTGGTGGCGGTGAGCAGCAGTGGCCGAGGCAACCGGGTGATGACTTCCGCCGATGGGATCACCTGGACGAGCCGGGCCTCAGCAGCCGATAACGCCTGGACCTCGCTCTGCTGGTCGCCCGAGCGGGATCTGCTGGTGGCCGTCGCCAGCAGCGGCACCGGTAACCGGATCATGACCAGCGCCGATGGCATCAGCTGGACCGTGCGCAGCTCCCCGGCCGATACCGGCTGGCGCTCGCTCTGCTGGTCACCTCAGCGGCGTCAGTTCGCGGCTGTGAGCAACAGCGGCGCTGGCAACCGGGTGATGGTGAGCCCCTGAACCATGACTGAAACCACGACACCCCTGCCGGTGGTTGGCTCGCGCTGCTGGCGCGACCTGATCAGCCCAGAGAGCGGCGCCACGGTGCTGAGCCTTGGTGGAGACAGCAGTGACGCCGACCCGATGGTGGAGCTGGCCTACGACGAGGGCGGCAGCGGTTGGTGGCCGCTCTCCACGTTGGTATTCGGCACCCAGTGAGCATGAGTAATTGCCACAAGGCAACGAGTGCAAGTCAGCAGGCTCGCTTCAGGTTGGTGCCGTTCATCGATGGGGTAATGCTGCAACTGGGGTAGCGCTTCACCGACCGGGACGTGTGGCTGTGAGTGCCCAATGGCACCAGCCACAGCCAAGCCAACCCCTGGACCTCGGCCCTGGGGCTGAGCCAATGGCGCGAGAGCAACGAGCTCAACTTCGTGGTGGGTGAACCGGCCGACTACATGCAGTTCCTGCCGATATCAGCAGATTTAATTCACCACTTCCCGCACATGAGCGCCTTCGGCGCCCGTCAGCACCCGCAACAGGGACCTCTGCTTGATCCGGGCTCTGGTGGTGGTGGCGGCGGTGATGCAGGTGGTGGTGATTGAACGGACGGAAGCACCGAATCAGTGCGCCCCAGCAGCGGCCTTCTTTGGCCGCGTCGGAGCTAGGTGCACGGCGTGGACCAGGTTGGTTTGCATATCAGCCTTGGGCTCTACTGATCCGTTCAAGTTGCGTCGAAAAAAAGCGACTGTGAGGATCTAGCTGCTTTCTCATCTGCTCCCACTGTTTTTGCCTGAGATAACTCCGCTGGAAGATTGCTCCTGACTGCCTCGAGTCCTTCGCCAAATAAAGCCTTCCCCCAGCCGCTACCACCTCTTCATCCAGCTGATCCAGCACTTCCAGCAGCCCTGGCACCGCAGCCGGCACATCAGCCGCCAGCGTCCAACCTGGTATTGGAAACGAAAGCGGTGCCGGGTTGCTATGGCCAAAGCGTTTGAGCACTGTCAAGAAGCTGGGCGCCCCAACCTTCCGTAGCGCCTCCAGCGTGCGCGGCACCAGGTGGGCTGCTTCATTAGGTAACGCAAACTGGTACTGCAGGAAGCCAGCTGGGCCATAAATGCGGTTCCAGTCCTGCACGCCATCGAGGGGATGGAAGAACGGCGCGATTGCCTGCAGCTCTCCCACCCGATTCTTGGGGGCCTTCCGGTACCAGGCCTCGTTGAACGCCCGCACCGTAAACTTGTTCAGCATCCCGCCCGGCAAGAACGGTGGGGCTGAGGCCAAGGCCTTCGGGTCGTAGTAGAGCGGGTCCGATTGCTGGCTCTTGGGAAGTGCTTCTGCTGGGGCATGGTCGCCGCAGGTGAGCACGCCGCGACCCTGGGGATCGAGGCTGTCGACCCAGGCCACGCTGTAGCGGTATTTCGCATCGGCTTCCACCAGCGCCGCCATGAGCGATTCCAGATCGCGGTAGCGGGTGGTGTCGACGCTGATTAGTGAGCTGGTGATAGGGATCAGCGAGAACGTGGCCTCCACGATCACGCCAGTCAGCCCCATGCCGCCGACCGTAGCCCAGAAGAACTCCGCCTCGTCAAAGCTGCCTTGGCCGCTGGGGGTGAGTTCCCGAAGCCTGCCGGTGCCATCCACCAGCAGCAGCCGCTGCACGTGGTTGCCAAAGCTACCGTCCACGTGGTGGTTTTTACCGTGCACATCAGCTGCAATAGCTCCGCCCACCGTCACGTTGCGCGTGCCGGGGGTGACGGGCAGAAAAAAGCCCGCCGGAACGATCACCCGCAGAATTTGATCCAGGCTCACCCCGGCTCCAGCCGTTGCCACTCCATGGACCGGATCAAGGTCGATGCGATCAAAGGCCGATAGCTCGATCACCGTGCCGTCTTTGAGCTGGGCAGCATCCCCGTAAGAGCGGCCCAGCCCCCTGGCGATCAACGACCTGGGCGGAGCACCACTGATCAGTTCCTGCAGCTGCCCCACTGAGCTGGGCTGGACCACCTGGGCCATTACCTGGCTAAGGCGCCCCCAGCCGAAAAGCCTTCTTGTTTCGGCCGTCAGGCCTTCGGGAAGAGTCATAGTCAGCGAGAGGAGTAGTGAGCGCAGGGCAGTGAATGGTTGAAAGATGCACAAGGGCCAGGAAATGAGCTGAATGCGCCCAAATGAACATTTTACTTTAATCGCCAAATAATACAATTAGGCTGTCAACAGTCAATAAAACATCAAGCAATTGGGACATCCTGACCATAGCTGCACAATGGCGATTTTGACTCTTGCAAAAGAGAATGTCGGCAACGGAAAGCTGCAAGGATTTGCCAAGGTTTTATTAGGGGTCATCACGATTTCCGTATCTGCCGCCAACCGAAAACCTGTGAGCATATGGCATCTTCGAAGACTCGGCAAAAAACACGAATGCAACAAATGTAGTGCTAGCGATCACCATTAAAAGAAAAGGCGTTATATGGCGCTCATAATTAAAAACTGCAATATATGGAA
>JBILUH010000010.1:0-57424 GCA_044371095.1 Cyanobium sp.
CCGCGCCAGCTCCTCCAGCAGCGCCTGACCGATGCCGCCGCAGCCCACCACCAGGGCCGAGCCCTGCCAGGTCTGCAGAGGAGTGGGAGACAGAGGAGCCGGAGACACGCAGAGACGGTGCTTGCGTCACGCAGAGACGGTGCTTGCGTTACGCACAGATGGAGCTGGCGAAACGACCACAGCCCTGGCGCATGATGGCAGCGCCTTACTGCCTGCTGCACCGAAACCGATGGGGCTTCGCATCGCCGTGTTGGGCAGGGGGGCCTGGGGGCAGACCCTGGCGGAGCGCTGGCAGGGCCAGGGCCACGTGGTGTCTGGCTGGTCGCGGCGCGACGGTGGCAGCCCGGTGGATCTGCTGGCCCACCAGGATCTGGTGGTGTCGGCGGTTGCCATGGCTGGCGTGCAGGCCCTGGCGCAGGCGCTGGGGCCCCATTGGCCGGCAGGCCTTCCCCTGCTGAGCTGCAGCAAGGGTCTGGACCTCACCCAGCTGGCCACGGCGACCCAGCTCTGGGCTGCCCAGTTGCCAGGGGCACCGCTGGCGGTGCTGAGCGGTCCCAACCTCGCCACGGAGGTGCAGCAGGGGTTGCCGGCGGCGAGCGTGGTGGCCTGTGCTGATGCCCAGATGGCCCAGCTGCTGCAGCAACAGCTGAGCGATCGAGCTCTGCGCCTCTACACCAATACCGATCCGATTGGCACCGAGGCGGCCGGTGCCCTCAAGAATGTGATGGCCGTGGCGGCAGGCATCTCCGACGGCCTTGCCCTCGGCGCCAACGCCAAGGCCTCGCTGCTCTGCCGGGGGCTGGCCGAAATCGGTGTGGTGCTGGAGGGGCTCGGTGGGGTCACCAGCACCCTCTATGGCTTGGCCGGGCTGGGCGATCTGCTGGCAACGGCGAACAGTCGGCTCAGCCGCAACTACCGCTGCGGTCTGTTGCTGGCGGAGGGATGCAGCGAGGAGCGGGCCTACGACCAGATTGCCGCCACCGTTGAGGGGCCACGCACCGCCAGGGCGGCTCTCCAACTGGCCGCTCGCCAGGGCTGGCACCTGCCGATCTGTGAGCAGGTGGTGCAGGTGCTCGATGGCGCCGCCACACCGGCGGATGCGGTGCGCGCCCTGATGGAGCGCGATCTGCGGCCGGAATGGGGGCAACCATGACCAGCCCCACTCCCCGGGATGCGTCCGCGACGGCTCACGGCCTGGTGGAGCGGTCAGCCGTGCTGGTGGAGGCCTTCGCCGCCGGCCCCTGCTGCGGCAACGGCGCCGCTGTGGTGCTCCTGGAAGAGCCCATGGGTGATGCGTTCCTGCAGGGCATTGCCCGTAGCCTCAACCAGTCGGAAACGGCCTTTCTGCTGCACCAACAGGACCGCTGGTGTCTGCGCTGGTTCACCCCCCGCTGTGAGGTGCCCCTCTGCGGCCACGGCACTCTGGCGGCCGTGCTGGCCCTGGGGCACTGGCAGCTGCTGGCCCCCAGCGACGCGATCGAGCTTTTCACCCGTAGCGGCCCTCTGGCGGTGGCCCTCGACCCCGGGGGCGCCTCGGGGCGCCTGGTGCTCCCCAGCGCCGGCCTGCTGCCGGCCGAACCCTCCCCGCCCCTGATCCGCCTCCTGCACGGGCGTCTGGGGGTGGCCCCGCTGGCGTACTGGCGTTCAGACCTGGGGTATCGGGTGGCACTCCTACCAGCGTCGGCGCCTCTTGAGGCCATGGCGGGGCTTGCCGGGGAGCTGCAGGGGGCTGACCGGGCCGGCCTGGTGTTGATGCAGGCCTGCACAGACGACCAGGCTGAGCGGCAGCCCACCGTGTTGGGCCAACTGGCCGACTACCAACTGCGGTTTTTCGCGCCGGGACTGGGCATCGACGAAGATCCCGTGACCGGTTCGGCCCATGCCCTGGTGGCGCCCTTCTGGTTGGAGAGGCTGGGCCGTCGCTCCGTGGTGGGTTGGCAATGCTCACCGCGACCCGGCGGCATGGAGTGCGAGCAGGTGTGCGAAGAGGTGTGCGAATCGGCGTTCTCAGGCATGATCCGCCTGAGCGGTTCGGGCCATCTTCTGTGGAACGGCACATTGCGGGTGCACGCCGATGGCTCCGGAGCCGAGGCCTGGGCCTCCCTGCACCCCCACGACTGAACTGGCCGGCGCTGCCGCTCAACAGTGGCCTGAGCCGCCGCTGGATCGTGGCTGGACCCATGGCGGTGGTGGCTGTGGCGGTGGGTTTTGCCGCCCAGGGCCTGGCGCCCCGACCCTATGCCGCAGCCCAGGGTGAGCTGCTGGATGCTCTGATCGACACCCCACCACCGGCCCCCGACACCACCACGGCGGCGGAGCAGCTGCGGCGCCTGGAGGCCCGCCGTGCCCCAACACAGGGCACCCCTGCCAGCGTGGGGCTGGCGGAGCCTGAGGCGGGCCCGGGTGTGGACCTGGACATCCGCGTCGCCCTGCTCACCGCCGGGGCAGCACCGGATCTGTCAGCCACCGCCCCCTGGCAGCTGGTCAGCCGAGACGGCCAGTTGCTGCAGCAAGGAGATGGGGGAAGCCGGGTCGATCTGGCGGCGCTGTGGCAGCACGGCCCAGAGGCCTGGCTGCAGACCAATGGCGGGACGCTGCTGGTGAATGGTCGCCCCTACGCCGGCCGGCTGCGCTTGATCCGTGACACGGAGGGTCTGCGCCTGGTGAATCACCTGGGTCTGGAGACCTACATCGCCGCCGTGGTGGGAGCTGAGATGCCCAGCAGCTGGTCGATGGAGGCCCTCCGGGCCCAGGCCGTGGCGGCCCGCTCCTATGCCCTGGCCCACATGGCGCGTCCGGCCAACCGTCACTGGCATCTGGGCGACACCACCCGCTGGCAGGCCTACAAGGGGCTCTCCAGCAGCAACGACCGCACCCGCCAGGCCGTCGCCAGCACCGCCGGGCTGATCCTGAGCTACCAGGGCGCCATCGTGGAAAGCCTCTACGCCGCCAACCGCCAGATCAGCCTGGAGGCCCATGGCCATCTCGGCGCCAGCATGAGCCAGCACGGCGCCCAGGATCTGGCCCAGCAGGGCTATCGCTACAACCAGATTCTGGGCCACTACTACCAGGGTGCGTCCCTGGCCCGTCTCAAGGCCGGTGCGGGCTGAGCACACCTGGCGGCGGGCGCTGGAGCGTTCCGCCGAGGCCCGGCGCTCCGGCGCCCTGGTGCCCTTGGCCACCGAGGTGGTGGAGACGCCCGAGCTGGCGCCTTTCGTGCTGCGCCGTCTGCTCAGCCGCACCCCCAAACACCTGCGGGGTGGTGGGCCCAAACCCAACCCCTTCCTGCCGTGGGATGCCGCCCTGGAGGTGGACCGCCTGGGCTCCAGCCACGTGGTGTTGCTCAACAAGTACCCGGTACAACCGGGTCACCTGCTGCTGATCACCCAGGCCTGGCAGCCCCAGTCCGGCTGGTTGACATCCGACGATTGGCAGTCCGTGGCCCAGCTGGCCACGGATACGGGGGGGCTGTGGTTCTTCAACAGCTGCGCCGCCGCCGGCGCGAGCCAGCCCCATCGCCACCTTCAGATGTTGCCGCGCCATGCCGGCGAACCCAGTTGCCCCCTGGCAGTGCTGTTTTTGGCTCAACTGGAGTCGCCAGGGGTATCCGTGGCTGGTGCAGCGCCATGGCACTGGGCCTATCGCCTCAGCCGGCGCCTGGATCCGGTGGGGGGCAGCGACCTGGAGGGTCTTTACCGCAGCCATGCGGAGCAACTGGGCCTGGGTCACCCCCAGCACGACCCCCAGCCCCTCCATCCCTACAACCTGCTCTTCGACGATCACTGGTTGCTGACCGTGCGACGCCGCAAGGAGCACTGTGCGGGCTTCAGCCTCAACGCCTTGGGCTTTGCCGGGTATCTGCTGTCCACCGAGCACTCGGATCTCACCTGGCTTGCACGGGAAGGGCCCTGGGCCTTGCTGCAGGCGGTGGCCAGCGCGCCGCTGCCGATCCGTTGAGCGCCGTTCCGTAATTTCTCGGTTGCCGAAGCAGGGGCGGCCGGGGCTGGTTGGAAAGGAAGGGGTTGCGGCCCCTTGCCGAATGATTCCAGACCCATGAACAACCACGCGAAGCGTCCAACCCGCTCCACCGACACGCTGTCCCCACGGGCCCTGCAGCAGCGCAACCAGCGGGTGAACCATTACCGCGGACTGGTCACGCCCATCGCCGTCCACTACGGCCGCCGCTGCCCGGAACCCCTCGACGATCTCATCCAGGTGGGGCTGCTCGGTCTGCTGCGGGCTGCGGAGCTGTACCAGCCCCAAACCACCACTCCTTTTGAGGCCTTTGCCAGACCGCACATCCGGGGGGCCATTCTTCATTACCTGCGGGATTCAGCCCTGGCGGTGCGTCTGCCCCGTCGCCAGATGGAGCTGCACGACAAGCTGAGACAACTCAAGGCCAGCTGGTGTGCCCGGCATGGCCAGGAGCCCAGTGCTGAAGATCTGCGCACGGCTCTCCAGCTCAGCCCCATTCAGTGGCAAGATCTGCTCCGGGGCCAGGCCATGGGACGCCCCATGGGGTTTGAACCCGGAGGGGATGAGCCCCTGGCCCTTGCCCGGCAGAGCAGCGACGCGTCTGAGGGCGAAGCCATGCAGGACGACGAGCCAGGGGAGCAGCAGGAGCTTCTGCACCGGCAGCTCCGCGAGCTGGAGCCCGGCCTGCGCCAGGTGATCCAGAAGGTGGTGCTGTCGGGGTGGACCTATCGGCGCACCGCAGCCTGGTTGCAGGTGAGCCCGATGACCGTGCAGCGCCGGTTGAAGCGGGGGCTGGCGCTGCTGCGAGCGGCGCTGACCGCAGCAGCAGCAGACGAACTCAGCTCTCGCCGGAGGACGCATCCCGTTGCATCTGCTGCTCCAGGGTGCTGATCGCCGCGTTGACGGCGGCCAGTTGGCGCTCCACACCGTCACGCCAGAACTGCAGCATGCGCAGCTTGCGTTGCTGATGGCGGCGCCGGCTGTCACGACCGTCTTCGTCGCCGATGCCGCAGCAGCCCAGGGGGGGGAGCATGAGAAAGTGGAAGAATGCCCGAAGGTTCTAGCGAGCTGCGCGGGTCACCCGAGTGTCGTGTTTCCTCTCCAGCGATGGCCTTGAAACACGTCTGGGCAAGCCTTTGTTTTCGTCTTGCCGCAGGGTTGTCCCGTCCATTGCGAAGGCAAACCGTCGCTTCTTCAGCTCAGATCCTGCGGCCTCCCGGCGTGGCGTCACTCGGTCAAGGAGCTTGGACGAGACCATTCCCCTTGCTGTTGGCTGCCTCCCTGGGTACGCCCATGGTGGCGCTTCAGATCCAGCCGGCGGCCGCCGCTTATGTGGCCCTGATGGCCGGCCAGCAGGCCCGGCCCCTCAATGGCACCTTCAACCGAGTGCCCGTGCTGCACTCCAACCAGCCCGAGGAGGTGGAAGGTGCCGGCATCCTGATCAACACAGCTCCGGGCTACGCCTACGCCGCCGAGACCGGCCAACCCCTGCGCAACGCCGAATACACCTTTAACAGGGAGTTCGGCGTGCACATGCACCACAAGTATTTCCCACCCAACCGCGGCCGGCTCTCGGCTTCAGGGCGACGTCCCGAGCTCACCCTGGGGCTGATCCTGATCAACCCAGGGGTCCGGGCTGTGCACATCCGTTTCGAGAACGGAGCGGTGCGCAACAGCTTCGAAGCTCCCTACCTGCAGCAGTACAAAATGGGGGTCAGGCCCCTGGGCCCCAGGCCCTGGAACACCGGTCCGGGTGATGCCACCGCGATCCAGGTTTTGCGGGGGCGCCTGGATTCCAAGCTCAGCCAGGAGATCACCATTCCGGCCCGCAGCCGCATTGTGCTGTTCCAGACCCAACTGCCAGCCCTGGGGATCGCCAATGCCCTGCTCAAAGGACGCAGTGATGGGCCCTTCCAGATGGCCGTGGTGGCGGCGAAAAACCCGCAAAGCGATTGGGATGTGCTGGCCGTGCTCGACCAGGGTCGGTTGGCCCCCGGCCGCGTCTACCTGAACCGCATCGCTGATATCAACGGCCGGCGGGTGTTCTCCCGAGTGGGCGGAGTCGCCATTGGCGATGCCTACCAGGCCAGCCTCAACCATGACCTGATGCAGCAGGGGCCTTTGCATGTCCCCCTGACCAGCACCCATCGTCACAACTTCGGCACCCGGGAGGTGCAGGTCAATCCGCTGGCGAGTCGCATGGTCGATTCCTCCCTCGACAATGTCGGCACCTACGGCGTCCGTTTCGATGTCGATCTCAACCTCAAGGGCTCGGGTCCCTATGAGTTGGTGCTGAGCCACCCCACCACCACGGGGAGCAGTAAGCCGTTCACCGCGTTCCGGGGATCCTTTCAGGTCCGTACCGAGGACGGTTTGCAGGAAATGCATGCGGGTCTGCGCTCCGGCCAGAGCGTGGCCCTCACCACCTTGAACTTGCGAGCCGGGGTGGCCAATCCGGTGCGTGTGAGCCTGGTTTATCCGGCCGACGCCACACCCGGCCATCTGCTGAGTGTGGTGCCGGCCAATCAGCTCGCCATGGTGCAGAACCGGGAACGCCAGCTCGAGATTGCCCGCACCACCGCAGTCCCCACGGCTCCCGTCCGGATTTCGATCCCCCCCGCCGTGCCAGACGCCACCGACCCTGGTGAGGATCCACCGGCGCTCATGGCCCCACTGGTCCTCCAGCAGCCTCCCGTGCCAGCCCTGCCTCCACTGCGGTCCTATCCACCGCCGCCTCCGCCGGCAATCCTGTCGCCGCGCTCCTCCGGTGGGAGCACGTCAACCCCGGTGAGCCAATCGCTGGTGGATCGCTACCAGCAGGCGCTTGAAGCGCAGCAACAGATGATGCGCGGCTTGATGGGCCGTTAGGGATGGCTGCACCGGGTGATCCCCAGCGGCGGCGCTTCAGTCTGGAGCTACCGGTTGAGTTGCTGGAGAAAATTGATGCCCTTAAGGCGGAATGGGGCCTGCGCAGCCGCGGCGACATTGTCGAGCGATTGCTTCAGGAACTGTTTCCCGGCAGTGAAGACACGGAGGCCAACCTGGAGCCTGATCAGGCTTCTGCGGCGTCAACGGTTGCCGCTGGCGACACCGCCGTGGACACAACCTTCAATGAGCAGGGAGCTCTGGTGCTCTCCAGCAGAGGAACGGGGGGTGATCTCTGCCTCGATCTGGAAGACATCGACGTCACCGTTGGGGAGACGCCGCGTATCAGCGCTCCGCAGCGGCCGGGTGGCATCCACTTACCGGGGTTTGTGCGGCGTCAATCGGATCAACTCAAGCGCAGCCTTCAGCCTCGCCAGCAGGCCATCGAGGCGGCCGCCGAACCTCTGCCCCATGTGGGGGGAGAGATGCTGGAGAGGGCTTTGGCACGAGCCGGTAACCACTGGAGCGAGCTCTACGGCAAGGGTGCCAATGACGCAGTACTGGAGGCGGCGATGATCTGGCTGGCGCAAGACATCTGGCCCCAGAGTGATCAGAGCGAGAGCAGGCCCTTCACCTGGTCGCTTGCCTGTGAAGTGGTCGCCAACACGGCGCCGAGCTGGGGCCACGAGCCTGCCAGTTTTGAACGGGTGATGGTGATGGCAGGTCTGCTGGAGGATCCCTTCAGCACCTCCACCCTCGAGGTGCGCCTGCCGACGCTGATCCGTCGCTTTGTGCATCGCTTCCGCAAACGACGCAAGGGCACCTCGTTCCAGACCCTGGAGCACACCATGACCTTGCATGGCGCCCTCAAGCTGTTGCAGCTGCCCACCTCGCCCGGCCATCGACTCACCCTCCCTGAGATCCGAGAGGCCTACCGCGACCTGGCCATGAGCCATCACCCCGATTCCGGGGGGAGCGAGGAGACGATGCGCCGACTGAATGAGGCCTACCAGCTCCTCAAGGAGCTGTATCGCAACCACTGATCAGCTCTTGCTTGTCTCACGTGTGTCCTGGCGTGAGTCCCATGGTGCGTCTTAGATTGGAATAATGTGCGCGATGCGCTCCGGGCGTGGGGCTTCGGGACTTCGCGGCATGGCGGGCGCGGCGCGCCAGCGTCAGGCCTCGCCGATGACCCAGGCCAGGGCGGGCGTGCAACGACTCGGAAGTCTCTTATGGGAATCCTGATCAGACTCAGGTTGCGTCCCATCGGCGATCAGTGATCTTCACTCAGAAGTCGCCGACACGCGTATGCACCCAGGTGTCCAGTCCCTTGAACTTCAGAACCCCAACCCCCGGCCATGGCCTCCGGCTCGCGACGCAGCTGTGTCTGCTGGTCTTGAATGGGTCTTGTATCAGGTCCAAGTTTGAGCCACGGATGAGCCGAGTAACACACGCTAGCTTCTCGTAGGCGTTGACAAGTGGTTTCTCAATTTGTTTGCTCCTGAGAGGCCATGTCCCGAGTCTCGACGCACGTTTCCTGAGACTTGCAATTTTCGACGATTCTGCTTGTGTCGCATTGAGGAGTAGCCAGTAGCCGGCCATGGTCGCGTTTCTCCTTGCGCGTGGGAGAAGGTCGACGGCAGCGCGCTTCCAGCGGTTCTGCTGTTCCACCCGACCTCTTCAGCACTGCGGCGCCTGGAGCAACTCGGCCTGGCGATGGGCCCCACATCGGGTCCAGCAACGGGTCAGGACCGTGTCCAATGGCCAACCATTCGCTTCAGAAACCTGTCGTGACTGGCGTTTACGTTTTTGCGTATCTGTGTCTGATGCAGATACGCAAGCAGAATGGCGCCCATGGGGGCAACCACGGGCTGTACGCAAAGGGGGGAGGTATCCAAAGATGCGGCAGCCAACGACGCGGCATCGAAGGCGCTGCGCGGGCCGTAGAGTTGGCTTTCCAGCCTGTCTCGTCCAAGACCCGTTCATGGTCTGGATCCGGGACTGACCGGCATGAAATGAGACTGCTCTGGCCCTGGCTGTGACGCGGGGTGAGCTCCTTGATTCGACAGGGGCATGGGTTCGCGGCGGCCTGTTCAGTCGGGTGACAGCGCATCGCCGCCCAGGGCGGCGGGAGAATCGAAGCCTGTCTCTTTTGTCGCGACCTGGAGTCGTCGTGAGTCCAATAAAAAGCCCCAGGTGAGACACATGCTCACCTGGGGCTCGTTCAGAAAGAGGCTTGGAGGGCTCAGGTGCTCGTTTGCATCCCCTGGATCAGGA
The DNA here is from genome assembly GCA_044371095.1 of Cyanobium sp. Lineage (GTDB taxonomy): Bacteria > Cyanobacteriota > Cyanobacteriia > PCC-6307 > Cyanobiaceae > Cyanobium_A. The sequence goes on from JBILUH010000010.1 coordinate 9,118, forward strand.
AGTCGAAGTAGGGGCCGGCCATCGCTGCTTGCTCAGTGCTGAGCAGGGACACCGCGGCGTCCTTCATGGTGCGCATCGCATCGACCATGCCCGGCATGGGCACGCCGAGGCTGTTGTACATCTCGCGGGCACCCACCAGGCCGATCTGCTGAATCATCTCGGTGCTTCCGGCCAGCACGCCGTAGGTGACGAGGCGCAGGTACCAGCTGTAATCCCGCAGGCACTGGGCCCGCTGCTTCTGGCCGTAGGCGTTGCCACCGGGGGCCACGTAGTCGGGGTTGCGTTGAAACAGCTGCCTGGCCGCTTCGTCGACAATTTTTTTCTCATTGTCGGTGAGGATGCGCACGACGGCGAGGCGGTCGGCCCCACCGCTGAGGAACTCCACCATGGAGCGCAGCTCGCCGCCGCTGGGATAGCGCAGTTGATCATCTGCCTGGAGGATCAGATCCCGAACGACGCTCATCGCAGCGACCACACGCACGCATCACTGTATCGACTCCGCAGCAGGAACCCCGCTCTCTGGCGCAAGGTGTAACGCCCCTTTGCACGGCGTAGGGTGAAGGATTGGCAGGCGGGCGTGGCGTCGAGCAGCAGCAACAGCCCCAGCAACACTGATCTGTGCACCGGCAGTCGGGTCACGGTGTCGATCACCGGACTCTCCCACGATGGTCAGGGGGTGGCCAGGCTCTCCGAGCGGGTTCTGTTCGTCGCCGGAGCCCTGCCTGGCGAACAGGTGCAGGTGCGACTGACCCACAAAGCCCGCCGCCACTGGCTGGCGGAGCTGGAGCAGGTGCTGGTGTCCGCTCCGGATCGGCGCCGGCCGCCCTGCATCCTGGCGGAGCATTGCGGAGGCTGCAGCCTGCAACATCTTGAGGATGGCGGCCAGCAGCACTGGAAGCACCAGAAGGTGGTGGATGCCATCCGCCGCATTGCCCACCTCGACCATCCCGTGGCCCCCCTCCTGGCGGCCCCCGGGGGACTGGGTTATCGCAATCGGGCGATCATTCCTCTGGAGCGCTGTGAAGACGGCCGCCTGCGTGCCGGGTTCTACCGCCGCGGCACCCACCGGATCGTCAACATGAACCACTGTCCGGTGCTTGACCCGCGCCTGGATGCCTTGATCGCGCCGCTGAAGGCCGACCTCGAGGCCAGCGACTGGCCTGTCGATCGCGATTGTCTCGAGGGTGGTGGTCTGCGCCATCTGGCGTTGCGCCTCGGCAGTCACAGCGGCGAGCTGCTGATCACCCTGGTGAGCAGTCACGATGAGCTCGATGGGCTTGAGATCCTGGCGGCCCGGTGGATGCAGCGCTGGCCCGCGCTGGTGGGCGTCTGCCTGAACCTGCAACCACTCCCCACCAACACCCTGCTGGGCCCCGAGACCCGGGTGGTGGCTGGGCGTGGTTGGGTCGAGGAACGTTTCTGCGATCTCAGCCTTCGCATCTCGGCCGACACCTTTTTCCAGGTGTACACCCAGCAGGCGGAACGGGTGGTGCCTCTCGTCTTGGCGGCCCTCGACGGACTACCGGCGGGTGTGATGGTGGACGCGTATTGCGGCATCGGTACCTACAGCCTGCCGGTGGCAGCGGCGGGCTGGCAGGTTCATGGCATCGAACTCAGCCCTGAGGCGGTGCATCAGGCCAGAACGAACGCCCACCAGAACGGTCTCAGTGAACGGGCGTCCTTTGAGGCAGGGGTGGTCTCCGCGTGCCTCGGCGAGCATCTTGCCCACTGCGACGTGCTGTTCCTTGACCCGCCTCGCAAGGGGCTCGAACCTGCCACCCTGCAGGCCATCGTGGCCAATCCTCCCGCCCATCTCCTCTATCTCAGCTGCGATCCGGCCACCCTCGCCCGTGACCTGGCCCAGTTGGTGGAGAGTTGCCACTACCGGCTGGCGAGTCTCCAGCCGATCGACTTCTTCCCCCAGACCAGCCACGTCGAAACGTTGGCCGTGTTGCATCGACAGGCGCCTTCGGGGGGTGCAGCGGCAGGCTTGGATCAGGCCCGCAGCTGAGCCCCCAGCTGCTGTTCCAGGGCCGAGCGAATGGCGGTGTGGGCGCGCTCCACATCGTCGTCGGTGAGGGTCCGCTTGGGATCGCGGTAGCGCAGGCGGAAGGCCTGACTGCATTGGCCCACGCCCACCTGGTCGCCCGAATAGCGGTCCACCAGTTCGGCCTGCTCCAGCAGCGGTTTGCCGGCCTTGCGTATCACCTGCAGCAGGTCGGCTGAGCGGGTTTCAGCCGCCACCACCACCGCCAGATCCCGCTCCGAAGCAGGCACGGTGGCATAGGGGGCAAAGGCGGGTTGCCAGCGGTTGCGGCGGGTGGCGGCGATGAGCAGGGCCCCCAACTCCAGCTCAAACACGTAGGTGGCCTCCGGTAGGTCGAGGGCTTCAGCCTGCTCCGGATGCAGCTGACCGAACCAGCCCTGGGGCCGGCCCTCCACCACCAGCTCGGCGGCCCGGCCGGGATGCAACAGGGGATGGGTCTCCAGTGGACGATCCTCGATCGGAATCGACAAGGCCACCAGCGCCTGCTGCAGCACGCCTCGGGCCTGGTGATAAAGGGGCGGTTGGGCTTTGCCGCTGCTGCTCCAGCGCTCTCCGCGGCGTTCGCCGCAGATCACGCCCACCAGGAGCTGACGGTCGGGTCGGGCTGCTGCCGTGCTGAACACCTGGCCGATCTCGAAGGCCCAGAAGCCGGTTTGGCCGCTCTGCAGGTTGCGGCGTGCGGCGGACAGCAGCTCTCCGTGGAGGTTGTCGCGCAGGTGGCCATAGTCGGTCAGCAGGGGATTGGCCAGGGGAATGCGACCTGCAGCGGCGCCCACCAGGGAGAAACTGCAGGCTTCCTGCAGCCCGGCTCCACAGAGCTGACGGCGCAGGCGGCGCTCCACCTGCTGGGCCGGATCCAGCCCTCCAGGTTCGAGGGGATCGGGCAGATGGCAGGCGAACTGGTCGTAGCCCACCAGGCGAGCCACTTCCTCGATCAGATCGACCTCCCGCTGCAGATCCATCGAACGGGAAGGCGGCACCGTCACCCGCCAACCCTCCTCCTCGGAGTCGGCCTCCAGGTTGCATCCCAGGGCGGTGAGGGTCTGCAGGATGCAGGCATCGCTGAGGTCGCTGAGCGCATCGCCGTCCTGCACGGGACCCAGCAGGTTGTGCAGGGCATCCCGCCGTAAATGCAGGGGCTGGGCAGCCACCTGCGGGCTCTGGTGCTGCCAGCGGGCTGTCACCCTGGCGCCGCAGTGCTCCTGCAGAAGCGCCACGGCCCGGTTGGCGGCGGCCAGGGTGGAGTCGCGGGGCAAGCCCTTCTCAAAACGACTGCTGGCCTCGGTGCGCAGTCCAACGCTGCGGGCTGAGCGGCGCACGGCCTGGGGTGCAAACACCGCGGCTTCCAACCAGATGGCGTGGGTGTCCCCATGGACGGCTTCCTCAGCACCGCCCATCACGCCGGCCAGGGCGATGGGCTGTCCGCTGTAGGTCACCACGAGGGCTTCGGGGGTGAGCTGATGCTCGCTGCCATCAAGGGCTGCGAAAGGCTCCCCCTCACGGGCTTGCCTGAGGCCCAGAGCGTCCACTCGGGGTTCGGTTGTGGAACTGATGGCCGCCAGGCGCTGGCTGTCAAAGGCATGCAGCGGCTGCCCCGTTTCCAGCATCACCAGATTGGTGATGTCGACCACGTTGTTGATCGGGCGCACGCCGGCCTTTTCGAGGCGCTGTTGCAGCCAGCGGGGCGAGGGGGCGACCTGGAGTCCATCCAGGGCCGTCACGCTGAACAGTCCGCCGGCTTCGATCGCGGCCTGATCCGCGGCGGCAACGGGCAAGGGCTGGCTCTCAACAGCGGTGCCAGCCGGGTCGGGGGTGTGGGTCTGTCCGCCGACGAGAGCCGCCACCTCTCGGGCGATGCCCTGCATGGAGAGCCCGTCGGGCCGGTTGGCAGTAATGGCCAACTCCAGCACCTGGTCGTCGAGGCCGAGGCTCGGCCCCACGGGGCTGCCGATCGGTGGCACCTCGTCCAGCAGCTCATCGAGCACGGCGATGCCATCGACGTCGCTGCTCAGCCCCAGCTCCGCCAGGGAACAGATCATCCCGCTGCTGGCCACGCCACGCAGTTCGGCGGGCTTGATGGTCAGGTTGACGGCCGGCAGGGTGGAGCCCACAAGGGCCACCGGCACGTGGATGCCGGCCCGCACGTTGGCGGCTCCGCAGACAATCTGCAGCGATTCCGAGGGTCCGACATCCACCTGACAGACGCTGAGCTTGTCGGCGTTGGGATGGCCCTGCCGGTCGCGCACAAAGCCCACCACCACCCCCTGGGCCCGGGCCGCCAGATCATCGATGGCGTCCACCTCAAACCCAGCCAGGGAGAGCCGCTCGGCCAGAACATCGACGGCCAGAGCCTGTCCAGGGCCGGTCACAAGCTCCTGCAGCCATTGGAGCGAGACCCGCATCAGCCCATTCCTTCAGGAGGGGTGATCCTAGGGATCAACAGGGAAAGGAACGACAGGAAGGTATGGTGGGAACTTGTCCTTTCGCATCGCACCAGCGGCGCAACGTCCTTCATGGCTAAAAACAAGGGCGTCCGGATCGTGATCACTCTCGAGTGCACGGAATGCCGGTCCAACCCCGCCAAGCGGTCTCCAGGTGTGTCTCGCTACACCACAGAAAAGAACCGCCGCAACACCACCGAACGGCTCGAGCTGAAGAAGTTCTGCCCCCACTGCAACTCCTCGACGACGCACAAGGAAATCAAGTGATTTTCAGCTGACTCCGGCGAAGCGCCCCCCGGTTCCCGGTCGCGCCTTGTCCAGCGTCAGCCTGAAATGTCGGCTTGAAACCAGTTTCCTGCGGCTCCGTCGGGCCCCAGCACGGTCAGGCACCAGTTCATTTTTCTCTTCCGTTCGATCCCATGTCCAGCTCCTTCTTCAAAAAGCGTCTGTCGCCGATTAAGCCCGGCGATCCGATCGACTACAAGGACGTCGATCTGCTCAAGAAATTCATCACCGAACGCGGCAAGATCCTTCCCCGCCGTCTCACCGGCCTCACTGCCAAGCAGCAGCGCGATCTCACCAACGCGGTCAAGCGGGCCCGCATCGTGGCGCTGCTGCCTTTTGTGAACCCGGAAGGCTGAGGCGCGACCGCTGGCCGCAGCAACGTTCCAACCCGGCGATCTGGTGGGCTTCAGCGACGAGCGTGGCCCCCAGCTTGCTGTTGTTCTCTGCGTGCAGTCCAACAAGGCTTCGCTGGCCATCGGTGCATCCGGTCGCCAGCAGATCCACCCCTTGCGCCAGCTGCAGTCGCTCGGTGTGTGTCCTGGCGATGGGGCTCAGCCCCAGCGTTTGGAGCAAGCGCCCTGGCACATCACAGACGATCTTTTAACGGCAGCCGTGCCCTTGAGGCGTGATGTGGCCGCTGCCTGGCTGTTGATGCAGGCGGATGGCCAGCCGTTGCCGCTGCCCGATTGGGTCGATCTGGTGTGCTCCCGCCGTGATGGCCTCACCGTGGCCGCTTGCTGGCGATGGTGCCACGGACCCCAGACTCTGTTTCGGTTGCGCCAGGGCCAGGTGGAGGCCCGAGGCCTCAATGACCTGCGGCGGCTGCGGCGGGAGCGGCGTCACAAGCAGCTGGAGGCCGAGGCGGAACAACGCTGGCACCAGGCCCTGCGGCTGCGCCAGCCCCTTGAGCCCCAAGGGTTGGCCGTTGAGCACCGCCAGCAACTCGAGCTCCTGGAGCGCTGGGCCGCTGGTGACTGCACCAGCCCCCTGCCGGCTTCCCTGAAGCAGGCCCTCCACGCCGCCCAGTGCACGGCCGACACCGGCTCCATCCGCCATCTGCTGGTGGACCTGGGCCTCTGGCAGGCCCATCACCTGCCGTCGTTGCGCGCCACCACCTGGGAGCAAGGGTTCTCGGCGGTGCTGTTGGCCGAGGCCGATCGTCTGCTGGAGGTGGCCGAGGCCGATCGGCCCGGCGATGCCGACCGACTGGATCTGACCGGCCAGCGCAGCGTCACCATCGACGATGCCGACACCCGCGACATCGACGATGGCCTGGCGCTGGAAACCACGTCGACGGGGCAGCAGCGCATCTGGATCCACGTGGCGGATCCCGGCCGTCTGATTGCGGCCGATTCCCCCTTGGATCAGGAGGCCCGCCACCGGGGCAGCAGCCTTTACCTGGCCGGCGGCATCCTGCCGATGTTTCCTGAGGCGCTCGCCACCGGTCCGATGAGCCTCAGGGCTGGGCGCCGCAGCGCCGCCTGGAGCTTGTGGGTGGAGCTGGATGCCGAGGGCGCCATCGCTGCGTCGGGCGTGCAGCGCAGCTGGGTCAGGCCCATCTACCGGCTCTCCTACGGCGATGCCGACGACCTGATCGACCTGGCGCCACCCCAGGAGCGCGATCTGGCCGATCTGCATGGGCTGCTGCAGCGACGCCGCCAGTGGCGGATGCGTCACGGCGCCCTCCTGCTCGACCAGCCGGAGGGTCGCATCCGGGCCGCCGACAAGGAGCCAGTGCTGGAGATCAGCGAACCCAGCCCGGCCCGGTTGCTGGTGGCCGAAGCCATGATCCTGGCGGGCGCGGTGATGGCCGAGCTGGGCCGTGAGCACAACCTCCCCCTGCCGTACCGCAGCCAGTTGCCGGCCGTCTTGCCCCCGGCGGCGGAACTGGCTGCCCTGCCAGCCGGGCCCGTCCGGCATGCGGCCATCAAGCGGTGCCTCAGCCGTGGGCACACCGGCACCCAGCCCAGTGCCCATTTCAGCCTGGGCCTCCCGGCTTATGTGCAGGCCACCTCACCGATCCGCCGCTACGCCGACCTCGTGGTGCAACGTCAGCTGCTGGCCCTGCAGCAGCAACGCCAGCCCCTGGCGGCTGACGCCCTTCAGGTGCTGCTCAGCGATCTGGACGGTCCGCTGCGGCAGGGGCAGCAGATCAGTCGGGAAGACCAGCGTCACTGGCAACAGGTGTGGTTCTTCGCCCATCGCAGCGAGCACTGGCCGGCAACCTTCCTGCGCTGGCTGCGGCCTCAGGATCGCCTTGGCCTGGTGCACGTGGAGGCCCTGGCGATGGATCTGGCCTCCGACTGCCCAGCCGGCTCCGAACCGGGCGATCTGCTGCAGCTGCGGGTCCAGTCGGTGGATCCTCTGAGGGATCAGCTACGCCTGCTGGCCACCGGCTAAGCGCTCGCCAGCCGCGAGGCCCGCAGCCAAGGGCCCCAGGGGTTGAGGCAGCCCATCAACGTGGTGGCTGTCGGGCGCTCCAGGTCCTGTAGCCAGCGGTTCAGACCGGGTTCCAGGGTGATCAACGGCCACGGGGTGCTGCCGGGGGCCGCGATGCCATCAGTGCAGGTATCGGGGCTGAACAGGAAGCCGCCCAGGCCATCGGCATGCACTGTGCCCTGCCAGGCCGCCTCCAAAGGCTCGACTGCGCCAGCTCTCGGGTTGTTCGCGCGAGCCACACTCCGCTGCAGCTGGCCATCGCCCTGCAGCAGATCTGGAGCATTCAGCAGCAGCTGCTGGCGATCGGCCCAGTCGGCGGCATGCCAGGGCGTGTCCCAGAGCGGCAGCACCGCCGCCGGGGCCAGGGGATCGCGGATCAGCCGCTCCTGCACCTGACGCACCGGCAGATCGCTGGGGGGAATGCCCTGCTGCACCGCCAGGGCTGCCGCTGCGCCGGCCGCCTGACCGATATTGAGGATCAGCGGCTGCAGCCGCGTGGCGCCATTCGCCATGTGGCTGACGCTGCAGCCCTTGTCCGCCGCCAGCAGATTGTCGAAATCGGCACTGAGCAGGGCCCGGTAGGGGATGGTGAAGGGGGTGCCGCTCCAGCGGCCGCCCCAGCGGATGCTTTTGGGCGCCAGGGGCCAATCGGGGCCTGGGTAGTGGTGGTCGTTCGCGTAGTTGCCCACGGCCACGGCTTCGAGCGCCCCGACGCCATCCCAGGGCAGGGGTCCCTGCGATTCACCGCTGCCCAGGGGCAGCAGGTGTTGTTCCAGCACCACCGTGCGTCCCACCAGGCGCCGCCCTTCGCGCCAGTAGGGCATCAGGGCCAGGGCCGAGGGGCCATGCAGTGCGCAGCCATCCATGCCTGCTGTTGGTTCCGGAAAGCAGGCAGCCGGCCTGAGCCAGCCATTGGAGGCCTGCTCGAGGGCACGGGCAAAGGCGAGGCTGTGGGCCTGCATCGCCGCTCCGATCGGCCCATCAGCGGCCTCGCTCCCCAGCAGCTCCAGGCCGTGGCCATGCCAATCGTTGCCGTGAAGTGGCCAGTTGAGCATCACCAGCCCGCCGGGCAGACGGCCGTAGCTGATGGTGCGCTCCAGACCGAAGGCCCCGGCGGCCTGCTCAAACGGCGCTGGCAAGGTCGAGGGGCCAGCCGCCGGCCGGGCCTCGCCCGCCAGCTGCCCCATCACCACCCAGGTGGGCGACTGCAGCGGATGCTGCAGAAAAAAGGGGTCCTGATCAAGCCTTGCCTGAACGGGGGCACTGGGTTCCTGCCACAGCTCCTGCGCCTCCCAGCCCTGGCGATAGCTGGCACCGCAGATCGGCAGCAGGTCGCCGCGGTCGCTGCCATCGATCACCACCTGCATCTGAATCCGTTGGACCTCCCCCCCCATCTCCACATCGAGGGCCTTGAGGCGCCGACCCTGGTTGTGGGCGCCGACCACCCGCACCCCCGGGCACCAGCGCAGCAACGGCTCCGCGGCACACCAATTGCGCAGCAGGGCTTCGGCGGTGGCGGGCCGGTAGCCGAAACAGCTGACCCAGTTGTGGTCGAGTCCTTCCGGTTCCCGCCGCTGCAGCTCGCGCAGGAATGCCCCCCACAGCCCGGTCTGCCAGGGCGTGAGCTCATTGCCATCGGGCGCACAGACCCCGGCTGCGCTCACCATGCCCCCCAGCCAGGCCCCCGGCGTGAGCAGCAACACTGTGGCGCCGCCGCGAGCCGCCTGCAGGGCTGCGGCCACCCCACCGGTTCCACCGCCCCACACCAGCACGTCAACCTGCGCGTGGGGAATCGCCATGGCTACCGGCACGGTGGACGCTGCAACCCAGCGTGGCAGGGTGGGTCGCTGTCGCGGCGCCGCGAGCCCCCCTCCCCGGTCGCATGTCTTACACCCTCACCACACCGCTTTATTACGTCAACGATCGCGCCCATCTCGGCAGTGCTTACACCACGCTGGCCTGCGATGCGGTGGCTCGCTATCAGCGGCTCAAGGGGGAGCAGGTGCTGTTCATCACGGGCTGTGACGAGCACGGGCAGAAGATTCAACGCACCGCGGAGGCCGCAGGACTGACTCCCCAGGCCCATTGCGATGCAGTCAGCGAGGGCTACCGCGACCTCTGGACCCGCTGGCAGATCAGCAACGACCGGTTTGTACGCACCACCGACCCTCGCCATCAAGCCCTGGTCGAGCAGTTTTTTGCCCGGGTGGAGGCCAACGGGGATGTGGTGCAGGGCCGCCAACAGGGCTGGTACTGCGTGGCCTGCGAGGAGTTCAAGGATGATGCCCCGGGGAGCGAGGACCCGGAATGCGCCATTCACCGCAAACCGCTTGAATGGCGCGATGAGGTCAATCTCTTTTTTCGACTCTCCCGCTATCAGAGCCAGATCGAGGAGCTGATCCGCCGTCCAGGGTTCATCGCACCTGCCAGTCGTCAGAAGGAGGTTGAAAACTTTGTCGCCCAGGGCCTGCGCGACTTTTCCATCTCCCGGATCGATCTGCCCTGGGGCATCCCGGTGCCTGGCCATGACGGCCATACCTTCTACGTGTGGTTTGACGCCCTGTTGGGTTATCTCACCGCCCTGTTGCCCCCGGGGGATCCGGTCGATCTGGGGCTGATCACCCAGCGTGGCTGGCCAGCCCAGTTGCACGTGATCGGCAAGGACATCCTGCGCTTCCACGCGGTCTTCTGGCCGGCGATGCTGCTGTCGGCGGGACTCCCCCTGCCCGAGCGGGTCTTCGGCCATGGCTTCCTCACCCGGGAGGGCCAGAAGATGGGTAAGTCCATCGGCAACGTGCTCGATCCGGAGGTGTTGCTGGAGCGCTGTGGCCGTGATGCTGTGCGCTGGTATCTGCTGCGCGATATCCCCTTCGGCGACGACGGCGACTTTCAGCAGCAGCGCTTCACCGACCTGGTCAACAACGACCTGGCCAACACGATCGGCAACCTGCTGAACCGCACGTCATCGATGGCACGGCGCTGGTTTGGTGATGCGGTGCCCCCCGCCGGTGCCGCCGCCCAACCCGACCATCCCCTGGCCCTGGCGGCCCTGGCGGCCGGGCAAACGGTGAATGCCGCCCTGGACGCCCTGGATTTCCGCGCTGCCGCCGAAGCCAGCCTGCAGTTGGCGATCACGGCCAACGGCTACCTGAACGACCAGGCCCCCTGGAAGCAGATGAAAGTGGAGGGGCAGGAGACCGCGGTAGCGGCTGATCTCTATGCGGTGCTGGAAGCCACCCGTTGGGTGGCGGTGCTGCTGGCCCCCCTGCTGCCCGAACTCTCCGGGCGGATGCTGCTGCAGCTTGGCCAGCAGCCTTTCGACAGCGGCACTGGCACCCCCGCGATGGAAGCATCGCCGTGGCAGGCGGCCCAGCAGTGGGGGGGGCTGCAGCCAGGCTTGGCGCTGATTGAACCGCAGCCGGTGATGCAGCGCCTTGAGCTCGAGACGCCCCTGTGACGGTGCGCTCCGATCGGCGCGTGCCGGGACGCCTCCTGGCCGTCAGTTTCCTGCCCATCATCCTGCTGGGCGGCTGCCAGGCGCCCGCCACCAAGGAGGAGCCGGCCCAGCCGTTTGTGTTCCGCTCCCTCAACCTGCGGCAGAAGGATCCCAGCGGACGCCCCCTGTGGGAGATCAGCAGTCCGGAGGTTCGCTACGACCTCAGCCGCCGGGTCGCCCAGGCCCGGGACCTGCGCGGCACGATCTATGCCAAGGGGAAGCCCTCCTACCAGATCACTGCCAGCAGCGGCACGGTGATCAATGACGGCGAAGTGGTGCAGCTGGAGGGTCCGACCCGGCTGGCACGGGTGGGGCCGAAGCCTCTGGTGGTCACCGCCACCCGCGTGCGGTGGTATCCCCGCCAGGAGCGGATGGAGATCGATCGCAGCCCCCGCGCGAGCCAGGGCGATCTGCGCGTCTCCGCCCAGCGGGCCCGCTTCTGGATTCAGCAGGACAAGCTCGAATTGCTGGGCAAGCCGCTGCTGCAGCGCTCCGGCGATGGCGCCTGGACCCTGGCCCTCTCCTCCGCCGATTGGTTCCCTGGCACAGGAGCATTGGTCGGCCGCGGACCGGTCAGGGGAGAGCGGCGTCAAGCTGGAGGCAGTCCCCAGCGCCTCACTTCCCCCTCCCTGACAGGGAATTCCTTGCGCCAGGTGATCGATCTGCAAGCTCCTGTCCAGGTGTTGGATCCAGGCCGCAAGGCGCGGCTCGATGCCAGGGAAACCCGCCTGGAGCTGGCCCTGGAGCGGATCAGCAGTCCTTACCCATTTCTTGCTGTGCTCGACCAGTCCCGGCTCAGTGGCCAGGGTTTTGAGGCTCTGGGTGCCAGCCACACCTTGGTGATTCCCCAGGCGTGTCGGCTTCAGCAACCCACCGATTCTATGGTGGCCAATCGCTGCACCTGGAACTGGCAGACCAACCAGGTGACGGCGCAGGGTTCGGTGGAGCTGCGTCGCTCGGCCTTCCAGCAGATCACCCGTGCCCAACAGCTCGAAGGCGTGGCGACCAAGCAGGGTCAGGTGGTGTTCAGCAGTCCTGGACGGCGGGTGGAGAGTCGGTTGACGGTGCCGCCACCCCGTCGAGACGGTCCCAAGCAGACCCGGAAAGCGCCACCATTCGCGCTCTGACCCGGCGCCCCCACCCTTCCAGCCACACCAGATCACTGCGGCTGAAACAACGGGGTGACCAGCCCCCCAATACCACCAGCCCCTCCTCCCCCAGGGGTTGCACCACCACGCAGGGCAGGTTCGGCAGCAGGCTGGTGAATTCGTCGCGGCCTGGGTACAGGCGCAGGTCCACCAGGGAGATCGCGCTGCCCTTGGCCTGGGTGCGTGCACAGATCGCCCCGGGGGTGAAAGGCGTATCGGCCAGCAGGCCTCGGCGCAGCAGGCAGCGGCCCTGCCACAGCACCACCACCACCGCCGCCGCACTGGCGGTCAGCAGCATCTGGCTGCCCCAGCCCAGCTCTTCGGCCAGATCGGCCGGCAGGTCTTCCGCCAGCTCCACCCCTTGACGGCCCTCCAGTGCCACCCGCGTTGCTGCGTCGGGTACGGCCCGGGTCCACAGCACGCCGACCAACATCAGTCCGACCGCCAGGAAGCTGGCCAGCACGGCAGCCCGCTCCAGGGCCGGATCCGTGCTGGCAGCGGTGGTCTGGTTGAGCACCACCAGACCCAGGGCGACCACACCCGACCCCAGACAGATCCGCGCAGGGAGGGAAGCGGCCATGGACAGCAAGCAGGAGGCGACAGCAGGGCCCGCAAGCGGCAAACTAGGACCACGCTTGGTCGATTTCGTTGGCGCCCTCACTGCTCAAGAGCCGCTGGCTCCCCCTTCTGGGATTGATCACTGCCCTGATCGGCGGTTGTCTCAGCCTCGCGCCAGCTCCAGCCCTCGCGATCGCGGCAAGCGGCCTGCCGGATGCGCCCCCCCAGGAGCGCATCCTGGACTCCGCCGATGTGCTCAGCCGTGCTGCCATCGGTGAGCTCAGTAAGACGCTCGAGAGTTTTTCGGCCGACCGGGTGGATGCCCACCTGATCACCGTGAATCGACTGGACTACGGCCTCAGCCTGCCTCAGCTCGGCGCCCAGGTGCTGGAGCGCTGGGCCGAGGCCGGCGCCGATCCTCAGCAGCTGCTGTTTCTGATTGACAGTCAGACCAACAGTGCCGCGGTGGTGGCGTCGCCTGCTCTCAATGGTCAACTGGATCCGAGTCTGCTGCGCAGCACAGCCCGCACCACCATGGCCCAGCCGATCCGGGAGGGAGGCCGCTACCGCCAAGGCAGTCTCGATGCCATGAACCGTCTGCTGTCGGTGCTGGAGGGCGGAGAGGATCCGGGCGAACCGGCCACCGCCGAGGTGGTCACCCAGCCCACCAACATTCCCACCAAGGAGGAAACGGCCTCCAGCAATGCCTTCACCTGGGTGGTGGTGCTGCTGGTGGTGGGCACCTTGGTGCCGATGCTCACCTGGTGGGTCTTCTCACGCTGAACCGATGGCACTCACCAATTGGATGGGGGCCTTCGGTCGCGCCCAGGCCCTCGATCTCAGCCACGACCTCGAGCGGGGCTACGAATCCGCCCTGCTGATCCAGAGCATCGAGCTGGAGCACTACAACGATCGGCCCGTGCGGCCCGAACTCGACCTGCGCATCCCCCGGGCGGCCCAGGCCCAGCTGCTGCGTCGCTTCCGGGCGGCCCTGGAGGTGTGCCGACAATCGCTCCTCACCCTGGAGCCCCACCGCGCCGAGCTGGCTGGCCAGGAGAACCGTCAGTTTCAGCTGATCGAAACCGTTGTGGCCCGCTACGGCGCCAAACGTGATCCGCTGCCCGCGATCAGTCGCTCCCCAGAGGTGCTGCCCCGCAGCCTGATCGGCGTGGTCGACCAGGTGAGGAGACAACTCGACCCGGAAGCGGAAGCCAACGTGGTGGCCGGGTTCCGCCGTCGCCGCGACTCCACCTTGGTGTCGCTGCGCGTGTTGCTGCTGCTGATTCTGGTTCCGGTGCTGGTGCAGCAGATCAGCCGCACTTATGTGGTGTCACCGCTGGTCGATCGTTTTGCGCCCGATAACGCCTTTCTCACCTACCCCAAACCCAAGCTGGAGGAGCAGGCCGTTGAAACATTGCGGGTCTTCCAGGCAGAAATCGAATTCGATGCCCTGCTGAACGGCAACCCCCTGCCCTCGCGAGAGGAGTTGCAGGCCCAGCTCGCCAATCGAGCTCAGGAGCTGAAAGAGGAGGCCGATCTGGAGAGCACCCACGCCATCAAGAACGTGTTGGCCGATCTCGGTGGCCTGTTGGGCTTTGTGCTGGTCTGTGTGGTCGGTCGGCGCGATCTGCAGGTGCTGCGAGGCTTCCTCGATGAGCTGGTCTATGGCCTGAGCGATAGCGCCAAGGCGTTCGCGATCATTTTGTTCACCGACATCTTCGTCGGCTTCCACAGTCCGGAAGGCTGGACGGTGTTGCTCGATGGTGTCGCCCACCATTTCGGATTGCCCGCCCGCGAGAATTTCATCATGCTGTTCATCGCCACTTTCCCTGTGGTGCTGGCCACTGTTTTCAAGTACTGGATCTTCCGCTACCTCAACCGCGTTTCTCCCTCCTCCGTGGCGACCCTGCGCAACATGAATGGTGGCGGCTGAGTCCTGGCCCCGATGCGCCCTGGTGCTGGGTCCCGCTCGCAGTGGCAAGAGCCGCTGGGCCGAATACCTGGCGCGCCAATCCGGATTGCCCGTGAGTTACCTGGCCACAGGCCCCCGGCCATCAGCCGATGATCCGACCTGGCATGCCCGCGTCACGGCCCACCGCGACCGTCGTCCGCCCGGATGGAGCACCCTGGAGGTCGGCGCCGATCTGTGTGCTGCCCTTGGGGGCCTCCAGCCTCCGGGCCTGGCCCTGGTGGATTCCCTGGGTACCTGGGTGGCCGCCGGCCTCGAGCTTGACGCTGGCGCCTGGAGGGATCACTGCACAGCCTTGGCATCCAGCCTCAGCGCCTGCGAGGTGCCCGTGGTGCTGGTCAGTGAGCAGACCGGCTGGGGCGTCGTTCCCGCCACGGCCATCGGCGGTCTGTTCCGTGATCGCCTCGGGGCCCTGGAGCAGCAGCTGGAGCCCCTCTGCGACGCGCTCTGGTTGGTGGTGGCCGGCCGAGCCCTTGATCTTCGGGCCCACAGTGTGGCCGTGCCCGCGGGCTGACCATGGCGCAGATCGTGCTCTACCAGCCGCAGATCCCCCCCAATACGGGCAATGTGGCGCGCACCTGCGCAGCGACGGGCACCCCCTTGCACCTGGTTGAACCCCTCGGGTTCACGATCGATGATCGCCAGCTCAGGAGAGCCGGGCTCGACTACTGGCCGCTGGTACCCCTGCAGCGCCATGCCGATTGGTGCGCGTTCTCTGAATACCGCCGGCCCATCGGAGGACGGCTGATCGCCTTCAGCAGCCATGCCTCGCAGTCCTATCTCGACTGGCGCTACGGCCCTGACGATTGGCTGCTGTTCGGCCGCGAAAGCGATGGACTGCCCAGCGACGTGCTCGGTTGTGCCGATGTCGCCCTGACGATCCCGATGGCCCGGGCGGCGCGCCCGGATCGCCCCGGGGTGCGCAGCCTCAACCTGTCGGTGGCGGTGGGGGTGGTGCTGTTTGAGTGCCTGCGGCAACAGGATCTCCTGACCTTGCCGGGATCGGACGCCACCACTGGGATCTAGAGCCTTTTTGCGACCCTGTTGTCGCGATGGTCACTTGTGGCCTTGAGTTCAGTCCGCTACTGTCTGCGCGGCTCGGGGATGGCGGCTTCTCCACGAGCTTTGTCCGATGAGAAAGAAACTGTATGAAGCCTTTGCAAACGAGTCTGCGAATCCTGATCCCCTGTGCCGTGGCCGTTCCGGCTGTGGTCGTCGCTCTGGGCCCCGCTGACATCGACAAGGCTTCCATCGACACCGAGATCGCCGCTCTGCCCGCACCCAGCACCGACAAGATCTGGGTGCGGGTGCGCCAGCCGATCAGCGTTGAAGAACTCTCCACTAGCCTGAAGCTCGACGAGGAGCGTCTTGCCAAGCTCAACGACGTCAACGAAGACCACAGCTTCCGACAGGGTGACTGGCTCGTTGTGCCAAGCCAGCAGACCCGTCAGATCAAGCAGCTGGCCTCCATTGACACCAGTGAGCTACGCCGCACTCCACCCCTGCAATCCCTGCCTCCCGTCGAAGACCGCACCGTGGTGCGCTTTGGCGACACGGTTCTCAAGATCGCCCAGCGCTACGGTCTGACCCTTCAGGAATTGCTGCGCCTGAATCCCGGGCTTGAAACGGCCCGGTTGGTGGTGGGGAGTCAGGTGCGGCTTGCCCAGTCGGCACCCGGACGCACCCGCATGATTCTTGGCCTCAAGCCCACCACCAGCGGCGGAGTCAGCTGGCCGGAGTTGCCTGGCTTCGACGGGCTCAACAAGCCCTTTGAGGGCCCAAGCTCGGCCCAGGGTTGGATCTGGCCCACCCAAGGCGTGTTCACCTCCGGGTATGGCTGGCGCTGGGGGCGCATGCACAAGGGAATCGATGTCGCCAACAACGTCGGTACGCCGATCGTTGCCGCCAAGGCTGGCCGTGTCGTCTTCTCCGGCTGGCACGACGGTGGCTATGGCTACCTGGTGACTCTGGCCCACGCCGATGGCAGCCGTTCCCTGTACGCGCACAACAGCCGCCTGATGGTCCGTGTCGGCCAGGAGGTGGATCAGGGCAGCTTGATTTCCCACATGGGCAGCACCGGTCGCAGCACTGGGCCTCACCTGCATTTTGAAATCCACCCCCCCAGCTCCGGGGCCATGAACCCGCTCCAGTTCCTGCCTCCCAAGGCCTGATAAAGTCAGTCCACAGCGGCTCGGTAGCTCAGCTGGTTAGAGCGTGGGATTCATAACCCCAAGGTCGGGAGTTCAAGTCTCCCCCGAGCCATTGATGCGTTTGTATCTCCAACCCCGCCTCGGCGGGGTTTTTTGTTGACCGACGCGCAGCCAGGCCCCCCAGCTTGTTCAGCGCATGTCGATGGCATTGAGCCGGGCCAGGAAGGAAGGGGAATCCTCCACGGCCTCTTCAGCCTGCAGCTGGACGGGCAGGGGGGCAGCAGCCGCAGCGGCGCGGCGTGCCCGGACGTAGCCCTGGGAGCGCCCCTCGATCGCACGGATCAGCGACTTGCTGCGGTTCACCTCGCCAATGCTCTGCCCTTCTTTGGGACGCACCAACGGATTGCCCTTCAGCTCGGTGCGCAGCTGATTCAGCAGCCGAAAGTGGCCAGTGGTGTTGTATTTCCGCAGCACAGTTGGTTCCCAGGCCATGGACGCTCTTCTCTTGGGGATGGGTCTCCATCCAGCCTATGGCCGCAGCGCCCACACAGCTGTGATAAATTGTTGGAGTTGCAACTGGAAGTCGGTCCGACTTTGCCCTGACCCCTGCTCTCCTGCTTTTGCGCCGGGTCTCCGGCTCGGAACGTGAAATCAGCAGATGCGGTTGGTCGGTTCCAGTGGCGTTCAATCCTTTCTCACCCATCCAGCATGTCCCGGCTCGTTGGCCTGCAGGCTCCCGATTTCACCGCCACCGCCGTGGTGGACCAGGAATTCAAGGAGGTCACCCTCTCCCACTACCGCGGCAAGTACGTGGTGCTGTTCTTCTATCCCCTCGACTTCACCTTCGTGTGCCCCACGGAGATCACCGCCTTCTCCGACCGCTACGGCGATTTCTCCAGCCGCAACTGCGAAGTGCTGGGCGTCTCGGTGGACAGCCAGTTCAGCCACCTTGCCTGGGTTCAGACCGACCGCAAGAACGGCGGCATCGGCGACATCGCCTATCCCCTGGTGGCTGATCTCAAGAAGGACATCGCCCGCGCCTACGAAGTGCTCGACGAGGAAGCCGGTGTGGCCCTGCGCGGCCTGTTCATCATCGATCCCGATGGTGTGATCATGCAGAGCACCATCAACAACCTGCCTGTGGGTCGCAGCGTCGACGAGACCCTGCGTCTGCTCCAAGCCTTCCAGCACATCCGCAACAACCCCGACGAGGTGTGCCCCGCCAACTGGACCCCCGGCGAGAAGACCATGAACCCCGATCCCGTCAAGAGCAAGGAGTTCTTCGCCGCCGTCAACTGATCCTGTCAGTTCCGGCCACACCTGCGGTGGATCAAGGGGGCCTCTGGGCCCCCTTTTGCATGGCCTCCCTCAGCTTTGGAGGCTCGCCAGCAGTCGGTGGCCGTCCAGGCCGCCGGTCACGGGGTCGCAGGCCCGCTCGGGGTGGGGCATCAGCCCGAGCACGTTGCCAGCGGCATTGGTCAAGCCCGCCACATCGCCCACCGACCCATTCGGATTGCTGGCGTAGCGGAGCACCACCTGGCCGTTGGCTTCCAGCTCCGCCAGTTGCTGCGGGTCGCATTGGTAGCGCCCCTCTCCATGGGCAATCGGCAGCACGATCTGCTCATCCTGTGCGTAACCCTGCAACCAGCGGCAGCGTCCGGGCTGCACGTGCAGGCCCGTGGGCTCGCAGAGGAAGTGGAGCTTGGCATTGCGGGTCAGGGCCCCGGGCAGCAGACCAAGCTCCGTGAGCACCTGGAAGCCGTTGCAGATGCCGAGCACGGCGCCGCCCGCCTGGGCAAACTCGCGCAGCGACTCCAGCACGGGGGCAAAGCGGGCGATGGCGCCGCAGCGCAGGTAGTCGCCATAGCTGAAGCCACCGGGAATCACCACGGCGTCGAGACCGCCGAGATCGCGGTCTTCATGCCAGAGGAAGCGGGTCGACAGCCCCACACAGCCCTCCAGCGCCCAGCGCACGTCCCGGTCACAGTTGGAGCCCGGAAACACCACGATTCCAACGGTCATGACTGCTGCTCTCCAGTGGCGTTCAGCTGCTCCAGGCACCAGTTTTCGATCACGGGGTTGGCCAGCAGTCGATCACTGAGCAGTTCCAGCTGGCTCTTGGCCAGGTCGCGATCGGGGGCCTCAAGCTCCAGCTCGATCGATTTGCCGATGCGGAGTTGGCGAATCCCCTCCACCCCCAAGCGGGCGGCGGCGGCCCTGGTGGCTTCTCCAGCTGGATCGAGAACCGATGGCCGGAGCGAAACCTGGACGCGAGCGCGAAAAACGGGCACCTAAAGAGCTGCTGGTTTGTTAAATCTTGGCAGCTCAGTGGTCCCGCTCCTTCGCCGCTGGCCAGCTTGAAGGCAGCCCCCTGCCCCGTCGGCCGTGGCCCGGCTCAGCAGTCCATCTTCGCGACACCTGCGCCGCGGTCTGCGGCCATCGGTGCTCACCGCGCTGTGGGCTGCGGCTGCCACCTGGGGGGCGCTGCTGAATCCTGGGGCGAGCCTCGCTCGGCCCGTCACCCCAGAGAGGCCGGTGGACCTTCAGATGCAGGTGGTCGTGCCTCTGCGCTGCCGGGTCGGGAACGGGCCTTGGCAGGGCTGCGCCATGGAGGTGGAGCAGCCAGGAGCACGTTGGACCCTTGTGGTGGGCCAGCGCCGCATCGGCTTTCGCCATGACGGCTCGGGCACGGTGCGCATGCAGGACCCGGAGCACGGGCGCCAGTCCGGTTCCCATGAGCGCGGCTGGATCCCTGTGGAAACCTCCTGGATCGCCGGGCCGGCCCTCTGCTGGAACGGCGTCTGCGCCCAGGGGGATCTTCCACTTGACTGACTGAGCCTGCGCGTCACCCAACGGACTCGGCATGGAGCTGGTTGGCCTGCTGCAGGTCAGCCTCGATCGCTCCCTGATTCAGTTGGAATCCCAGCAGCACCAGCTCCAGGCCAGGGGCCTGGGAATCGGGGCCTGCCTCGGATGCGTCCCCCGGTTCAAACCAGCACTCCAGGCGGGGTCCCACCGCCTGAATCTGCAGCGGTCGGGCCTTGCCAGGCAGTCGTAGCCGGCCCTTAAGGCGGATCACCCCGCTATCGACCAGCAGGTGTTGCAGTTGTTGCTCCACGGCCTGTCGTCCAAACACGCCAGGAAGCTCCAAGGCCAGCGCCTCGATCGCGACATGGGTGTGGTCGTGGTGATGCTCATCGTCATGGCCGTGGTGATCGTGATGATCGGAACCGTCCTCACCCGCCCGTCGCTCCAGGCCCAGAACCAGCTCGGGGTCGACGTTCCCGCGTTCTATCGGCAGCACCACAGCCCCGGGTCGCAGCAGGGGCTTGAGGCGTTGGTGCACGGCTTGTATCGCCTCTGCCGCCAGACAATCTGCGCGACTCATCAGCACCAGATCAGCCGCCTCCAGTTGCTCCGCAAACAGCGCATCGATCGCTGAGGCGTGGTCGAGGCTGGGGTCGGCCAGGCGCTGCGCTTCAAGGGCCGCAGGATCGGCCACCACGCTGCCAGCGGCCAGGGCCTCACCATCGACGAGTGCCACCACGCCATGGAGCCGGATCCGTGTGCGGATCTCCGGCCACTGCAGAGCCGCGATCAGCGGTTCAGGCAGAGCCAGACCACTGGTTTCGACCACGATCCCATCGAGGTCGTCCGCCCGTTCCAGCAGGCGTTCCATGGTGGGCAGGAAGTCCTCCTGCACGGTGCAGCAAAGGCAGCCATTGGCCAGCTCCACCAGTCGGCTGTCCACTTCGTCGTCGGGGCAGAAGCCGCAGCTGCGCAGCAGGTCCCCATCGATGCCCACTTCGCCGAATTCGTTGACCAGCACGGCCAGCCTCTGGCCGCTGTGGAGCAGCAAATGCCGCAGCAGCGTGGTTTTTCCGGCACCCAGAAATCCGGTCACCACGGTGACCGGAACCCGTCCATTCTGGTTTGCCATCTCAGGCCGCCAGCCCGGCCAGGGCCCAGGTGCCGCCACAGGCGATCAGGGCCAGGGCCAGCCAGCGCAGCGCGGTTGCGGAAAGGCGGGAGACAGCGGGTCGCAGAACGACCAAGGACACCAGGAGCAGGGTCCCCTGGGAGACCAACAGACCGGCTCCGTAGGCGGTGAGCGGCATGGAGGTCCAGCCGAACACGGGGCCGCTCAGCACGTAGCCGTGCAGCGCCATGGCTGGCAACAGCATCAGGGATGGCAGGCGATGCAGCAACACCAGGGCCTCCACCACCAGGGTGGCAGCCACGAGGGTCTCGGCCCCTGGCAAGCCAGGCCAGATCAGACCGGCAGCGCTCCCCAGCAGACCCACCACCAGCAGCAGCAGGGCCCAGCGCAGACGGCGCTGGAGACCCACCAGGGAGAGCGCGAGCAAAAAGAGCAGGTGGTCCGGCCCCAGCACGGGGTGGGCCAGGCCGCTCAGGACACCGTTCAGCACCGTGGGCTGCAGCGCGCCAAGGTCGGCGACATGGTGAGCCCATGCTGGAGCGGCGCTCAAAACGGGGATGGCCAGCAGGCAGGCAAGCAGGCCAAAGCCCAGTGCCCGGCCGCCCCGGGGGAAGCCAGGACGGTGAATGTTGAGGGATGTCATGGAGGCCGGTCCGCGCCGTAGGTCGTACAACACCGGCGGGCGTTCTGACTGGGCGGCTGCTCCGACCCTGTTCCCCGCGAAGGGATCGGATCGTTTGAAAGCGCGCCTTCACAGCTGCGGGACAGCGCCGGATTCACACCGGACTTTCCCCCTTACCTCCGGTGGCTGTTCCCCACCGGAACCGGAACCCCAATCGTATCCGGCTGAAGCTCTAGCGGCACGCCAGGCTGTCGCGGGTCGCCACCCCGGTCACCGGATTGACACCTGCGGCGCGCTGACACAAGGCCTTCTGTTCCGGTAGGTCCAGCACCGCATCGGTGAAGTCGGCCCCTTCGATGCTGGCCCCCTTGAAATGGCTCTGCATCAGCATGGCGTTGCGCAACAGGGCTCCGCGCAGGTCGGCGTCTTCGAAATGGCTGGCGAAGGCCACCGCATCCTCGAGGTTGGCCTCGCGCAGATCAGCACCGTGCAGGTCGCTGCTGTTGAACACCGCACCCCGCAGATCGCTGCCGCTCAGGTCAAACCCCACCAGCGACGCCTTGAGAAATTCCTGCTGTTGCAGGTTGCGGCCGTGCATGTCGGGCTGGAGATCCTGCAGGGAGCGCTGGCTGCGCAGCTCCGGGGCCGTGATCGCCACCGCTGGAGCTGCCCCCAGGCTCCAGACCAGCACCAAGGCCAGGGTCGCCACGATCCAGCGGGACCATCGGTTGGCGTTACTGGAGGACTGGGGGCCCATGGGCGCGCACTTACGGTGGGACATCAAGTTATGTCAACCATGGCGATGGCTCTGCGGGTTGTGGTCCCGCCCCACCCCCTGATCGCCCACTGGCTGGGCGTGCTGCGGGATCGACACACCCCCGCTGCCCTCTATGCCACCGCCACCGCAGAGCTGGGTCGTTGGCTCACCTATGAGGCCCTGCGCGACTGGCTGCCCCACCGGCGCCTGTTGCTCGACACACCCCTGGCGCCCTGTGAGGCGGATCTGGTCGATCCCTCCATCCCACTGCTGGCCCTGCCCCAGCTCATGGCGGGCCTGGGCCTCTGGCAGGGCGCCCAGACCGTGATTCCCGCTGCCCAGGTGCGGCACCTGTTCGATCAGGGTGGGGTACCGGTTGGCTTGGATGACCCCATTGATCCCCGTTGCGGCGTTCTGGTGTTCACAGCTGAGCTGGCCGATGGAGAGTCGTTGATCAGGCTCCTTGACCAACTCGCTGCCCGCGGCGTGAGCGGCGACCGGTTGCGGGTGGTCACCGCCCTGGCCTCAGGCCCCGGCCTCAAGGCGGTTGGAGAACGCCATGGCGCACTCACCCTCTACACGGCTGGGATCGATCCCGATCTCAACGAACCGGGCCAGATTGTGCCCGGCATCGGGCCGGTGGCCGAGCGGCTGTTTGGGGGCACGGTGGTGACAGCCCCGTGATGGAAACCAGCCCACCCCATGCCTAGGCTGACTCCAAAACACGCATCACTGATGGGCGATCGCAACGGCTGTTCCAACCCCGGCGGCGGCGGATCGGCCCTCAGTGTTGTGGCAGGTGCCGTGATCGGTGCCGCCGGCCTGGCCTGGTGGTTGCTGTCGGAGGCCGAACGGCGCCGCCTGCAATCGCGCCAGCCGCGATCTCTCCGCCTGACGACCCTACGGACCCCTGTGGCGGCTGAGGTTGGAACCGGTGGGCCCAGGGACCTTCACGAACGCGACCTGCACGACCGTGTGCATGAGCTCAACCAGGCCATTGACGACGTGCGCCGTCAACTCGAAGCCATGAACACCCAGGGGTGAGAATCCTGGCGACTGCGGGCCGGTGGGTAGGTTTCCCACCAGAGACACCGCAGCCGCCCATGCTTCGCTCCGCCGCGATCACCCAGGGGATCCAGCGCTCCCCCAACCGCGCGATGCTGCGAGCAGTCGGCTTCGGCGACGGCGACTTCAGCAAACCGATCATCGGCATCGCCAACGGCTACAGCACGATCACACCCTGCAACCTCGGGCTCAACGAGCTGGCCCAGCGGGCGGAAGCGGCGGCCCAGGCAGCCGGAGCAATGCCCCAGCTGTTCGGCACCATCACGGTGAGCGACGGCATCTCGATGGGCACGGAGGGGATGAAATATTCCCTGGTGAGCCGGGAAGTGATCGCCGATTCGATCGAAACCGCCTGCAACGGCCAGAGCATGGACGCCCTGCTGGCGATCGGCGGCTGCGACAAGAACATGCCCGGCGCCATGCTGGCCATGGCCCGCTTGAACATCCCGTCGATCTTTGTCTACGGCGGCACGATCAAGCCGGGCAAACTCGGCGCCTGTGACCTCACCGTGGTGAGTGCCTTTGAGGCGGTGGGTCAGTACAGCGGCGGCCGGATCGATGAGCAGGAGCTCACCGCGATCGAGAAGAACGCCTGTCCCGGCGCCGGCAGCTGCGGCGGCATGTTCACGGCCAACACCATGAGCGCCGCTTTTGAGGTGCTGGGGCTGAGCCTGCCCTACAGCTCGACCATGGCCGCCGAGGACCCCGAGAAGGCCGACAGCGCCGCCCGCAGCGCCGAGGTGCTGGCGGAGGCGATCAAGCAGAACATCTGCCCCCGGGATCTGCTGACCCGCGAAGCCTTTGAGAACGCCATCAGCGTGATCATGGCGGTGGGTGGGTCCACCAACTCGGTGCTGCACCTGCTGGCCGTGGCCCGCACCGCAGGGGTGGAGCTCTCGATCGACGACTTCGAGACCATCCGTCAGCGGGTGCCTGTGATCTGCGACCTCAAGCCCAGTGGTCGCTACGTGACCGTTGACCTGCACAACGCCGGTGGCATTCCCCAGGTGATGAAGCTGCTGCTGGATGCCGGCCTGCTCCATGGCGACTGCAGGACCATTGAGGGCAGGACCCTCAGGGAGGTGCTCGCCGATGTGCCCGCCGAGCCCCCGGCTGGGCAGGACGTGATCCGGCCCCTTAGCAATCCCCTGTACGCCAAGGGGCACCTGGCAATTCTCAAGGGGAACCTGGCCGAAGAGGGCGCCGTGGCCAAGATCAGCGGCGTCAAGAATCCAGTGATCACCGGACCTGCCAGGGTGTTCGAGAGCGAGGAAACCTGCCTGGCGGCGATTCTCGACAAGCAGATCAACCCCGGTGATGTGGTGGTGGTGCGGCAGGAGGGCCCCGTTGGTGGCCCCGGCATGCGCGAGATGCTCAGCCCCACTGCGGCGATCGTGGGCCAGGGGTTGCTCGACTCGGTGGCCCTGATCACCGACGGCCGCTTCTCCGGTGGCTCCTTTGGCCTCGTGGTGGGCCATGTCGCACCCGAGGCCGCTGTGGGCGGCACCATCGGTCTGGTGCAGGAGGGCGACAGCATCACTGTGGATGCCAACCAGCTGTTGATTCAGCTGAATGTTGACGCTGCCGAACTGACGACCCGCCGCGCCGCCTGGACCAAGCCCGAACCCCGCTACAGGACAGGGGTACTGGGCAAGTACGCCCGTCAGGTGAGCTCCAGCAGCCTGGGGGCCGTCACCGACCTTCCCTGACGTTTTCAGTCGACGGGGATCAACAGGGCCCTGAGCCGCCGCGCCAGGGCCTCCAGGGGCGCACCGTCCTCGGGGCGCTCACAGCGCAGGCCCGATTCCGGCTCCATCCACACCGGATGGCTGCCCTGCCACAGCAGGGGCCGATCAGGTCCCTGGCACCACGCCAATGTGAGATTGAGATTGTCGCCGCTGCGGTAGATCTCCAGTTCCAGATCGCCGTCGGGCCAACGCTCGCCATCGGGATGGCGAGCCTCGAGCCGCAGACAGCAATCGTCACAGCTCCCCGCCTCACCCACCAGCAGCACGGCATGCCTCAGCGGCTTGCGGCAGAGGTCGGCCGCTGCGGCCACCAACTGCTGCAGGTTGCTGTTGACCAGCTCAGGCATAGCCACGGATGGCGCGGAGTTCCAGGTGGATCGAGCCGGCTCGAAAGCCTGCATTCAGACCCCCATCATCGGCGAAGCGGGAATGCAGCAACTGCAGCCGGGTGATCCGGCTCGGATCAAACCGCACCGGCAGTCCTACAGGTCTGGCGCGGACGGAGGCCGTCAGGTCGGCGAAGGGAATCCGCACCACGGTGACACCGGAGTCAGCCGTGCCGAATTCGATCACCCAGCGCAGGCCGCCGGGAATCAGGTTGGTGAGCCCCGCCAACCCATCAGCACAGGCCACAGCCAGCTTGAACCGGCGTCCATCGCCCACCAGCTCCAGCTCCAGCCCGCTGCAGCCTGAGAGATCCAGAGGTGGCGAAAACAGCGGCGAGCGGCAACTGATGAAGCCACCGCCCTCGGCAATCAAGGTGCCCTCGAACACCAGGCCCGTTGGGCCGATGCGGCAGCTGCCCTGGCTACGGCCGCCCATCACGGTGTCGTTGAGGGCATGCCAGCCGCTGAAACCGTCGCCTGCGGCGATCGAAATCATGGTTGCAGCCCGGCGGCGGCGGCCTGATCGGCGAAAATCAAAATCTCCTCGGCGGGTTGCACCAGCTTGGCCGGGGTGCGGTCGGAGGATTCCAGGGGATCGAGCAGGCGCTGCAGCGCCTGCACCTTGCCGGCGCCACTGACCAGAAACAGCACCCGGCGGGCTGCCGAGAGCGTCGGGGCGGTGAGGGTCACCCGAGGGAGCCCCTTGCCCTCCCCCAGGGTGACCGCCCGATCCGTGACGGTGGGTGCGGCCGTACCGGGGAACAGGGAGGCGGTATGACCATCGTCACCGAGTCCCAGCAACACCAGATCAAGGGCCGGCGGGGTGCCGGTGCAGAGCTGCTGCAACAGGCCGGCATAGGCCTCAGAACCCTGCTGCGGGCTGCTGAGCTCCGTGGGTACCGGGTGCAGACAGGCGTGGCTACCGGGGCCCTTCGCCATCAGGGTGTCCCGCAGCATGCGGGCGTTGCTGGAGGGGTCGCTGGCACTGACCCAGCGCTCATCGCCCAGCAGCACATCCACCCGATCCCAGGGCAGATGTTGTTGGCCCAGTTGGCGGTAGGTGGCACGGGGGGTCTCCCCACCCGCCAGAGCGATCTGGGCCCGATCCCGTTCCGCCAGCACCAGATCCAGGGCCGAACCGATCGCCTGGGCCGTCTGCCGGGCCAGGTCGTCGGCCGAATCGGCCACGATCAGCCGATAGCGGGTAGGGGACTGGCGGGAGGAGGAGGGGTGGGAATGCATCAATCGAGCCATTCGGTGTGGAAGTTGCCGGGCTGATCGACCCGCTCATAGGTATGGGAGCCGAAGCAGTCGCGCATCGCTTGCACCAGGTTCTGGGGTAGGCGCGCGCTGCGGTAGCTGTCGATGTAGTCGAGGGTGCTGCTCAGGCAGGGCACCGGGATGCCCGCCAGGGCCGCTCCCGCGACCACCTGACGCAGGCCCGGGAGCCGGCGATTGATCTGCTCGGCAAACCAGGGGTCGAGCATCAGATTGGCCAGGCCGGGGTTCGCGCCATAGGCGTTCTGGATGCGCTGCAACAACCGTGCCCGAATGATGCAGCCCCCCTTCCAGATCTGACCGATGGCCGAGAAATTGAGGTTGTAGTTGTGCAGCTTTGAGGCTTCCTGCAGCAGGGCCATGCCCTGGCCATAGCTGACGATGCAGGCGGCGATGCAGGCGTCCCGCAGGGGGGCCATGCCGTCGTCGGCGGTTCCGAGCGCGAAAGGATGGGATGCGGGTGCAGGCAACAGGGCTCCCGCCGTCAGCCGTTCGGACCGCAGCGAGCTCAGCACCCGGGCGTTGAGGGCCGCATAGATGGTGGGGACGGGCACGCCCATCTCCAGGGCACTCACCACGGTCCAGAGGCCGGTGCCTTTCTGGCCGGCCGCATCCACGATCGCCTCCACCAGATCGGCGCCTGTTTCTGGGTCTTTGGTGCGCAGGCACACCTCGGTGATCTCCACCAGGAAGGAGGCCAGCTCTTCGGTCTCGTTCCAGCCGGCCAGAACATCGGCCATCTGATCACCGTTCATGCCGCCCACCCGTTTCATCAGGTCGTAGGCCTCGGCCAGGATCTGCTCGATGCCGTATTCGATGCCGTTGTGCACCGTTTTGACGAAGTGGCCGGCACCACCGGGGCCGATGTAGGTGACGCAGGGGCCGTCATCCACCTGGGCGGCCATCTTGCGCACCAGGGGCTCGATGGCGTCATAGGCAGCCTTTGTGCCACCAGGCATCATGCTCGGGCCCTCGAGGGCTCCCTTGGCCCCACCGGACACCCCCATGCCGATGTAGCCGAAGCTCTTGCTCTCCAGCTCCGTCACCCGACGCTCGGTATCGCTGTAGAGGGAATTGCCGCCATCGATCAGCAGATCCCCCTCCTCGAGGTAGGGGGAGATGGCCGCGATCGTGTCATCCACCGGTTGCCCGGCCTTGACCATCATCAGAATCCGCCGCGGACGCTCCAGTGCAGCCACAAACTCCTGCAGGGTCGCTGCTCCCACGATGTCCTTGCCCGCACCACGGCCGGCCAGGAACTCTTCCGTCTTGGCGTAGGTGCGATTGAAGACAACGGAGGAAAACCCATTCCGCTCAGCATTGAGCACGAGGTTTTCACCCATCACACCAAGCCCAATCAGGCCGAAATGTGCCTTACCCATGGATGAGACTGAAACCAATTGGCTTCAGTGTGGCGAGCGAGGTGAACCATCCCATGCATCCGTCACAACTTGGTGACAACGTGTCAGCAACTCCTGGCTTTTGAGCTGCAACAGCACGGGATGGACGTGCAGAGCCCGCTGGTGGGCTGGGTCTCAGATCACCGTGCCGTCTGCAATGGTGCCATTTTTCACCACCACCACGATGCCATTACGGATGTAGAAGTTGAGCTCGGGCCGATCGGCCTCCTCAACGTGGTCCTTGTTGACGATGGTCACATTGTTGCCGATGCGAACGTTCTTATCGAGAATCGCGCGCTTCACCGTCGTGCCTTTGCCCACGCCAAGAGGGATTCCGCCGCGCTCACGCAACACCAAGCGCTCCTCGGACGACTCGAAATAATCGGCACCCATCACCAGGGTGTCCTGCAGCACCACTTCATCCTCCACCCGGGAGCGGACGCCGAGGACGCAGTGGTGAATGCTGCAGGCCTTGAGCAAGGAGCCTTCACCGATGATCGAGGCTGTCACCTGGGCGTCCTGCAACTTGCTGGGTGGCAGATAGCGGGGCCGGGTGTAAATCGGGAACTTCTCGTCGTAGAAAGAGAAGGCTGGGTTGGGTTGGTCGGTGAGGGCCAGATTGGCCTCATAGAAGGCGCCGATGGTGCCGATGTCCTCCCAGTAGTCGTCAAAGAGGTAGCTCTGGAGCCGATCGCCACGGGCTAGGGAAGCCGGAATAATCTCCTTGCCGAAATCGGTAGCTGTCGGGTTGTTGTTCAGCAGATCGAAGAGGGTCTCGCGACTGAACACATAAATGCCCATCGAGGCCAGGTAAGGGCGCTTGGCCGCCTCGTCGGCGGAGAGCCCCAGGGCCTGGGTGTCGACGCGCATCGCTTCAAGCGCCTGCCCCTTGGGCTTTTCGCGGAACTCCTGGATGCGACCGTCTGCAGTGGTGCGCATCAGGCCAAACCCTTCAGCCTGGGCCTGATCCACCGGGAGGGCACCCACACTCAGTTGGGCACCGGTCTCAATGTGGTGCTGCACGAAGCGGCTGTAGTCCATCCGGTAGAGCTGGTCACCGGAGAGGATCAGGTAGTGATCCACATCCCATTCGTGGAACAGCCACTGGTATTTGCGTACCGCATCAGCCGTGCCCTCAAACCAACTCGGGCTTTCAGGTGTTTGCTGGGCTGCCAGAACCTCCACAAACCCCTGGCCAAATCCAGCCGAAAGGTTGTAGCTCATCGTGAGGTGACGATTGAGCGAGGCGCTATTGAACTGGGTTAAAACATAGATTTTATTGATATCCGAATTGATGCAGTTGCTGATCGGAATATCAATCAAGCGGTATTTGCCAGCCAGCGGTACGGCTGGCTTAGCGCGCATTTTGGTGAGGGGGTAGAGGCGCGTTCCGGCGCCGCCTCCGAGGATGATCGCCAGTACGCGCTTCATAACCCTTGCTGCCGGCGTCTTTCGGGCCTGACCGTACTGGAGCGGCCGGCCTGTGCGCGACCCTTTGGATCACTGCCAGCACGAACTGTTGCAGAGGGACGAACTCGATTGCAACAGGTCATGACAGGCGGTTGGATGATCAGCCCTCAGGGGCCTGGTCGTGGAGCTCAAACAGCTCTTCCAGCACGCGCATGGCGCTGTGACGCTGCTGCCGGGGTTGCGGGGCCCGCAGGTTGGTCACGGGGGTGTGCAGGATCTTGTTGATGATTCCCTTGCTGAGGGCCTCCACCACCTTGCGCTCGCGGGCGGAGAGGTCTGGCCCCATGCGGCTGAGGGCTTTCTGCAGCTCCTGTTCGCGGATGTCTTCGAGTTGACGGCGCAACCGGTTCACCACGGGCACAGCTTCCAGGCCATCCCACCACTCCAGGAACAGGCGAGCCTCCTCCTCCAGCAGGCCTTCGGCTTCGGCGGCCATCTCGCGCCGGGCTTCCTGATTGCGGTTGACCACCTCCTGGAGATCATCGACGTCATAGGACTGCACTCCAGGCAATCCAGCCGTGTCTGCGGAGATGTTGCGGGGCACGCCGATATCAATCAACATCAGGCTTGAGCGGCGGTTGAGGCTGCTCAGTCGCTCGGCCGTGATGATCGGGGTGTCGGCGGCTGTGCTGGTGAACACCAGCGAGCAGGTGCTGAGGCAGTGGTTCAGGTCGTCCAGGGGACGGCACTGGACCGGCAGGGCGGGAAAATCGGCCGCCAGGAGCTCGGCCTTGCTGACAGTGCGATTGAGCAGCACCACACCGCGGCAGCCCTTGGCCTGGAGATGCTGGAGCAGCAGGCGGGCCATGCGGCCAGCACCCACCACCGCCACCTGTTCCTGATCCAGGGGCACCAGCTCGTCGACTCCGCGGGCCTGACCGACCTTCAACTGGGCCAGTTCGACTGCCGCTGAGCTGATCGAAACCGCACCGGTGCCCAGGTTGGTTTCCGTGCGGACGCGCTTGCCGGTGCTCACCGCCTGGTTGAGCAGACGATTGAGAATCGGCCCCACAGAGCGGTGCTCCTGGCCAAGCCGCACCATCTTTTTCACCTGGGACAGGATCTGCCCCTCACCAAGCACCAGCGAGTCAAGACCGGCAGAAACCCGCAACAGGTGACCGATCGCCTCCTCGTGGTGGAAGGTGAACAGGTGGGGTGTCAGTTCTTCGACGGCAAGCCCGGAGATGTTGCTGAGAAACGACCCCACCGCAGAAATACCCTGATCCGGATGCCGGAGCAGGGTGTAGATCTCCAGGCGATTGCAGGTGCTGAGGATCGACGCCTCCAGCACCTGCTCATCGGCCCGCAGCTGCTGGAGCGAGGCCTCCATGCTCTGCTCCGGGATGCTGAGACGCTCCCGGATCTCCACTGGAGCCGTGCGATGACTGAGGCCGACAACGGCGATGTGCATGGAGGCTGGCTCGGGTGCTCGTGCGGCTGGGCAGTCAGCTGAGCGCGATGCTCTGAGCCCCATCCTTGATGTGGATGGTGTTGGTGAAGCGGGCTGTGTTGTCGAGGGTGCTGATCACCAGGGAGCTGGTGCGGGTGCAATCCTTCTCAAACTTCACGCCGTGGAACAGCAGGCCATCGGTGATGCCGCTGCCGGCGAACACAACGTTCTCACCGGAGGCCAGCTCTTCGGCCTCGTAGATCTTGTCGACATCGGTGATGCCCATCTCGTTGAGGCGGGCGATGTTGCCCTCCTTGGTGTAGTCGGCCCACTCAGAGGTTTGGGCGACGGCAGGGTCGTACACCAGCTGGCCCTGGAAGTGGCCGCCCAGGGCGCGCATGGCGGCGGCGGAGATCACACCTTCGGGGGCAGCGCCGATGCCCATCAGGCAGTGGGTGCCGGTGCCGGCGAAACCACAGGCAATCGCAGCCTGCACGTCACCGTCGGAGATGGGTTGCACACGGGCGCCGGTCGCACGGATCTCGGCGATCAGGTCCTTGTGGCGGGCGCGGTCCATCACCACGATGGTGAGTTCGCTGGCAGCCAGCCCCAGGCACTCGCTCAGAATCGCGATGTTCTCGGTGGCCGACTTGCGGATGTCCACCTTGCCCTTGGCCGCCGGGGGCGCCGCCAGCTTCTTCATGTAGAAGTCGGGAGCGTTGAACAGGCCGCCGCGGTCGGAGGCAGCCAGCACCGCCATCGAGCCCCGTTGGCTGTTGGCGCAGAGATTGGTGCCCTCGCAGGGGTCCACAGCGAAATCCACGCCGGGGCCCGTGCCACTGCCCACCTCTTCGCCGATGTAAAGCATGGGAGCTTCGTCGCGCTCGCCTTCACCGATCACGATGCGTCCCTGCATCTGGATCTGGCCCATCCGCTTGCGCATGGCTTCGACAGCCGCCGCATCGGCTTCATCTTTCTTGCCCAGGCCGGTCAGTTCGGCGGAGGCGATGGCGGCTTGCTCAACGACCTCAAGAATTTCCTGGATGAGGGTGCGATCCACGGTGATCCGGCAGGGGAATGGGCTTCAAGGAATGGCGTTGGCCTGGCGGGACACGGGGTCAGAGTCCTGCTGCTGCTAGGCCTTTCGGAGATGAAGCGGTGGCAACTGTATCAGTGCCGGCCACCGATGCGGCAAGGCGCCCTGCGGCCCCTCCTTACAATCGGGCCACTCTCCGTGCGGTGACCCCAGCATGAGCACCAAGCCCCTGGTGATCTCCCCGTCGATCCTGTCCGCTGATTTCTCCCGTCTCGGTGACGACGTGCGTGCCGTCGACCAGGCTGGTGCCGACTGGATCCACGTCGATGTGATGGATGGCCGTTTTGTGCCCAACATCACCATCGGCCCGCTGATTGTCGACGCCCTGCGTCCGGTCACCACCAAGCCGCTCGACGTCCACCTGATGATCGTTGAGCCGGAGAAATATGTGGCTGACTTCGCCAAAGCCGGGGCCGACATCATTTCCGTTCAGGTCGAAGCCTGTCCCCACCTGCACCGCAACCTCGCCCAGATCAAGGATCTGGGCAAAATGGCTGGTGCGGTTCTGAACCCCAGCACCCCCCTCGACACCTTGGAGTACTGCCTCGAGCTGTGCGATCTGGTGCTGATCATGAGTGTCAACCCCGGCTTCGGAGGCCAGAGCTTCATCGACAACCAAGTGCAGAAGATCCGCGACCTGCGCCGCATGTGCGATGAGCGCGGTCTCGATCCCTGGATCGAGGTGGATGGCGGCATCAAGGCCGAAAATGCCTGGAAGGTGATTGAGGCCGGTGCCAACGCCATCGTCAGTGGATCTGGCGTGTTCAACCAACCCAATTACGCCGAAGCGATCACAGGGATTCGCAACAGCAGGCGCCCGGTGCCCGTGGCGGCTTGAGCGGCAGAGCTGGCTTGCTGATCAGCCACGATGAGCCCCCCTCACATCGAGGGGGGCTTTTTGCTGGTTGGCTCGCGGCTGTAAGCAGGACCGCCACAGCGTGGATCGCCTCAGCTGTCAAAGAACCAGCCGTAGCTGTGCAGGCCGATTCCAAGCAGGTTGACACCGATGTAGCAGACCACAATCACCACAAGCCCCGCAGCGGCCACCAGGGCTGGCTTACGGCCCTGCCAGCCACGGATCAGGCGGGTGTGCAGATAGGCAGCGTAGACGAGCCAGCAGATCAGGGCCCAGGTTTCCTTCGGGTCCCAGCTCCACCAGCTCCCCCAAGCCTCGTTGGCCCACACGGCTCCGCTGACAAGACCCACCGACAGCAACAGGAAGCCCACGGTGATCGTGCGATAGCTGAGCGAGTCGAGCTGCTCAGCGATCGGCATCGCCACGCTGGTGAGCTGGAGTTGCGGTGTGGCATTCCCCGCACCTTCCGTGACCGTGGCCAGTCGGGCCTGGCGGTACCCTCCGCTGCCGATCGAGCTGCTGCGCAGCTCGAGGCTGTTCTGGCGGTCGGTCAAGAGCACGGCCAGGGACAGCAGCGACCCGACCAGCAGGGCGGCGTAACTGAGCATGATCACGCTCACATGCATCACCAGCCAGCTGGAGCGCAGGGCTGGCACCAGAGGCGATGCTTCCTGGAGCCGATCGGGCAGCGCAAAGCTGGCAAAGGCCACGCAACCCAGGGCCATCGGTGTGGCTGCGGCCGGCACCAGCGGCGAGGGCCAACTGCGCTCCACCAGCAGCTGGGTGAGGGTGCAACCCCAGGCCAGGAAGCACAGCGACTCGTAGAGGTTGCTGATCGGAAAGTGCCCGGAATCCCACCAACGCAGCACCAGCTGAGCGGTGAGGCAGAGGTTGGCCGCCGCCACCAGCAGCCGTACCAGCCCGCTGTTCCGGCCACCACTCAAGGACCAGAACGCCAGGGGCAGGACCAGGAGCAACAGGGCAAACGCCGTCAGGCCCAGACCGAGCACCGGATCATTCAACAGGGCGGGCACGGGCATCGCAAAAACAAGGTCCCAGTCTGGCGAATCGCGGGCAACCTCAGCGGCTGGCCTGGCGCAACAGATACAAGCCGCCACCCAGACCGATCACGACAGGTAACCAGGCTGAAAAATAGGGACTGAGGATTCCCTTCACTCCGAGGGAACTGAACACAAAGGCCACTAGGTAGTAGCCGAAAATCAACAGGACACTCAGCCCGAACCCCTGGCTGCGGCTGCGACGTGAGTGGGGGCGCACGCCGAGGCTGCTGCCGATCAATCCGAACACCAGACACACGGCCGGGAAGGCGAACTTCTCCTGAATCCTCACCCTGAGTTTGCGGGCGCCCTGGAGATCGCTGGCTTCTCGCAGCAGCCTTTCGGCGGTCCGCGCCTGGCCGATGGTCATCGAGTTGGAATCCTTGGGCAACTTGGCCACTTGCAGGGGCTGGCTGCCGAGGGGATAGAGGTAGCGGTCGAAATCGGCGGAGGTGGTGGCACTGTCCGAGCCCTCGCTCACGCCGAACACGTGGCCGTCCAGGAACTCCCACTGGGCATCGGCTTCACTCCAGCGGGCCCTGTCGGCACTGAGCAGCACCCGTTGATCCCGCCGAGATAGATCGAGCAGGGTGACCCGCTCCATCACCCCCTTGTTGAAGCGTTGCGCATAGAAGAAGTGCGTCAGGCCCCGCTCGGTGCTGCCATCGGCAGCCTGGATATCCCCGTATTTCGAGAACATCACGTTGTCTTTCTGCTCGCCGGCCACAGCCCGGCCGATGGCGCGGTTGAGGGTGTTCTTCGCCTCCAGCAGTGTGCGCGGCACGATGGCCTCGTTGAAGGTGAAGGTGAGCAGGGTCATCACCAGGGCCACCGCCACGGCGGGCATCACCATCCGCCAGGTCGCCACCCCCACGCTGCGCAGGGCCGTGAGCTCACTGTTGCCCGAGAGCTTGGAATAGGTGAGCAGGGTGGCCATCAGGGTGGCCATCGGGAAGGAGAGCACCAGAAACGATGGCAGCTCCAGCACAAGCACCCGCACGGCCACGTCGAGCGGCAATCCGGATTCGGCCACCCGGCGCACCAGCTCAAACACGGCTCCGACCGACAGCGACACCGCCGTGAAGGCGGCGATGCCGAAGACCAGCGGACCGATCAACTCGGAAAGCAGCCAGCGGTCAATCAGGGGCAGCTCGCCCCAGGGACGCAGCAGCTGGCGGCGGAAGCGGTGGGACCAGCTCATAAACGGAAGGATTCGCCGAGGTAATGACGGCGGACGAGGGGGTCGGATCCCACCTGCGCGGAGCTGCCCGAGGCCAGGATGGATCCTTCCGAGAGGATGTAGGCCCGATCGGTGATGGCCAGGGTTTCGCGCACGTTGTGGTCGGTGATCAGCAGACCCATGCCCCGGGCGCGCAGCTGGTCAATCAACTGCTGAAGATCGGAAACGGCAATGGGGTCGACCCCGGCGAAGGGCTCATCGAGCAGCAGGTAGCGCGGGCCTTCCACCCCCACCGCCAGAGCGCGGGCCACCTCACAGCGACGCCGCTCTCCTCCGGAGAGCTGGTAGCCCTTGCGGTGCTGAAAGGCCGTCAGATGGAAATCCTCAATCAATCCTTCGAGACGCTCACGGCGCAACTCCACCGGGGTGCCACTTTCCTGCAGTGCCAGGCTGAGGTTGTCGCGCACGCTCAACTGTCGAAAGACACTCGGCTCCTGTGGCAGATAGCCGATGCCGAGCCGAGCCCGTTGGGGCATCGGCAGCTGTTCGATTGCCAGGCCATCCAACGTCACCCGGCCGGCGTCGGGACGCAGCAGGCCAGTCACCAGTCCGAAGGTGGTCGTCTTGCCAGCGCCGTTGGGGCCCAGAAGGCCCACAACTTCTCCGGGCTCGAGCTGCAGGGACACATGGTTCACCAGCAGCCGGCCGCTGATGGCCAGCACCACGTCGACCAACTCCAGGCTCATGGCTGGGGACCCTGCTGCGTCTTCTGCTGCTGCTGGGCATTGAGTCGGTAGTGGGTGATCACCTGCTCGCCTGGCGCCGGTTCGGCCACAATCCGTTCCCGCTCCACCAGGTACACCAGTCGCTCAGCCCGAATGCTGTGACCGGTGTCCTGAACCACATCGACATCGCCGCTGAGCACCACCCGACCCTCACGGCTGAAATATTGCGCCTGGCGGGCGGTGGCAACGACCCGTTGATCGGGATAGACGATGCGCACGTTGCCGGTGGCCGTGACAACGCCGGTGCTGTTGTCAGCTTTCTGCAGATCCGACTCGATCGTGACCAAACCGCTGGTGGCGGTGATGGCCCCAGGAGAGGTGGGGGGCGCAACGAGCGCTGGCGGGGCAGATCCGGCCGAGGGGGTGCCCGGCGTCCGTTGTTGGGTCCAGCCTGGAGCGGATGCAGCCAGGGCCGTTCCTGTCAGGCACGCCAGCAGACGAACCAGCACAGGGCCTGGCCATGGGCGCGGAGGGGAAACGAGCAACAGCTGGGGCCCAAAAGGCTCTTTCATCAATCTACAGAGCACTGCTGCGCTTGCGCTGCAAGCAATCTGGGCCGCTGCAAGGCCTCCAGCGTGCGCTCCTGCTGCAGGGCCTGCAGCCGCTGGCTCGCACACTCCCGCAGGGCGGTGAGGTTGAGACCCAGGGCCCCATCCGGAACGCCCTGAAGCCTGCCCAGGCCTTCGCCCATCAGGATCGCGGCCCCGCGGAGGTTGCCGCGCTCGTGGTGGAGCTCAGCCACGGCAATCTGCAAGATGCCTTGCAAAGCCGGCCGCATGGGGCCGGCTGTCTCATGCCAGAGGGCTTCGAAGCCATCGTGGCAGGCATACCAGTCGCTGGCATTGAACAGAGCGATGGCCTCCGCGAGACGCGAATCGGCCATCAACGCCTGCTCTTCGAGGTCGAGCGACACCGCTCAGCGCTTGGCAGCCTTTTTGGAGGGCAGCTTGCGCAGGCGGATCGATTCAGGGGTGACTTCGAGCATTTCATCGGGTCCGATGTATTCGAGGGCCCGTTCCAGGGTCATCTGAATCGGAGCCTGCAGGGTGTCGAGCACCTCTGCACCGGCGGAGCGGATGTTGGTCACCTGCTTGGCCTTGCAGACGTTGAGCTCGAGGTCGGGTGGACGGTTGTGCTCACCCACGATCATCCCCTTATACACCTTGGTGCCTGGCGTGATGAAGAACTGGCCCCGGTCTTCCGCACCCTTGAGCGCGTAGAAGGTGGCGCTCCCCTCCTCGAAAGCAACGAGCACACCATTGCGACGGTTGTCCATGTCGCCCTGCATCGGCCGGTAGTCGAGGAAGGAGTGGCTCATGATGCCCTCCCCCCGCGTGGCCCGGATGAACTCGCCCCGGAAGCCGATCAGGCCGCGGGCGGGCACGACGAACTCCAGCTGGGTGCGACCGTCGTTGGTGTTCTCCATGTTCTGCATCTCGGCCTTGCGGACGCCGAGCTTTTCGATGCAGGCGCCCACCGCCTCCTCGGGCACATCGAGCACCAGGGTTTCGTAGGGCTCAGAGGGCGTGCCATCGATGGTGCGGAAGATCACCTGGGGCTGGGAGACCTGGAACTCGTAGCCCTCCCGGCGCATCGTTTCGATCAGGATGCCGAGGTGCAGCTCACCGCGGCCGCTGACGGACCAGCGGTCGGGGGAGTCGGTGTCTTCGACCCGTAGGGCCACGTTGGTGAGCAACTCCTTCTGCAGGCGGTCGCGCACCTGGCGGCTGGTGACGAACTTGCCTTCCTTGCCGGCGAAGGGAGAGTCGTTGATCACGAAGGTCATCTGGAGGGTGGGTTCATCCACCCGGATCAACGGCAGAGCCTCGGGGTGATCCGGGCAGGCGATCGTCTCGCCGATGTTCACCTCGTCAAAGCCGGCCACGGCCACCAGGTCGCCAGCGCGGGCCTCCTGGATCTCCACCCGTTGCAGGCCCTGGAAGCCGAGCAGCTTGCTGATGCGACTGCGTTTGATGCTGCCGTCATCCCGGATCAGAGCGGCAGGCTGGCCCGCCTTGATGGTGCCGTTGTGGATGCGGCCGATCATGATCCGGCCAAGAAAATCGCTGTAATCGAGGGTGGTGACCTGAAGCTGCAGAGGTTTCTCGGGATCGCCCACCGGGGGTGGCACGTGGCGCAGGATGGCTTCGAAGAGCGGCAGCATGTTGTCGCTCTCGGTCTTCATGTCCGGTTTGGCGTAACCGCCCATGCCGCTACCAAACAGGTAGGGGAAGTCGCACTGGTCATCGTCGGCACCGAGCTCCAGGAACAGATCGAGCACCTTGTCAACCGCCACCTCGGGGTCGACCCGGGCCCGGTCGATCTTGTTCACGAAGACGATCGGCCGCAGGCCCTTCTCCAGGGCCTTCTTGAGGACGAAACGGGTCTGAGGCATCGGCCCCTCGTTGGCGTCCACGATCAGGAGACAGCCATCCACCATGCCCAGCACACGTTCCACCTCACCGCCGAAGTCGGCGTGGCCCGGGGTGTCGACGATGTTGATGCGGATCCCGTCGTAGTCAACCGCCGTGTTCTTGGACAGGATGGTGATGCCGCGCTCGCGCTCCAGATCGTTGGAGTCCATCACACAGGTCGGAACCGCCTCTCCTTCACGGAAGATGCCCGACTGGGTGAGCAGGGCGTCAACCAGGGTGGTTTTGCCGTGGTCGACGTGGGCGATGATCGCAATATTGCGAATGGGCGTGCCTGTGTGTGCGCCGCTCATATAAATAAGGGTCCTACTGAGTACTTGATGGACGTACGTTTTCAGTACGTTGACTTGAAGTTTATGTAGACGGAACGTTTACGCAGACTTGAAGCCAGGTCTCAACTCTATCCCACGCCCTTGCCGCTTTTGAGGCTGCCGCGGGTGACACCGAGGCGGCTGTCGAGCTGCTCCCGCTGCCAGAGGCTGCGGCCACTGATCTCTCCACGCAGCGCCGCGGCGTACTGCTCGACCCGCTGGCGGGCCTGGGTCGCCGATTCCTGCAGCAGCTCGAGGCGAAGGTGACGCACTCCGGCACGCTGCAGCTGGGGCAGGGCCTCGGCGGCGGTCTGCGCCTTGCCGTTGAACAGGGTGTTGCGGCATCCGAGGTCGGCCAGCAGGGGGTGTTCGCTGCCGCTGCGATCCCGCAGCACCACCGTGTGTCGCTCACACGGCCGACCGCAATCGGTGTGATCGTGGCCCTCCGACAGGAAGGCGCAGAACAGACAGTGCTCCATGTGGAACAGCGGCATGTGCTGATGGACCGTCACCTCCACCCGCTCAGGCGGGCAGCCCTTCAGCAGGGCCAGCATCTGCGGCAGATCCAGGTCGTAGCTGGCTGTGATCCGCTGCAGGCCCCAGTGCTCGAGAAACCACGCCGCCGTGAGCGGATTGGCGATGTTCAGGGAAAAATCACCGCTGCAGGGAGCCAGGGGTGTGAGGGCTTCCAGCTGATCGGCATTGCGCACCAGGTAGCCATCCGGGCGCGCTCGCAGCAGCGGCTCGAGCGTCCAGCGCTCATCGGGTCGGGTGATGCGCGCCCCGGCCAGCCAGATGCCCTGGGGCCAGCAGCCCCGCCCGATCGCCACGGCCTCCCGCAGCTCAGCGGGTTGCTCCAGGTCGGCGATCACCGCTGCCACCGGCTGATCTCGCAAAGCCCGCAGCTGCTCCAGCGTGCGAACCAGCACAATCAGCTCGGGCCCCTGAT
Organism: Cyanobium sp.; assembly: GCA_044371095.1. Taxonomy (GTDB): domain Bacteria; phylum Cyanobacteriota; class Cyanobacteriia; order PCC-6307; family Cyanobiaceae; genus Cyanobium_A. Next base: position 48,374 of record JBILUH010000010.1, read on the forward strand.
CCACATCCGCCGTGGTTATCTCGCGCGGCCTGACGGCGGCCAGCTGCTGCAGCACCGCCTGCAGATCGACGCGGGGTCGAGACGGCTCGCCCGATCCAGGCGGCGCTGGATCGGGCTCCAGGGCCGCCAGCTGATCCACAAGCTCCCGCCGCAGCTGGTTGAGCTGGGCCATGGGCAGAAACAGATCAACGTCGAGCGCCAGCTCCAGGCCCTCCAAGGTCCAATGGGTGCCACCGAGCCGGCCGAGCTGGGCCTCCAGGCGCTCCTGATTGAGGGGCTGGCCGCTTGCGGCCTGCAGCGCTGAGGCGGAGCGCAGCACCAGGGTGCCGGTGCAGCCGGGTGGAAGGCCCTCGGCTGCGAGCACCCGCACCTCCAGGGGCTGGCCCTGCTGGCCGCTCACGTGCAGTCGCAGCAGCCGGCAGCGCTCCGGCACCGGCTGGCTGGCCAGGCGCTGCCAGTGGCGCTCCAGGCTGGGGTCACTGGTGAGCCAGCAGGGGCTGCCGGGCCGTAATCCGCGGCCGTCAACCCGGCCAGGCCCCAGCCGGATCGCCAATCGCTGACCGGGCCGCTGCTGCACCGCCATCACCCGGCCTCCCACCTCCAGCGGTGCCTCCAGGGGATCGGCGGCAGCAGCCTCAAACACCAGCCCATCCCCGGGCTTGAGGGCTTCACGCGTGTCCAGGATCCACCATCCCCCCTGAGAATCCCAGCGCTCGAGCACGCCGATGTGGGGCCCGCGCTTCTTGCTCCATCGGCCATGCACCAGGGCCCGGTGGTCGATGCCCTCCAGCCAACCGGTGGACAGGCCCCGCGAGAAGCTCAGCTCCAGGGAGCGGCGCTGGTCGGCGGGCAGAAGGCCTGGGTTGCTGCCTTCGGCGAGACGATCGAGGCTCTGGCGGTAGGCATCGGTGACGGCAGCCACGTAGGTGGCGTCCTTCAGGCGGCCCTCAATCTTGAGGCTGGCAATGCCGATCGCCTGGAGTTGGGGCAGCAGCTCCCAGGCCGCCAGATCCTGAGGTGAGAGGAGATAGCGCTGATCGTGCAGGTCGCGCTCCTTGCCATCCACGATCAGTTGATAGGGCAGCCGGCAGGCCTGGGCGCATTCACCCCGATTGGCGCTGCGCTGGCCGAGGGCTTCGCTGGTGAGGCACTGCCCCGAGTAGGCCACGCACAGGGCCCCGTGCACGAACACCTCCAGCGGCATGGCCAGCTGGCGCTGCTGCAGCTGATGCTGCAGGCGGCCCAGGTCGGTCAGGGTCAGCTCACGGGCGAGCACCACCCGTTTGCAGCCCAGCGCCGCAGCCTGGGCCACGCCGGCGGCACTGGTGATCGACATCTGGGTGGATCCATGGATCGCCAAGCGCGGCGCCAGGGCTCGGGCCAGGCGGGCCAGGCCGATGTCCTGAACAATCAGGGCATCCACCCCCGCCGCATCCGCCGCCAGCGCCAGCGCTGCGGCCTCCAGCAGTTCCTCGCTGAACACCAGCACATTGACGGTGAGGAAGCCCTTGACCCCGCGCTGGTGCAGCCAGTGCATCACCTCCGCCAGTTCGCTCACCCGAAAGTTGGCCGCCCGCATCCGGGCGTTGAACGCCTCCACGCCGAAATAGACAGCGTCGGCACCGTTGGCCACCGCAGACCGCAGGGCCTCCCAGTTGCCGGCAGGCGAGAGCAGTTCGGGAATGGGTTCCATCAGCGGGCCAACCGTTGGGCCGGCTCAAACACCTGGAGTGCTTCAGCGCTGCCTTCGAAGCGCCAATGCCAGGGCTCGTAGCTCACCCCCTGGGCATTTCCGCGGGGGAAGGAGAGGGTGAAGTGATAGCGAGCCGCGTGGGCCTGGAGCCAGGCAAACGCCTGGGTTTGGTCGAAGGCGGGAGACAGGTTGGTGGCCGGAGCACGGCCATCACCCAGATCCACCGCATAGCCGGTGCTGTGCTCGGAAAAGCCTGGGGGGGCACTCACCATCGCCCGTTCGCGCGCGCTCTGGTTGCGTTCGGCCTTCACCTGGAAAAACAGATCGTTCTGGAGTGAGATCGAGCGGAAGGCGCTGAGCACCACAAGAGCGACCCCGCTGTTGGCCGCATCCCGCTGCATGGCCAACAGAGCGGCGGCGGCGTCGCGGTGCAATGTCAACCCTGGAGCCACCGCCACCCGGTCGGAGGGAGCCAGTTCGGTGTAAGGGAAGTGACCCAGCAGCCGGCCGTCGGGGCCGGTGCGGGCGTTCAGGCCCTTCACCGGCGGCGGTGCCAACAGCCGCTGCAGGGGCTGGGGCCGCCACAGCAGCAGCACAACCAAGCCCAGCAGCAGCGACCCGGTCGCGACCGTGAGCCGCAGCAGCCAGCGATTCGCCGGAGCACCGGGCCGCGCCGAGCGACGCGCCATTGGGATGTCTTCCAGGTCGCCAGCCCGGGACATGCCTCCCTGAACAGGGGGGAGCCTGCTTGGGCTGCGGGGATTGCGACGGGTCACGCGGGTCCCCTGCCTGGCACCGGTCAACAGCCCTGCATACGGGAGTGGTAAAGATCCTAGGTGGGGAGGGCGGATTGCCCACCAACCCACCGCTCAGCAGTGTTAGCTTCCCCGCCACATCCTTCCTGGCGGGGCGGTTTTCCGATGTTGCGTGTGGCAGTGGTGGGTGGCGGCCCCAGTGGTTCCTGTGCGGCCGAAGTGCTTGCCAAGGCCGGCATTGAAACCTGGATCTTTGAGCGCAAGCTCGACAATGCGAAACCCTGCGGCGGTGCCATTCCCCTCTGCATGGTCAGCGAGTTCGACCTGCCGGAGTCGATCATCGACCGCAAGGTGCGCAACATGAAGATGATCTCCCCCTCCAACCGGGAGGTGGACATCAACCTCGAGAACGACGACGAATACATCGGCATGTGCCGCAGGGAGGTGATGGATGCCTTCCTGCGCGACCGCGCCGCCGATCTGGGCGCCCACCTGGTGAACGGTCTGGTCACCAAGATCGACACCGGGGTCAACCGTCAGGGCCCGTACACCCTCACCTATTCCGATTACGCCTCGGGCGAGGCCACTGGCGATGCCAAGACCCTCGAGGTCGACCTGATCGTCGGCGCCGATGGCGCCAACAGTCGAGTGGCCAAGGCCATGGATGCGGGCGACTACAACGTGGCCATCGCTTTCCAGGAGCGGATCAAGCTGCCGCCCGAGGAGATGAAGTACTACGAGAGCCTGGCGGAGATGTATGTCGGTACCGACGTTTCACCTGATTTTTACGCCTGGGTGTTCCCCAAGTACGACCACGTCGCCGTGGGCACCGGCACGATGCAACAGAACCAGGGGTTGATCAAAAGCCTGCAGGAAGGCATCCGTGAGCGGGCTAAGAAGCGTCTGGTCAATGGCGAGGTGATCAAGGTGGAAGCCCACCCGATTCCCGAACATCCCCGCCCGCGGCGTGTGGTGGGCCGCATGGCCCTTGTGGGTGATGCCGCCGGTTACGTGACCAAAAGCTCGGGTGAAGGCATCTATTTCGCGGCCAAGAGCGGCCGGATGTGTGCCGAGCAGATCGTGGAGTCGAGCGCCGGTGGCACCAGGATCCCCACCGAAGCCGACCTCAAGAAGTACCTGAAGAAGTGGGATCGCCAGTACGGCGCCACCTACAAGGTGCTGGAGATCCTCCAGAACATCTTCTACCGCAACGATGCGGCCCGCGAAGCCTTCGTCGAGATGTGCGACGACAAGGATGTTCAGCGCCTCACCTTCGACAGCTACCTCTACAAGCGGGTGGTGATGATGAATCCCTGGCAGCAGCTGAAGCTCACCCTGCTCACCCTGGGTTCTGTGCTGCGTGGCAACGCCCTGGCACCCCAGGGCTACACGCCTGTCGACAGCGCAGTACGCGATGAGGCTGAAGTGAACGCCATGCTCGCCGTGAGCACCATCAAGGGCGGCATCAAGGTTCGTGCTAAGCAGTCGATGCCCGCCGGCTCTGCTGATCAAGGCCGCGAGCCTGTTCTGATGGGCAAGGGCTGAGCGGAGCTTCTCTCAGCTGAACGGAGCCCCAAACCCTCAGGCTTGCTTGAGGGTGATCAGTCGTCTGGCCTCAGCATCCCAGAGGATGTAGGTGAAGCAGCTGGAGAAATCTGCTAATCGCAGCACCCGGCTGGTGGCGAGTCGCTCGGCGTTGGCCGTGTGGCATGCACGCAGCCTGTAATTGGGAATCCGCTCGCAGAGGTGGTGGATGCTGTGGAAGGAGATGTCCGCCCAAAACCAGTTCAGCAGGGGGGGCACATCCAGATTGCTGCTCCCCTCCAGCGCTCCCCGCAGATAACTCCAGTCTTCGCTCCCACTGGCGTAGGAATCCTCAAAGTTGTGCTGCACGAAGAAGATGCACAGGAAGATGGCCGCTGACAGGGTCATCACCACCAGATAGCAGGCCCAGAAGAGGCCATGGCCGAGCCAGGCTCCCATCAGCCACCAGCTGGTGAGCACGACCACGTTGTTGGCCACCAGCTCGCGGCACTCGCCCGCGGTGTACCAGTGACTGGACTGAAAATCGCGACTCAGGGCGGGCAGGTCGGCGACACCCGCGACCCCACGACTGCCGATGTGGGTGGCCATCGCCTGCAGCCACTCAGCCAGGCCGAGCACCAACTGCAACCGTGGCCGGATCAGCAGGTAGTAGCAGCCACCCGGCAGCAGCATCACCGGGTGACGGCTGAGGCCATAGAGCCAGCGTTGGCGTGGCGTGAGAGCGAGGTAGCTGCTGCGGGTGAGCAGCGCGGAGGGCCCTCGGTAACGCTCCCAGTTGCCATTGTGCCGGTGGTGAAAGGCATGACCCCGGGCCCAGGGGTGCTGGGGGATCGCATTCAGGCAGCCCAGCAGGAAGCCGACCGGCCGATTCAGCCAACGGTAGCGGAACAGGGAGTCATGGCCACAGTCGTGCATCAGCGCGAAGGAGCGGGCTGAAAACAGCACCAACAGAACCAGCACCGGCAGGAGAAGGAGCCGCAGAGGCGATTCCGCCCCGGCCAGCGGCTGAACGCTTCCCCATAGAACGGCGGTGGGGACGAGGGTGTTGAGCAGCTGCCAGAGGGCGATGCGGTCGTCGGGGCTGCGAAAGGGTTCCAGCTGAAAATCAGCGCGACGCAGAGATCGAACCGGTGTCGTGGCCTGTTCAGATGAGAGAAGAGTCAGACGGAAACCCCGTTCTGGACAGGCATCGGCGGTTTTACCCAGCTTTGACCCTAGGTGGTTCTCATCCCGTTATGCGGCTGAAGTCCGCCAGGACAGAAGCCTGGTTGCGCAGCACACCCAGCAGGTTGAGCCGGTTGGTGCGCACGGCCCCATCGTCGGCCATCACCAGCACGCTCTGCTCACCGTCGAAGAACGCCGCCAGGATCTCCCGGCTGGCAGCCAGGGCCCGGGCGAGGGCGGCGTGGCGGCCGATGTCCTCACCGGTTGCGATCGGCTGCAGCTGCTCCAAGACCTGCAACATCGCCGCCTCACTGGACGTTTCGAACAGGCCGGCATCAACGACCCCGGCGGGGCTGAGCACAGTGCCGTCGAGGCTGCCCTTCTCAGCCAGGCGGGCAGCGCGCGTCACCACGGTCTGCACGCCGGCCAATTCACCGCTGGCCCGCAGATCGGCCAGCAGATCGGCTCGCTGGCGGGCGTCGGAAGGGTCGCTGAGGATGCGCTCGAGAGGCATTCCTTCGCCGGCCACGGCCTGCACCAGATCGGCATCCACGCCCTGTTCCTCCAGCAGGCTCACGAGCCGCTGGCGCAGAAACTCTCCCAGCTCCGCAGCAAGCACCGGCGCTTCCACTGCAAAATGCGGCAGTAACTGAGCCCAGTGGGCCGTGCAGCGCTGCAGCAGAGCGTTGAGATCGAGGGTCCAGTCCCGCTCCCACAGAATCTGCAGCAGGCCATTGCCGGCGCGGCGCAGGGCGTAGGGATCGGAGGAGCCGCTCGGTCGCTCACCCTTGGCATAGATGCTGAGCAGGAGTTCCAGCCGTTCGGCCAGCGCCACCACTGCTCCGGCATCGGAACTGGGCAGGGTGTCCCCGGCTCCGCGGGGCAGGTAGTGCTCCAGCACGGCCAACCCCACCGCCGCCGGTTCGCCCTCGGCAACCAAATACTTTCCACCCATGGCCCCCTGCAGTTCGGGGAACTCGCCCACCATCTGACTGACCAGGTCGTGCTTGCAGAGGTGGGCTGCCCGGCGGGCATGGTCCCCACAGCCGGAGGGGAGACCCAGCTGCCCCAGCAGCACATCGGTGCACCATTCCAGGCGTTCCGTGCGATCCAGCAGCGAACCCAGGCCTTCGGCGAAGGTGACGCGGGCCAGCTGATCTCGGCGGTCGATGCTGGCGATCGACCGGTCAGCCCTGACGAAGAACTCCGCATCGGCGAGCCGGGCCTTGAGAACCCGCTCATTGCCTCGCGCCACCGTTGCTGCCGCCTCAGGCAGGGCGTTGCTGATGAAGAGAAAGCGTGGCAGGAGGCTGTCCCGAGCGTTCAGAGCCAGAGGATCCGCTGCCTGCCCCTGGCGATACAGCGGCACGTAGCGCTGATGGACCCGCATCACGGTGCTCAGCACCTCGGCGGGCAATTCCAGATAGGCGGCATCGAAGCGGCCCTCCAGCAGGGATGGTGATTCGACCAGATCGATCAGTTCTTCAAACAGCGCTTCCGGGAGATCGGCCTCAGCGCCATGGGCTGCAGCAGCAGCGTCAACGGCTGCGCGGATCAGCCTGCCGCGATGCTGCCGATCCACCTCTACCCCGGCGGCTGCCAGGTCGGCGGCGTAACTGTCAGCACTGGCAATCTCGACCGTGGTGCCCACCAGGCGATGGCCACGGCTGGTCCTGTCAGCATGGATGGGTGGATCACTGTCCGCCAGGGTGACGGGAATGGGGGTGGGCCCCAGCAGCGCCACCAGCCAGCGCACCGGCCGGGAAAAACGCCTGTCTCCCTCCCCCCACCGCATGAAGCGGCGACCCTGCAGGGCCTCAATCCATCGGGGAATCTGGCCCGCCAGCACTTCCGCTGCTGGTCGGCCGACCTCGCGGCAGCGGGCAAACACAAACGGACCTTTCGGGGTGTCGCGAATCTCCAGGGCTTCAGCGGCCACGCCACAGCGTTTGGCAAATCCCAGGGCCGCTGGCGTGGGCCTGCCTTCGCTCCAGGCCTGTGCCTCGGGTGGACCCTTGCGGTCTTCCTCCAGATCCGGCTGGCGCTCCGGCAGCCCGCCCACCGTGATCACCAGGCGGCGAGGCGTGCTGGTGCAATGGATCGCCTCGAAACCGAGCCGCAGGCCATCGAGATCCTTCCGCACCATCTGCTCCAGCTGAGGCAGGGCCAACCGGGCGAAGTCGGCGGGAAGTTCCTCAGTGCCGATTTCGAGCAAAAAGGTCGACACGGGTGTCAGGCGAGACAGCGCGACTGTATTGAACGCCGTTCGCTAGCTTCAGGAACTGCCGAGCGTTGAGCCCAGGACCCGATGCCCGAAGTCATGCACGGCTCCAGTGCCAAGGCTCCAACCAAGTTTGAACAGCTGAAGGCCAGCAGCGGCCACCTGAAGGAACCGTTGCTGACGGAACTCGGGAACGACGCCCCGAATTTCACCGAGAGTGCCGTCCAGATCCTCAAGTTCCACGGGAGCTACCAGCAGGACAACCGCGAGCATCGCGTCAAAGGTCAGGACAAGGACTGGCAGATGATGCTGCGCCTGCGCAACCCCGGCGGACGGGTTCCGGCGCCCCTTTATCTGGCCATTGACGAGCTCTCCGACCGCCTGGGCAATGGCACCCTGCGTGCCACCACCCGCCAGGCCTTCCAGATGCACGGTGTCCGCAAGGACAACCTCAAGGAGGTGATCGGCACGATCGTGCGTCACCTCGGATCCACCCTGGCCGCCTGCGGCGACATCAACCGCAATGTCATGGCTCCGGCAGCACCCTTTGAAAAGGGCGGCTACCCGGCAGCACGTCAACTGGCCGATGAGATCGCCGACCTGCTGTCACCCATGGCTGCGGAAGGGTCCTATCTCGACCTCTGGGTGGATGGTGAGCTGAGCTACCGGATCAAGCCCAGCGCCGCTGTCGCCAAGGTCAAGGCTCGCCAGCAGGAGGGCGGTGTGTTCAGCGGCGACGCTGCAGAACCGCTCTACGGAGGCACCTATCTGCCGCGCAAGTTCAAGGTGGCCGTCACCGTACCGGGCGACAACTCGGTGGATCTGCTTACCCAGGACATCGGCCTGGTGCTGTTCTGCGATCCCCAGGGTCATCCCCAGGGCTGCAACGTCTACGTGGGCGGTGGTATGGGACGCACCCACAACAAGGAGGAGACCTTCGCCCGCACGGCCGACCCCCTCGGCTACGTGGCCGCCGAGCACGTGCTGGATCTGATCCAGTCGATTGTGGCGCTGCAACGCGACCATGGTGACCGGGAGCAGCGCCGCCATGCGCGGATGAAATACCTGATCCACGACCGTGGTGTCGCCTGGTTCCGTCAGGAGCTGCAGACCCACTACTTCGCCCACCCGATCAAGGGGATGCGGCTGGAGCCCAAAGCCAAGCTCGAGGATTATCTCGGTTGGCACCGCCAGAGCCGAGGCCTGTGGTTTGTCGGCCTGCCGGTGCTGAGTGGGCGCCTCTCCGGCAGCTTCAAGAGTGGTCTGCGCCGGATCATCGACACCTACAAGCTCGAGGTGCGCCTCACCCCCAATCAGGACCTGCTGCTGTGCAACATCGGGTCGGCTCAGAAGTCCAGCGTGCGCGATGAGCTGGCGGCTCTCGGCTTTGCAGAGCCGGAGAATCCGGCTGCCCTGGCTCGCCATGCCCTGGCCTGCCCGGCCCTTCCCCTCTGCGGCCTGGCCGTGACCGAAGCCGAGCGCATTCTGCCCGAGGTGCTGGAGCGACTCGAGGCGCTCTTGCAACGGCTCGGCATCACGAAATCGGTGCTCGTGCGCATGACCGGCTGCCCCAACGGCTGTGCCCGCCCCTACATGGCTGAGATCGGCCTGGTGGGGAGTGGCGTTGATCAATACCAGCTGTGGCTGGGCGGCACCCCCAACCTCAGCCGCCT